>JAGLOF010000021.1 GCA_023139105.1 bacterium
GCAACAACTTTTAGCAGGGGATATTTGGTCTTCAAGTAATCCCCGGCGGCAATAGTGCCAGCGGAACCGGTGGCACTGACAAAGCCTGCCAATCGCGTTTTCTCGGTTTGAACGCCGGTGAACACCTCATCACACGCCGGGCCGGTCACCGAATAATGATAGAGTGGATTACCGAATTCATCGAATTGATTAAAAATCATATATGTTGGATCTTTTCGCAGCTCCCAACATTTGTCGTAGATCTCTTTCACATTCGATTCGCACCCCGGGGTGGCAATCACTTCTGCACCGATCTCTTTGAGCCAATCGAAACGCTCCTGAGACATTTCTTCAGGCAGGATGGCCACAGAATGGCAATCGAGCAGTGCGCAGTCATAGGCCCCGCCGCGACAGTAATTGCCAGTGGAAGGCCAGACCGCCTTATGATACTCCGGATCAAATTCTCCGCTGACCAGCCTGGGTACCAGGCAGCCGTAAGCAGCCCCCACTTTATGTGCGCCTGTAGGAAAGTATTTACCCACCAATCCAATGACCCGCGCCTTCACGCCTGTAATCTCTTTTGGAATCTCAAAGGCGTTCACTCCGCCAAACAAACCAGTATCCACATCGTTCTTCCAGGTGATTCTGAAAAGGTTCAGCGGGTTCACATCCCACAGGCCAACGTCCGGGAGCTGGTCTTTGATTTTCTGCGGAATGGTTTCAGGGTCTTTCATCTGTTTGAATGTGGGGAGAATAAATCCTTTTTCCCGGCAACGTGTGATAGTGCGCTGAAGCACTTCTTCATTAAAATGTTTGATTATTCTTGACATTATTTTTCCTGTTTTCAATATTTATGGTTCAAATTTTTTTGTTGTTAAAAGAGCAGGAGCATTGCCCACGAAACACACGAAGCCGCCCTGCCCTGCTCGAAAAACATTGAATCCATCTGGAAGTGAGTGAGTGCATAACAGCAACTCCAAATTTCATATTTCGAATCATTTTTCTCATACAATCCATAATCAATTGGCTCTTGTTTCTTCTCCGGTTCTTCTCCGTTCTTCTCCGTGTCCTCCGTGGAGAGTGCTCTGGCTCTGGCTCTTTTTTCATGCCCTTCGTGTGCAGTACTCTAATTCGTGTAATCCGCATCATCCGTGTTCCATAAGAGCTTTTGCCTAATAAGAAATAACTGCAAAGCCTTCAGGAGATTGCTTCGTCGGCCAAAGAGCAGACCTTCTCGCAAAGACACCACTAAAGGACCACTTTTTTTTACATACAAACTAATCCGCTCTAATCTGTGTAATCCGCGTCATCCGTGTTCCATAAGAGCTTTTGCATAATAAGAAATAACTGCAAAACCTTCAGGAGATTGCTTCGTCGGCCAAAGAGCAGGCCTTCTCGCAAAGACACCGCTAAAGAACTACTTTTTTTTGCATACAAACTAATCCGCTCTAATCCGTAGTATCCGCGTCATCCGTGTTCCATTGCTCCTGCTCTTCTCAGTGACCTCCGTGGACAGTGCTCTTGCTCTTTTTCTGCTCTTCTCCGTATACTTTTCGTAGGCAGTGCTCTTTGCTCTTCTCCGCTCTTCTCCGTGTCCTCCGTGGACAATGCTCTGGCTCTCTGCTCTTTTCCTATAAAAAAGAAACCAGCTTTTCGATGGGCACTTTCTCCCTGGCCAGAAAAATCATAGCCGCAATGACAAAAGGTTTATATCCGGCCTGCTGATAAGTATGGATGCGGTATCGTTCAAACACTTCCTTACTGACCTCACCTTTCTCACAGCTGACATCGGTGATATCCGCAGGAAGGCAGTGCTGATAAAGTGCTTTGCCTTCTTTGGTCAACCGCATCTTCTCTGCATTGCACTCCCAGTCTACATATTTTGCGTTCTCTTTGAGGCAGGTTTTCTCCAGTGCTTCGAGGCCGGGCGCATCCTGATTTTTCAATAATTCCGTACGCTGTTCCATCACGGTGAACGGTGCCCATGATTTGGGATAGACCACATCTGCATCTTTAAAAGCCGCATCCATATCATTGCCGGCCACAAAAGATCCACCCGATTTCCGGGCATTCTCCCCGGCCAGTTCGACTATCTCCGGCAGCAACTCATAGCCCTCCGGATGGGCCAGGTGCACATCCATACCCAGCCGCGTCATGAGGCCGATAACGCCCTGAGGCACTGACAGCGGCTTGCCATAACTGGGAGAATAGGCCCAGGTCATGGCAATCTTGCGGCCTTTCAGGTTGTCGAAAGAGCCGAAATAATCTCTCAATTTTGCCAGATCAGAAACCGCTTGCGTAGGATGGTCGATATCGGACTGCAGATTAACGATGGTCGGCTTCTGGTGCAGCACGCCTTCCTGATGGCCTGCACGCACTGCCTGACCGACTTCACGCATGTAACTATCCCCTTCACCCAGATACATGTCATCCCGGATGCCAATGACTTGCGTAAGAAATGAGATCATGTTGGCGGTTTCACGAACCGTTTCTCCGTGGGCGATCTGCGACTTTTTCTCGTCCAACTCCGCAAAAGAGAGCCCCAAAGAATCTACGGCAGAGGCAAAGCTGAAACGCGTCCTGGTAGAATGATCTCTGAATATGCCAATGCCCAGACCGTTTTGAAAAATTTCATAGCCAACACCAGCCTGATGCAGTGCCTTGAACGCTTCAGCCGTTAAAATGGTCGCCTTTATATCGTCAAGAGACTTCTCCCAAGTCAGAAGAAAGTCCTGATTATAACTGTTGATCTGCAACGGCTTCAAACTCTCCAGCCATTTTTTCAGGTCGACTTTACCCATCTATATCACTCCTCTTTTCTCGAACTACTTATTTACGATAATGCCTGGCCGCCTCTTCAATGGCATCTACAATCTGTTGATACCCCGTGCAGCGGCAGAGATTGCCCTTGATGGCTTTACGGATCTCTTCCCGTGAGGGACAATTATTCTTCAACAAAAACGCATGGGCCGTAAGTACCATGCCCGGTGTGCAGAAGCCGCATTGTATGGCCCCCGCATCGATGAAGGCCTGCTGAAGCGGATGGAGAGGATCGTCCTTATTGGACATGCCTTCAATGGTCAACACTGTCATATCAACGATATCAGCCACAGTTTTTTTGCAAGCCTGTACCGGAAGTTCATTGATCAGAATCACGCAAGTACCGCATACGCCGATTCCACAACCCCGTTTTGCGCCGGTAAGATCCAGATCCTCACGGAGAAAATCCAGCAAATCCTTATCGAACCATTCAGCCCTAAGGCTGATCTTGACACCGTTGATGATTGTCTTCAATTTATACTTCCTTGTTTAGCATCTCTTTAACTTTAATCGGGATAGAATGGCTGCGGATTCCCAATGCCCGTTTCACGGCATTGGCTGCCGCCGGTGCCGTAATCTCCAGGGCCGGTTCACCAATGCCCTTGGCACCAATGGGAGAACGAGGATCGTGATTCTCAACAATAATCCCGGTCATCTCAGGAACATCTGTAGCCCTGAGGATCTTGTATTTATGAAAATTGGTATTTTGTATCACCCCTTGCTCGATAACCACTTCCTCAGACAGGCCATATCCCAATCCCATGGCCATGCCGCCGTAAATTTGTCCCAGCAGCATGGGAGGATTCACTGCCTTCCCGATATCATGAGACGCCACCGCATTGATTATTTTGACCTTTTTGGTTTTTTTATTCACGGTCACCTCAACAGCCTGACAACCGTAAACCCAGGTAAAATAGGCGTCACCCTGACCGTTCTCCTCATTCCAACTTACTCTGGGCGCTTTGAACACGCCCATGGCAAAGGGATACATCTGCCTTGAAAAGAGAATGGACACGCCTTCTTCGAAAGAAATCCATTTATTATTTGAGGTCGATAAAATTTTTTCATCTTTAAACTGAATATCGCTTTCACCGCATTCCAGTGTTTCAGCCAGCCCTTCTGCAAAGACGGCTTTCAATTGATCGACTGCCTTTGTAACAGCGCCGCTACCCATGAGCGTGCCGCGCGATGCTACAGTGGTTCCGGAATCCGGGATGGTTGAGGTAGAAGGGCGACGATAGCGGATCCGCTCCTTTTTCACACCCAAGGCTTCAGCCAGCACGAGAATCATGACCGATTCCGAGCCCTGCCCGTTTTCATGAATACCGGTTTCCAGTAAAATCGATCCATCGGCCTGCACATTGACAATAGCCGAGCAGAAATCCACACCCTCAGCCCCCAGGCTCATGCCGCGGTAACTCAAAGCCAGACCGATTCCGTACTCTTCATCACTGTCAGACATGCCGTAAGTGCATCGTTTCAACTTTTGAACATAGTCGATTTCATTCATAACGTTTGAAAGCACCTGGTCCAGGCTGACCGTATGCGTGTCCAGCACCTGCCCCGTCACCGTGGTGTCTCCCTGCCGCAGCATATTTTTCCTGCGGAAGGCGATGGGATCCATCCCCACTTTTTCAGCGGCCATCTCCACCAATTGCTCAATGGCAAAATTCACCTGCGGCGAACCGAAACCCCGCATAGCGCCGGTGAAGACGTTATTGGTATGCACGCCGTAGACATCGGCGTGAACGTGATCAACTTTATAAGGACCGCAGCACTGCACCGTGGAGCGCCAGGTCACCCATGGCGTCACTGAACAGTAGGCACCTGCATCGGTGACCATACTGGTTTGCACCGCTGTGATGCGGCCGTCTTTGGACACACCCATTTTATATTGAATGACATAGGGATGCCGTTTGTAACTCTCCCGGATAGACCATTCACGGTCATAGGTCATTTTAACAGGTCTTCCGGTGATTTGAGCAGCCAAAGCCGTTCTGGCACAGACAATGGCCGCTGTATCGTCCTTGCCGCCAAAACCGCCGCCCATGGGCACGGTAATCACTTCCACTTCCGACAGAGGCACACCCAGAATAGCCGCCGTAAAACGTCGCGTGCTGAAGGGATGCTGCATGCTGCCGTAGACCTCCATGACACCGTCAGGTCTGGGATTACACACAGCCGATTCCGGCTCCATGTAGGCATGCTCGATAAATTGCGTGTTGAATTTCTCATCGAGAATGAAGTCAGCGGCTTCAAACCCATCCTTCATGTCACCCCGACGGACACGGTGATGCACTACGATATTCGTGCCCTTGTCCTCATGCACCAGCGGCGCATCAGGATGCATGGCTTCCTTTGGATTGAAAACTGCCGGAAGCTTTTCAACATCGACAACAACTTTCCCTGCCGCGACAATGGCCTGCTCGCGCGTTGCTGCCACCACCAGGGCCACCACATCGCCGTGTGTTCTGATCTTCTCCTGAGCCAACATGGGGTAATCTTTTTGTATCTGCCCCCAATACACCTGACCCGGAATATCTTTGGCCGTGATCACGCAGACCACTCCCTCACAGTTCTCTGCGACAGAGGTATCAATTCCCGTTATTTTTGCATGCACATGGTCCGTGTACTTCGGCACTGCGTGCAGCATATCGACAAATTTCAAATCATCGGTGTATTTGGCACGCCCTGTCACTTTGGCGGTGGCGTCATTACGCCAGGCTTTGGCCTTTAACTTTGACATAATTCACCCGCTTTTTTCGATTCATTCATCAAAGCATTCTTCTTCACAATTTGCTCACCCCGGATAAAAACCGCTTCAACCGCTAGCCCAGTCGTGAAATCTGTGTAGGGCTGATGCGCATCAGACAATGTGGCCTCAATGGGGCGATCTACTGTACTTTCTCTTAAAATGACGATATCTCCGTCCGCACTATTTTGAATACTGCCCTTACGGGGATACAATCCCACCGCTTTGGCAGGATTGGCGGAAAGACAGCGGGTCATTTCACCCATGCCTGCATCGCCTTTATCCCGATACAGATCATATATCAGGGGTACCAGTGCACCCAAACCGGGGAGGCCCTTGGGCGTCTTCAGCACATGGCCCTGGTGCGCATCTTTATCGGTCTTTGTGAAGGCACAATGGTCTGTGGCAAAGAGATCAAAAGCGCCATCCCTGGCCAGTTGAACCATTCTCTTCCGGGTAGAAGGCGATCGCAACGGTGGTGAACAAAGAAAAGCATGCCCGTTTTTACCTTTCAGCCTTTCCTCATCCAGATAGAGATATTGCGGTCCCGTTTCGCAGGAAATGGGAACCCTCTCTGCTCTAGCTTTTACGATCAGCTCTGCTGCTTCCGGCGTTGAGACGTGGACAACGTGGAAGGAGACACCGGTTTCATCCGCTATTCGAATGATCTCCTTAACAGCCCGAAGCTCTGCCTCCGGCGGCCGCATCAACGTATGAACAAAAGGATCATCCAAGTTAAAATCAGATTGATCGATGGAAGCCAGCAGGGCGTCATCTTCACAGTGCACTAGCAGAGTAAGCGGGTAAACTTTCAATCGATGGGCGATGGCTGCAATCTTAGAGTAATCGCTAAAAAGGCCAGCTTCCCTGTAGGTTGTGTAGAACTTGAATGTATGAAATCCCTGATCGATGAGCCTGAAAACATCATTCCAGGTTTCTTCATCAAACCGCGTGGGCGTGAGATGCCAGCCCACATCGCAGTAACAGTGACCCGCCGCTTTTTCTTTTGCCGACAGCACTGCTTCCATAAGTGTCACATCATGTGATTGGGTGATGAAATTATACAGTGTAGTAATACCATTCTCAACGGCAATCCGTGTGCCGCTGGCATAATTGTCCGCAAGATATGCCGAGCCGATGGTGTCATCCAGGTGCGTGTGAATATCGATCAGTCCAGGCAGCACATAGGCACCGTCAGCGTCGAGAACCACCGTGTCTGTCGGATAATCTCTCGGAACCGGATAGACCATCTTCCCCTGATCAAGCAAGAGATCAGCTAAAACGATTCCATCTTCCAGACATAACTTGCCATTTTTAATCAGCGCAGCCACGTCAGTTAACCTTTTTGATCCAGTTGATCTAAACTGTCAATGGGTTTCGGTAATCTCAACTGCTTCAAAGGAGTATCGATGTCTTTCAATCCGTGCCCGGTGATGAGCAGCACGATCTGCTCGGTTTCTCCGATGAGATCCAAATCCATCGCCGCTTCGAGACCGACCAAGACGGCAGAAGCTGCCGGTTCAGCAAAAATACCGGTGAGTGACGCCAGCCGGCTCTGGGCCTCCAAAATGGCCTCATCGCCCACGGTTACGGTATCCCCCTCCGAATCCCGGACAGCGTTTCTTGCCATAACGGCATTGCTGGGCGCGGACACGGAGATAGAATCGGCGATGGTTATGGGATTGGGGCTGTTTTTATACTTGCCAGTCTGCACAAAATCATGAATCGCAGATGAGGACTCAGCCTGCACACCGATCAGCCTGGGCAGCGTATCAGTCAATCCTGCCCGTTTCAAATCGACAAAGGCCTTGTGCACACCGCTGATGATCACACCGTCGCCTACAGGGACTACGATAACATCGGGAACGACAAATCCGTTTTGCCGGTAGATCTCTAGCCCCACCGTTTTCTTGCCTTCAATGGTCAATGGATGATAGGCCGTATTCCGGTTCAGTCCGCCGAACCGGTCTGAATATTCTAATGAGAGCCTGAATGCATCGTCGTAACTGCCGTTGACAGGAATGATACGGGCACCATATAAAGCCATCTGCACCAGTTTGGCCTTTGGGGCCGATTGCGGGACAAAGACGATAGCCTCCTTCCCTTCAGCCGCGCAAACTGCTGCCAGGGCACTGGCCGCATTGCCAGTGGAAGCGGCGACGATCGTATGTTCTCCCAGTCGATTGGCTTCCGCTACCATAAGATACGAGGCCCTGTCTTTCAGAGAGCCACTGGGATTCAGCCCGTCGTTCTTGATCCATAGATTGCCGATTCCTGTCTGCTCACTCAATCGCCCGGATTGAAAGAAAGGGGTGTTTCCCACAGGAAAATCAGGGAGCCACTCTTTATCCACAGCCGAAAACAGTGACCAGTCAGGAGCTGCACTATTGAATTGGGCGGCGATATTTTCATAATCGAAGATCACCTCCAACACGCCGCGCAGAGGCTTGCCCGGCTTATATTTTTTACCGCACTCCGGGCACAGATATTTGACCTCATCTCGCTCATAATCCCGTTGGCACTCAATGCATCGATATTTAAAATTGGTTGATTTCACGATCTTATCCCTATTTTCAATAAAATTTTGGTTCTGTGCCAAATCGAGTGAGTAAATTATGAATCAAGCCACGGATTGACCTCCGGTCGGCAAAAAGAGTTGACACTGATGAAACACGGATATTATTTCATTTTTCATTGCTTGCTCTTTCCTGTTGATCCTGTGATCCCGTCTCAAAATCTTTTATTAGACAGGATAACAGGATTTACTGGATTTGAAAGAGCAGTGCAGTTGAACACACCCAGCGTCCTTCGGACAGCCGGGGTGTTAGGATCTTCGTTTAGGCACAATTTAGATTCGTCCGTTGAGCCTGGCCACAAAGGCCGCGTAAAAGGCAGCCGCCTCGGTAAGATGCTTAACCGGAACTGCTTCATTAGGCGCATGTGCGTAAATCTCATTACCCGGTCCAAGACCCAGACAGGGAATGCCGTGCATCCCGGCAATGGCCACACCATTGGTACTGAACGTCCACTTATCGATCAAAGGATCTCTTCCCAGAACCTTCGAATAGGCCTCAGCAGCATGCGTTAAAAAGGGTGAATCCATGTCCAGAGTCCAGGTGGGATAGTATTTTTCTGTGGGATAGACCAATCCGGTGAATGCCTTTTCAGCGTATTGTAGTACTTCTACCTCTGCATCGGGAAATCCTGCCCGTCCGGCTGCATCACTGACTTCTTCAACGGCAGAGCTCTTTGTTTCACCGGCTGTTAACCGTCTGTCCAGGTGAATACGCGCCATGTCAGCTACAGCACACAATGAAGGGGAGCCGGACGTCACCTCTGTGACTGTAACGGTGCCTTTCCCCAGAAAAGAATCGACATGGAGTCGTTCATTCAGTTTTTCGATTTCAAGGATGATACGGACCATCTTGTAAATGGCGTTCTCGCCCCGCTCCGGCGCAGAGCCATGACAGGAGATGCCTTTGACCTTCACCGCCATCTCCATGCGTCCGCGATGGCCACGATAAATGTTCATATTGGTGGGTTCAGTGATGACAACCAGCTCAGGTCGTATCCCCTTCTCATTAATGAGATACTGCCAGCAGAGGCCGTCGCAGTCCTCCTCCATCACGGTGCCGGTGAAGTAGATTGTCCAGTCTTTGTTCAGACCGAGCTCTTTGATCAGGCGTCCTGCTGTGATCATTGCGGCCATGCCGCCTTTCTGATCCACTGTGCCGCGCCCTCTGACCTGACCATCGACAACTTTTGCATCATAAGGATCAAAGTCCCACTGTGATAGATCACCGGTGTCCACGGTATCGATATGGGCATCAAAAGCCAGAATGCGTGGACCGCTGCCGATACGACCGATGACATTGCCCAGGCCGTCAATACGCGCCTCATCGAACCCCGCCTCTTCCATCCTTCTTTTAATCAGCGATACCACCGCCTCTTCTTCACATGAGAGCGATGGAATCTTAACGATATCCACCAAAAACTGAGAGGTATCAGCCTCCAATTCTTTGGCGCGTGCTATTATTTGATTAACAATGTTTACCACAAGATCTCCCTGTTCTGTACTAAAAATCTGTTCTTATTACTCCGGCCAAAAGATTACCGGGGAGACAGGTTTTTCATTTCTCCGGGAGTCCATATGGTCTGCTCTGATCCGTATAATCCGTGTCATCTGTGTGCCATGCTCTGGCTTTTTTCCGCTCTTCTCCGCTCTTTTTCGTAGGCAGTGCTCCTGCTCTTTCTTTACTTCCCCACGAAACTTACTCTTTAAAACCGTTCCCAAAGCTGCGCAGCACACTCGAGCGCCCTGACGTTGGCTTCCTTCTCATCAATATCGATTTTAAGTTGTTTATTTTCCATAAGGATTCGACCGCCGGCAATCGTTGTGTCCACAGTGGACTGGGAAACACCAAAGATCAAATGCCCCAGAATGGTCTCTTCTGTCAATGGTGTGGGTGCTAAATAATCCATGAGGATGACATCAGCCGCAGCGCCTTCTTTCAACTCACCAAGAGGCGCATCCCAATGGCGCATGGCAATGATGCGGTTATTCTGAAAGAGTGTGTTGGCCACCTCCATGAATCCAATGGATGGATTCTGATGACGATAATGTTGCGCCCACAAGGCGACCCGCAGCTCTTCCATCATATTCACCGTCATGGCATCAGTACCAAGGCCGACGGTAATACCTTTTTCCGTCATGGCCACCACATCCGCAATGCCCACGGCATTGTTCAGATTGGACTGGGGATTATGCACCACAGCGGTGCCGGTCTGGGCAAGGAGTGCCATCTCTTTTTCATCGATATGGACACAGTGGGCCGCAATGGAACGTGGCCCCAGAATGCCGTGTTGATAAAATCGTTCCACGACACGCATGCCGTGCTCTGCAAGGCAATGCTCCTGATCAGAAGCCGCTTCTGCCGTATGTACGTGGAATCCGGCATTCAATGAACGGCCCATTTCTGCCGCTTTGCCCAGAATATCATCACCGACAGTGAACGAGGCATGCAGCCCGAACAGGGCCTTGATCTGATCTTTGGCAACGGACTGGCATTCTCGAATGAAGGAGACGTTCTCCTCCAATCCCTCTAGTGCGATCTCCGGCCCGTCCCTATCCGATAATTCATAACAGAGCGATGCACGCAAACCGCATTGGCGTACCGCTTTGGCGATAGTAGCCAATGATCCTTTTATCGTGCCTGGGCTAGCGTGGTGATCTATCAAAGTAGTACAACCGTTTTTTATTGCCTGGATAGACATAATCAATGCACTGTAATAGATATCGTCCATATTCAGTTCTTTATCCAGACGCCACCAAAGATTCTCCAGAACTTCATTGAAATTCCCGGAAGGTTTAGCCTTACCCAATCCTCTGACCAACGTGCTATAAAAATGCATATGCGTATTGATGAAGCCAGGCATGATCAATTTCCCTGTGGCGTCAATGATCTTGTCATATTCGCCCTTTATATCATCTACAGGGGCTAAGGCTTTTATAACGCCATCTTCAATAGACAGGGCATAATCGGTCAGCACCTTAATATTATCACCCAATGTTACGATAGTGCCGTTTTTGATTAGAATATTTTTTTTCATAAGCATAATCCCGCTTGGTTATTTTTATTGTCATCTCGAAGGGTTGTGTTCCTGAGAGATCTTAAAAATTACGCGTTTTTGCGATACTTTATAATTTTAAGATTTCAATGACTCTAAAACAAGTCAGTGTTGAGGCTGTCGAAAACCCCTGGTATCGTTGTTTTTCGATCCTGGGTGTTTAGGCACTTTTTGTTTTTACCTTAGACACCCGGTGATGCCGTAAAAAGAACGACAACAACCGGGGTCTGACATTTTTCGACAGCCTCGTTAGAGCTTTTCTCACCCACCAAAAAAAGGGCGGATTCGAAATGACAAAAAATAAAGACTTATAAACAAAATTGAACCAAAATTCATTTAATCTTCCTGCAACGCCGCTACTTCTTCCACTGTTCTCTCCCGCATACGTAAAGCACCGGAAAAACATTTCTCGACACATAGGGAACAGCCAATGCATCGTTCAGCGTCAGTCACGGGCACTCGATCTTCATTGAGTTCAATGGCAAGATAGGGACAGCGTTGACAATTGCCGCAATGCTCACAAAGCTCTTCATTAACTGCAGAAATTTTCTTCTCCGGGGACAGATCCATGAAGTCGGTAAATGGACTGGGCAATGCACAGCCGATTAAGTCTGTGACTGTGACAAATCCCCTGTCCTTAAGCAGATAACTCAGCCCGGAATGGAGTTCATTGATAATGCCCACGCCATATTTCAAAGCCACCGTACAAAACTGAACAGTCTCGACACCCAGAGCCAGGAAATCAGCCGCGGCCTTATAGTCCATGGGCCCGCCGTTTCCGGAGATAGTCAGTCCAACCTTTGACGCATTGGCCAGGGTCAGGTTGGAGATATCCCGTACTCCCTCGCCGGAAAGTCCGATGACCACACCTTCGTCCCACGTTCCTCCCTCTCTGTCACGAAATGCCAGAGCAGGAAAGGTATTTGCCAGAGTGACGCCGGCTTTTTTATTGGGATATCTTTCTAAGACCTCCTGAATTGCCTTCAGAATAGGATAGATGGCTGTAACCGCACCTGTCAGTTTGAAGAGCTTAGGAACGCTGTCATCGCTTATTTCCATGACCCAGTCCACCACTTTAGCGGTCAGCTCTGCGTCCTGTGAGACAATGTCGCCCTTGGTGCCGTCGCCGCCTTGCGGACAGGAGAGGCTGTACTCCACACCCATGGCACCGGCCTGCTCACATTTACGGGTATTGGATTGCCAGGCCACTTTATCGGCCTCATCATCGCCGGTTATCGGTCCGCCTGTAGAAGCCATGGTGAGGCGATTCGGATACTCTTTGACGAGTTTTCCAATCTCTGCGCATACCCTGTCCAACGTGTGGCCTGATACATTGTCGCAATTGCCATAGGTCTTTTCATTGACCACGAACATGTATTCAGCCGGAATGTGAATGGCCAGATTATTAAAGGCCGTCTTCATGACACCACCGGACCATCCCGCATCATAGGCTTTCTTCATCTGTGCATACCCATCCGTAGGCGGAGCCGCAGAAAGCAGGAAGGGTGAGTTGATTTTTCGTCCGAAGAAAGTGCATTCCAGAGGTACGGGTATCAATTCTCTTCCGGCCAGCACTAAAGTTGATTTGACATTCTTTTCAATGGCCGGTTTTTCTTTATCCTGAATGAAAGCATGCACTTCTTCAGCAATATTCTTTCCGGCGGCCACGGCCTCCACCACTGTGGTCGGGCCATTGACACTGTCACCGGCATAAAAGACGGTGGCGTTTTCTATTTTAGGCATAGCCGATCTTGCACCAATTGCGATCACAACCTGATCATACTGTTTTAATGAATACTCTGTCTCCGCAATATCAACGATTTGAGTGGGATGGAATGCTTGGCCTTCCGGCAGTGTCACTCTGGAGAGGCTTAGTTCGATATCGTTTTTCTTTCCACCAATCGCATTGAGGCGTGTCCTGTTGAGTACGCCGATTTCCGTCTCCAACAACCATGATCTCTCCTTGGCCGTTAAAGGCATCTCCGCCGGATTCTCCAGGCAGATTAAATCGACTTGACCAGCACCCCGCAAACGCGCCGTCAACGCACAATCCAACGCCACCGCGCCACCGCCAATGATAGCCACATGCTTCTGCTTGAGAGATTGCTTCGAATCTTTTAAGAACATGGTCCACGATGCCGCGACCGCTTCTCCGGGGATATTCAATGTGAGTGCTGCGTCTAATCCAGTGGCTACAATGCAGGCATCATATTTGTCATTGGAAAACGATATGACATTATCGATTGCCTCTCCCATGTGCAAATGAATAACGCCCAACTCCAGCATCCATGAGAGATCACTCTGCAAAATGGCCTTATCCAGACGAAAATCAGGAATCACATTGGCCATACCGCCCAACTGCTCCTCACGTTCATAGAGGTCAATCTCATAGCCCTTTTGTGCGAGTAGGGCCGCCGCACCAATACCAGCCGGTCCCCCACCAACAATGGCTACGCGACGGCCATTGGCTTGCGGAAGATGGAATTCCGGCAATCGGCCTAAATCCTTGGCTTTCTGGATCAACGTGGCCTGTACGGCGGGTATATCCACAGAAGCATTAAATGTCTTATGAACGCATGCGGCCATGCAGTGCGTCTCAGGGCAGACTGCGCCGCAGACACCACCTAAGGGGTTATGTCCCATGATGATGGCCGCTGCCCGTTGAAAATCTCCATCAGAGCCCCTTTGCGCGGCCATGATAAAATCGGCCGGTGAACAGTCTACCGGACAAGCATCTCTACACGGCTTTTCCTCACAGAATTCACATTTTTCCATCTCAGCTTTAAGCTGCGCCTGAGATAAAAACACCTTTTCATTGATCTGCATATGTCCCTCATAAATATCTACACGGATTAACGGTACAGATTATCGGATTAAATAAATATTAAACTACGTATTCCAAATACAGGGCAGAAGAGCCCCAGGGGGAATTATAAGTCAAACGCATATATCTTATTTATTAATGAGTCTGGCAAATAATCATGTGGAGAAAAAGAAGTTATTGATCGATAAATCTACAAGCTTTTGTAATTCTTGTCTGTAAAATAAAGACCAATACCGCTCTCCGGCCATCGACCACAAATACGTGGTTAATATGATGAATCAAAATGTAAGTATTGGAAATTTACATAAATGACAATGAAATTCATAGAAAAAAATATGGCCAGGATTAACAGGATCTACCGGATATAGAAGAATAAATAGCAGATACCTCTTATATCCCGTCAGAACCCACCAGCACCGATACAATTGCTAAAACACAATTCTTGATTCCCTTGCAAAATTTCATTTCAAACATCCATTTTTAATTCATGTTATCACTTTGTAGAAGGGTTCTACGCCTCTATAGCAAATAGTTTTCGGTCAAATCCCGTCAAAAACTGATTAACTTACTAACAATGATAATAGGTATGTTATGCAATGATGATACAGGGCATTAATCGTAAGATTGTATTGGCAAGGGAGATTTATCCCGTTGGGTTGGGCTGATGACAATTATATTTAACAATTACTTTTCTGTATGGGTTATATGACGAAAGGTTTTTTCGTATGGATCAATCGCTGATAATCTGGAAAACATTTTCACTAAATCTTTCTCCTCCACACAACTCAGTGGGATATACTGCTCGTCCCATCCCCCATAACCGTCCCTACTCATATCTGTTCATCGAGCAATCACTGTTACCGGATTAATTGCTGCATATTTTCTATTTGCTGCTACTACTTGCATAATGACTTTATCTGATTTTGAAATTAATACAAACATCAATGAATGCCAATAAATTGCTGTAGCGCACCCAAACTCTATGCGTTCTTTAATTCGTGCAAAATCACCTGGGAATGATTTCCTTCTGTGATGCTGGAATATCGAGATAATCGTATTACTTGAAACCTGCTCAAGAATACTCGATATATCTTTATAACTCACATGTTTTTCAGTTATTGATTTTTCCGGCTCAAAGCCATTGTCCGGATCAAGGAACATCACTTGCCGGACAACACTGTTTAGTCCTGAAAAATATTCAGACCTATTGCTGTTGCTTATGTATTGTCCATTTTTATGAAGTTCAATCTGATACGATGCTCCGGTTTTTTGTGGGAGGACTTTTATTGAATCGATGGAACGGTTTTTCCGTAAATAGTGACAGAATTCGATAACTTCATCCCTTGCCGGGAATGCAGATGGATGTGTTTTGCCATCATTACCACCATCATCGGGAGTCATCATCAATGCAATATTAAACAATGAATATCCCAATTCCGAAACCAGGAAATCATGGTAATCCCACTTAAAACTATCCTTTGAATCACCCAAATATTGAAGTTTCATTTATGTCTCCTTTCAGAAATGAAAGCTGGATAATTTAAAAAGCTGCCTTTTTTATATCCAGACAAGTTCAATTCATCGGGTACAAGATACCACACCACCATATTGACTACCTGCCCCATCTCTTCCACTCTCTACAGTAGACAGTTCCATACGAATCATTCTAATTACTGTAAATATATTTATAAATTTTACCCGTATATCCAACTGCCCATCCATTACTCTCATTTACAAAACATAAATCAAGATACACAGCATCATCCGCTTCATGCTGAATATTCCAGGAATTACCACCATCAAATGTAAATAAAATTTTACCACGTCCTGCAATCCAACCTATTTTTCTATCAAGAAAAACTATAGAATTAATTCCGGAACACGGTATCTTGATCTGTGTAGTCCAGTATAAACCAGAATCGCTCGTATAATATACAGGATTTAGTGCAGGAGCTGCACCAGCATACCATCCTGCCATCCAACCATATTCTTTATCAATAAAAAAAATCTCAATACAGACAACCGTCACATGATCATTCTCGCTTGGTATTAAAATACTTTCCCATGTATTACCGCCATTTATCGTATGCAAAGCGATATTATTGGTTGTTATTGCCCAACCCTCATCCTTATTAAAAAATTGTACGGCGGTAATAGCCCAGTGAGTCCCACTCTCTTGAGCACTCCACGAATCACCACCATCTGTTGTATGCCAGATACCACTCCAATTGTCAACAATCCAACCAGTTTTGCTATCAATGAAATGTAATGACATCAATGTTTTTAATGTATCACTCTTAAATTTAATTATTGACCACTCTCGTCCTCCATTTGTGGTCTTTAGTGCAGTATTGTTTGACCCGACAACCCATCCAACACTTTCATTTAAAAACTGCGTATCCCGGAAATCGAAAGAGACGGCAGATTCCTGTTTTTTCCATGTGATGCCCCCATCATTGGTATGAATTATTGTTCCTGAATCTCCAACTGCCCATCCAACATTTTCGTTAACAAAATCTATGGCACTGAGACACTTTATATCTTGCACTTCATATACTACTTCCCAGGTGTTTCCCTCATGATTATTAGCATCCAGTATTGCTGAAGACTTTTTACAATGTAATATCGGCAATAAAATGATTACAGAAATATATATATTGATGATTCTCATTCTAAGTTCTCTAATTTAATTTCTCATCCACACAAGGAATAAAATCATAAAATTCACATCAATGCACATGAATTTTCTCTTTATACTTTTTGAGTTATTATCAATTCTTTTGCTAAATCAATACTAAAATTTATATCATTTTTACTGAAATCTGCTTTCTTTTTGGTACTATTTTCATATATTCCAATAAATTCTTCGGCTGAATATTGAATAAAACTTTCAACTGACTTGATCCCCACATCATAAATAATTCTTGCGAATACCGGACCAACTCCATATAATCTCGCTAAATCCGATAATGCTGCCAATTCATTTAACTTATCAATTGAGACACCTGTTTTCTCATATATTAGATTAGCTTCTTTTCCAATATTAACCTTATCGAAAAATTGCTTTGTATTCTTAATACCTATTTTTTCAAGAGCTTCAATTGTTCTGGAATCTATTCCGGGGAATGTTTTCAGATTAATCGGATTTGAGATATAACTGCTGGCTTCTCTTTTCAATATTGTCAAATACTCTATTGATAAGTCTACTTTTTTTGAAAAAGCCTTTACTTTTTGTTTTGTTTTCAATACTTCAATCAACGCTTTTAATGTTTTGATTCCATTGAAGTCAAGTATACAAAAATTTTCCTCGAGATTATCTTTTAAAATAACTCTACTGGGAATCATATCTCTTTTTCGAAGATTTTCTTTAAATTTCTGTAATGTATATTTTCCCAAATCAGGATAATATTGATCTTTCATTTTTGATTAGCCTTTATAGTATACATTCTAAAGGTTATATATTATTTTGTGTGGGCAACTGAAACCAATAGAAAACAAATTTGCCACTGATAAATACGGATACCGGTGTTGCCGACAATCCCCTCCCGGTATAAGTAGAACGGGCCCAACCCACCTCCGGGCTGGGCGTGTCTGCGAGTTAAGTTCTTTTAAAACAGGGTCGATAATGTTTGATCCAGTTTTCCGCCCCTTATATCTGATCCAATAAATATTATTTTACCATCCTTGTCAACTAATATCGGTTTCGGTATAGAAGTTAATTCAAATTCTTTAATTAATTCGTTATCATCTGAAAATTTCATATGTGAATTAAACCAAGGCATTTTCCATTTTGCCTCTCTAAATTCAATCAATTTATCAACGCTCCGATCAAGTGAAACACTAATTAATTCAAATCCATAGCCATTATACTTTTCAAAAGCTTCATGAAGAGATTTCATTTCACCTATACAGGGCCCACACCAAGTTGCCCAAAAATCTAACATGTAGATTGTTCCTAGAAGTGTTTTATTACTCACATGTTTTGTTGAATCATCTATCGAAATAAATGTAAATCCAGGTATTTGTTTGCCAACTTGTATGTTCCTCTCTGGAGAGTACTGAGATTTTACATTCTTTATTGAATAGTGATCAGGATATTTTTCAACAAATTCATAATAAAAACTATTTAATATCTCATTCTTACCATTGTTTTGTGCAATTGACATAATCGTTTGATAAAATTTTGGTTTTATAGTTGAATCAGGATGATTTTTTAGCAGTTGAGTTAAATAGTCCAAGTAATCTATCTCTTGTTTTGTTTTATAAATCATTCCATTAAGTACATTTGTATTTATTGACCATAATGGAGAAGTAGGCGGTATATTCTCAAGTACTTTTACAGCTTCTGTTGAATCAATTTCTCCAATCATATGTTTTACCAAATAGCGTATCTCTTTGAGATCTTTGTTCTTTTCATTTTTCCATAATTCATTTAATTCTGACAAATCTTTTGACCAGTCAAATTCAAATTTACTACGATCGCCACCATTTCTAGTATATTCACGATATGAAGCAATCATTATATTTCGTCTCGATTCTATATCGGTAAGAATTGTCGTTATGTCATTTTGCACTCTATTTGATTCATCAAAATCAATCCTGACCTCTGATTTTGAATTTATCATTAAGGAAAGATCATATTTTATTGTAACTTCACTGAGACCTTTTGTATTTAAAACAGAAATATAATCCCCCCCACTGTCTAACACAAAATGGTCTGCTTGTTGACCGTTTATCGTATGTAAGCTCTTATCTGCACCAACTATTTGATAAGCTAATGTATCTGAAGAAACGTCCAAACTTGCAATAAAGACATTATCATCTTGTCTGTTCATTACAACTGTATTCCTGCGAGATGAAAAATCATTAAAGTCGCCTGTAATTTTAAGGCTTTCAATTTCAGCCTTCATTTCTATTGGTTTTAATTTTACATTGAGTTTAATATCATTATCTGCTTTGAAAAAAATCATCTGCTCAAAAGATTGGTGATTAACACCACAAAATCTAATTTTGTAAAAACCTGCACTAGATATTGGAATTGAGAAGCTTCCATTATCATTGATATTAAAAGTTTTGGAAATACGGCTTGGCATGATCGGTTCATTACTTAATAATTGTATGTTCGATTTTTTCATAGGTTGACCATCATGGCCTATTAACATGCCCTCAAAAGTACATACAACATTTCGTGAACCACAAGTAACAAACAACAATAAGGATACGCAAAATAAAGTTTTCTTAATCATGATCTTCCCCTTCTCTTTTTATTTTTAAAATAAATTTATCAGCACCATCCATGTTTCCGACATGCCCACTATATTTAATCTTTACATCTTTCTTATCCCACAACCCTTCTTCAGAATTTCAAACATGTAATCTACCTAATTAATTAATTTTCCATCCCAGTGATATAGAAACAATATCTACATCAAGCATACCAATTTTTATTCCTCTGCCATATGACAAAGCAATAGATATCGGCTTTATTATCTTTATATCTTCGGGTGTTTTAAATCCGAAACCATAAGTAAGGCCTTTAAAGTCTAGATCATGCTCTTTATGATTTAAATCATAAACATAACCAACTTGAGCAAAAAGATGTTTAAATAAGCATAATTCAAAACCACATCCAATTGTCTGCCATAAGTCTGAGTATATATCTGATTTAAGATTTTGTTGATATTCCATTGAAAATTCATATGCCAGTTTGACCGAAACATTTTCAGTATTTATTTTAGAATTCCCAAATGCTATTCCAACCTTCAATAGTTTAATTATCTCTTCTTTAAATTCAATTTTATCTGAATTTTCAGAATAATATTTCATATCACTACCAAAATTGGTCAAAGCTAATCCTAATAGAATACTATGATTATTTGAAACTATGCGATAACGAATTCCAAAATCATAGAGGACACAACTTCCATCTATATAACCAAAATACTCATTTAGATATTTAATATTACTGCCCAAAGAGATTAAGGCTTTGTTGGCAAACTCATATTTTAGAGCAGCACTAATCATATACTGACGGATACCTGTTTTAGTTTTTTTTCCAAAATTTCGTTGATCATCAGGTATAGACAATTCTCCCAAAGCAAGGTTGAAATAATAAAGACCGACTGCCAAATATCTATTAATTGGTATTCCAGCGGAAATTGAATTTTGGCCAAAATAGTCATTATTATTATCAAAGAAGATAATAGTATGAGATGGTATTCCAGTATATCCCAATTCAAAACGATCAATTGAAGCCAAACCTGCAGGATTAGAATATGGTGCAAATAATCCATCACGATTTGCAGTACCAGTATAGCCCAAAGCAACAATATTGGGATCATTTGGACGAAGATGTTGTGGGTACATGTATGAAGGGTAATTCTGACCGATTAAAGGTTTTACAAGAATGATAAATACTAAAATAAATAAAGATGTTTTTATTCTCATTTCATGCTCCTTTTTTTGAAGTTCAGTAATTAAGATTATGTAAATGGATAAAAATGTTTCAGAAAGTAGGATAGATGACACACGCAGCTTACAAAATCCATGCAGTATGAAAAACATAACACATTACACACAGAGGTAGAAAGTGAAACATACTGTAGGGAGAGGACAGTCATATGTGATCCTGGAAAATTATTTTAAATAATGTCTGGTGAAGACATTCTATAAACTAGCAGTGTAATAATAAATAGTTGAGTATAAATATATAAGTTATGATTGACAGTATAAGCATATTACCGGGAAAAATCAAGTAAAAAAACAATTACTTAGTGTAGACTCTCAAACCATCTAAGCATACCCTGAATACAAGAGAGTCCTGCTGTTTCATGGGTAAGACCCGGATATACAGTCAGGGCGACAGCGGCACCCGCTGCATTAAACGTAACATATGCCGTATTTGCATTGTGGATTGGCACAACGAGATCTGCTTCACCATGGAAAAAATGAACCGGAGTCAGGGGAATCCAATCTAACAAAGAATTTTGTTAATATATGGTGAATATTTGGTTATCAGTGCCATTCCAATTACAAAAAAAATGGGATGATTGTTTTTCTAGAGGTATGTACTAAGTTCGAAACGAAGAGCTTTCAGAGCGCGGCAGGTCTGTGTCTCCACTGTCTTAGTGAATCAAAACAGCTTATAGTGAAGATCCATTTACACTAGGGGAGTAGGTTATTAATTGCCAGTTCAATATCATCCACCAAATAACCATTTGCCTTCAAAACTTTCCTTGCCAGACACTATAATCAAAAAAACAGCAATTGTTATTCTCTATCAAGGTCCTTTAACATGGATAAAAACTTTTCACTCTGCCCAAGATCAATTCCACGTCTTAGAATTTCCTTTTTAGCTGCCTGAACAAAGACATATTGATAATGATTCGGTGATAATAATTTCATAAATAGAGCATCATCAGATTCATTTATCAACACTCCATCAAGCTCTTTGATATCTTGGCCTACTTCATTGGCCTTTTTACATTCGGGACAGATAAATCGCTTACTCTGCTGTTCAGTCTCTGAAAGAGCAACCTGGATACTACAGTATTGACATATAAATTTTTCAGGCAGATACTCATCTCTCAATTGTTCAGTATATGGATCAATCACCGCTTGATAAGGATTCCCTTTTCTGCTCTCAACCTCTTTCAATGAAATCTGGCCTTCCTGCACTAGTTCAAAAGCAAAACATGATGCCTGTGCGGACCGGGCTATTCCATAAAAAAGGCAATGCCCGGGTTTTTCTTTTAACATTTCATTTGGGTGATAATGCGGGCAGTCATCACACACTTGTGGTATTAATTCAGGCAAATCAGGAGCTGTGTCAGCATGCACCTTCTCCAGCTCTGTTATTAGTTCAGAACAATCAACATCATGTATGTGTTGAATAAATCGAACACACATATCATATCTTTCTGTTGCAAAATATACAAGGGCAAGATTATATTTAACATCATCTGAATTCGGGTCTATTTCCAGGGCATGCATAAACTTTTCTTCTGCTTCTTTGAATTGTTTTTGTTCGTATAGATCTACACCTTCATTAAAAAACGTATCAATATCAACCGTGGTCATAAAATCTCTCCGGGATAAATAGTGCTAATAGTGATTAATTCTGACAGGAAATGATAGTAATAATAAATTATTGCAATAGCAAGAAAAAAAGGAAGATAAAATTTTCATGGAGATATGTATATCCTGTTGATGATATACGCATTAAAAATACCGGTGCCGAAGCACCGGGTGGAAAAAATCAATATTACGGCAAGAAAAAGATGTAATTTCCACCAGAAAACACATTGCTCCAATTTATGTTGTTGCATTTACGAATTTCCTTGATATATTTAAAATAACACAGTATTCCCCCAATTTCAGATTACATGATTATTAATGCAAAAAAGTCTATATGTGAAAGACTACAATTGAATTTTTATAGGATGAAATCCTTTTTTTAGTTGAAAATTTCCTATGAATTAAAAGGTACTATGCAAATATAATAACATTAAAAATTATCCAATGGAGAAGACCTATGAAGAATCAGTACAGATTATTCATTAAACAGGGTTTATTCATAACCTTGACCTTCATTTTTATGCTACAGAGTGTTGGACTTGCTAATCCTTCAACAGACAATTTTGCCACTACTGTGCCAGATTCAGCACGGTTGATAGGCACTTTCGGAGGGATGATTGGTTCTTCAACGGTCAAAGGTGAGCATGCTTTTCTGGCTCAGGCTGACAGGCTGATAGTGTTTGACCTGCAGAGTAATACATCTGTGGCTTCTCTTAAACTTCCTTCATCGGTTCAAACACAATGTCTTTCCGACGACTATCTCTACCTCTCCTTTGCCGCCGCCGATTACCGTGGCCGGTTGATGATTGTAGATGTATCCAATCCTATCAGCCCTACCATAGTCAGTCATACAGAGATACTCGCTGTTCCAGATTATATCCATCAGATCCAAATTTCAAATGGCAAAGCCTATCTCGCCACAGGTCCTGATTTTCGAACACGCACCCGTTTCACTACAGTGGATGTGTCCACACCCACTGTGCCCGTTAAAATGGGATCATATGATATCAGTGTGCTTGACTTCTTCATCACCGGCAACTATGCCTATGTAATAGAAGGCAGCATCTCCGGACCCGATACTAACCGGGTGGCCATTCTGGATCTGTCTGACAATAATGATATCCTAATCAACCAACGAATAGACATGCCCTACGCCCGGGGCATGGACTGCAAGGGTAATTACGCCTACATCGCTTTCAGCAGCTCCGCGGACGGCATGAAGATTTACGATGTATCTGATCCGACAGATCCTCAACTGGAGAGTACATTCGTCCATGAAGGTCGAACTTTTGTAGATGTAATAGTTGATACGGACCGCGCCTATATTCAACGTACCTACACCCGGATCATTGTGGTGGATATCTCCGACAAGGCTAATCCCGGATTTCTTGGAGAACATCGCTTCCAATCCACTTTCATGCCGCTCGGTGTGTTGGGTGAGTCCCTTTACGGCCAGTATTCTGGACAGTTCATGCTGGCAGATTTTTCAGATGTACAAAATCCAATACTAACACTGCCCTATAATTCACCGATAGTTCCCAGGGGTATGGCTGTAGGCGGCAATCAGCTGTTTACCATAACCGAGAACCTGCTATATACCTATGACCTTAACGATCCAGCAACTCCTGTTTTAAATGACACACTGGCGCAGATATGGGGAAACAAGGTCTTTGCCAAAAACAACATTCTTGGTGTGGCTAACTGGTCCAAAGATCTGACTCTTTACGATATCTCCGGTGCCACACCCGTGGAACTGGGTGTATACGAGGCCGGCGCCACGGTTATAAAAATGGGATTCCGGGGAGATTACGCCTACATTCTAACCTTCCTGATTTCCGGTGGTTCTCCACAGCAGTGCTGGTTTGAAGTGGTCAATATCACTAATCCCTCCGCTCCGGTAAGATCCGGCAACCTGATGATTGACGGCCAGGGCAAGGATATGTTTATCCCGACAACTGGTAATCTGGCCTATATCACACTTGAAAATGAAGCTGCAGGCGGTAGACTGTTGATTATTGATACATCTTCGCCTGATGCTCCTGCGGTTCTAAGCACCATGGAAGTAGAACAAAATCCCATCTCTATTGTTGTCAGAGATACTACTCTCTTCGTAGGTAAAAACCATACGGATAATAATTATGGCATCCTGGATGTCTATTCTGTAAGTGATTCGACAGCACCCCGGTTCCTGCAGGAATTTATACCCTCTCAAGAGTCAAATCTGTCAGACCTTATCTGGCTGGACAATTATCTGCTCATAGGGCTTGCTGATCTGGGCGTTTATACCTACGGTTACGATTTCGAAACCCGGGAATTCAGCGAAGGTCCCTCTGTACAGGTATCGCTGCCATTGATTCTGGGGGGGTATATGCCACAGAACCTTGGCAAAAGACAGGACGAAGCCAAACAGTACACCTATGTAATGCGAGGCTCTGCCAGTCACTACGGCCCCGAAGATTACGGCAAGTACGGCATCTCCATTATAGAACTCTGGCCCCAGCCAACCTACACCCAACCGACCCTTTCCATCGGGCTGGCATCCGGGATGAATATACCTACATGCCCACCCGAACCTGGTGAAGAACTTAAAATTGCCAACGGAAGCATAACTGCCCTAAAAGAGAACTGGACTGTGAACACCGTTATCTTCACAGCCGAAGGCATGTGCAAAATAGAGCATATAAAAAAGGCATCTCTTACAATTGCAGGCAGAGAAATTACCGGCCAGGTTGTGGCAGATGGCACGGGCAATATCTCTGTCATCAGTTTTCCCATCGGAGAGCATATCACTGAAGGTGAGAGCCTGCCCTATCAGCTGAGTTATGATTTTTATTTCGAATCCAAATCCGACACTGCCTACCTGCCTTGTCCATTTGACGAGGTACTCTATTGCGGAGTGAGTGTCAATGCCAATCAGGTAAATGCCGAACCGGACAATAATCCTCCGGGAGTCAAGCTGCCTGTACTGCCAATCCGGCTCTATTCGCCTCAGACTGTAATTGCCAGTGTCTGGAACATCTCGCACACACCACAGCTCCCTTTCACAGGGATTCAGGAGGCAGTAGACGACGTCCAAACCATTGACGGCCATAGTTTGCGAGTCTGCCCCGGTCTTTACACCGAAAATGTAGATGTAGATAAAAGCCTCACCATCAAATCCGTCAAGGGACGCAATCTTACATTTGTCTCAGGGCTTTCTAATCAAGACCATGTTTTCCACATAACAAAGGGAAATACTGAAATTTCAGGATTCACCATTACAGACGCTTTTAATATTGATGATGCTAGTTCAAGACTTGCCGGAATTTATGTGGATAGCACTGCTTCATCCATCAAGATATACGATAACCGGATTAACGGAAATGACAATGGTATATTTCTATATGGCGAAGTCGTCTACAATTCAGACTACATCTCTACACCAACCAAAGCAGAGATTGTCGGAAATTTAATGTCTTTAAACGCATGCGGTATAAAAATGCTTAAATCCGGTGAAAATCTACTCAGGAACAATAACATTTCAGGAAATAGTGGAAACGGGATCGAGGTCATCGGTGGAGAAGGCGTTGACGGAGCCTCATGGGGATTGAACACCATTGTGGAAAACAGGATCAGCAAAAATCAAAATGGTATCATGATCCTGGCATCCGGCCGGAACAACATCAGGGACAACATTGTCAAGAACAATGAGAATAATGGCCTTGACTTGGATGAGAACTCACTCAGTCCCGCTGGTGGAAATATATTTACAGGGAATGTAGTGAATGACAATAAAGGACACGGTTTCCGTATCAATAAAACAGGACAGCTGGGTTATCAACAACATCTGATGAAAATTACCAATAACCATTTCAGAGCTAACGGCAAGAATGGACTCTTTCTGGAACATTGCTACCATTTTGAAGTCCGGGTGGACAGCAATGAATTCTGCCAGAATACAGATTATGGTATTGAGCTGAACAAGATCATGTACATACATCTGGAAAGCAATAAAGTCGACTCTAACAAGACCGGTCTGTACATGCTGAAATGCAAGAGAAATGAGATATTCGGCAATAGCTTCAACGCCAATGAAGAGTATGGCATTTATACAGAAAGCGGCCTGATGAATGAATTTCACCATGAGAATAAAATGAATGACAATATAATTCACGGTATCCATTTTTATAAAGAAGCGAAAAGTACAATCAAAGAAGCCGAAGTCAGCCGAAATCTGGGTCACGGGGTATTTGTAAAATCATCGGAGCGTATGTTCATTGAGGAGTCGGTCATAGAATTTAATCAAGGTGCAGGGTTGGTGGGAAAGACCCTTCCCGGTGTATTTTTTATTTCCGACTGCACAATCAGGGAAAATTACAAACAGGGTGTGATCATCGATACAGCAAGGACATTGTATAAAGAGCATGGATACTTTAGAGATAACGATATCAGTCTGAATAAGATGTCAGGTATTGAAATTAACAATTCAAACTTTACTGATATCAAAAAATGTAAGGTAGGTGCCAATTATGTCCACGGTATCCGGACAAGGAACAGTGATCATATTGAAGTCAATTTCTGTAAAATTCTGGGAAATATGGAAGTAGGTGTTTTTCTGGAGGATGCCGGTTTTTATACATCCAGTGTTGAAAGCAATGATATCTGGTACAATGGTACCGGAGTAAAACTTATCGACTGCACAGTAGGAGTTTTTGACAACTCAATAAGGAAAAGTGGCAGCAATACCGGTATTCACCTATACAATTCCAATGCTGCCATTTCCGGTAACAGCATCTTTGAAGACGATGGTGACGGGATTGCATGCGAGAACGGTTCCCAACCTCAAATTACCGGCAATAATATTTATGCCAACCTGGGCATGGGCGTAAATAATCATGATGGCGCAGTAATAGTAAGTGCGGGCTCTAACTGGTGGGGAGATGCATCAGGCCCGGGTGGATTAGGCAATGGTTCCGGAGACGAAATAAGTGATAATGTTGATTTTGCAGGCTGGTTGACACAACCAATTACCTTAACAACCAGAGTAAAAATAGATACGGTTCACATCCCTGTAGGGAGTAGTGATTCAATATACTGCAACTTCCAGAACCAGGATGATCTTGCTGGTGGTGTAAACGTCCACCTCTCCGATACACAGGGATGGTTAACCGACGCAGCCGATCTAAGTGAGACATTTGAGGACAGCCTGGGCATCCAGCTGGCAATTCCCATCACGGTTCCGGTAGAAGCCGCTTACGGATCTGAAAGTATGGTTAAGGTGGAGGCCGCTTCCCAGACCAATCCGGCACAGACAGCTAAGGACTCCTTCCTGGTGATTGTCTATCAACAACACCTCTCCCGCATAGATGTGAAACCCGACTCTGTCTTTTTGAGCCCGGGTGAGACACGTCAGTTTGAAGTATCCGGATACGACACCCTGAACAGGGCAATGGCCGTGGGCGTTCGCTGGACTGCCCATGGCGGCACAGTGGACTCCGTCGGTTTCTTTACAGCGGGCGCAGATTCCGGTCTCTTTCATGTGACAGCCGAAGACACACTCCGGCTGCTGACGGACTTATCTGTAATCCGCATCGGTACATACACTGATGTGGATAAAGATCAGGTATGGGGGCTTCCCACGGAATTCGCTCTGCATCAAAACTATCCCAATCCTTTCAACCCTCGTACTACCATCAGGTTCAATGTGAAGGAACGCTGCCAGGTAACTCTCATAATCTATGATATAGTAGGCCGCAAAGTAGCTACCCTGGTTGATGAAGAATACAATCCAGGATTCTATGAAGTGCAGTTAAATGCCCAACTTTATTCTACCGGTATATATATTTACCGGATCAGAATGAAGGAGTTTACAGATTCAAAAAAGATGATTATTGTGAGATAAAAAGATATGAATCTAAATTTCAAATACAATAATTTGAAAAAATACACCCATTGGTGATCAGCATCCAATATCTTTTTTTGGGCTCTATACAAAATCAAAAGATGAACACAGCATGTTGATGTGGTTTTATTAATCCATAAAACATCCGGAGACGCATCGCAAAAGCATCATCAAATATCAGCGGGAACTGTAGGTTACACGAGTATAGCGCAAGGAGATTGCCACGGCACAGAACGCCTCGCAATGACACATTCAAACTTAACGCCGTCTCTGCGAGGGAGCCTTCTTTTCCAGGCGACCGCGGCAGTCTCATCAAGGCACCACCGGAATTCATCAATATCTTTCGGAGCGGGTTGGGCGGCTCCGTGGTCTTTGTGATCTCTGTGCGAGTGCT
>JAGLOF010000210.1 GCA_023139105.1 bacterium
AAAGTGTCGAAAACAGGAAAAAGATGGTAGATGATAAAAAAGCAAGAATGTTGTTGTGCCTTTGCGTTTCGGTCATAATACTGTTCTTGCTTTTTCAGGCAGTTCCTTTGGGGATTTGTATTTTGTATTTTGCTATTTGTTATTTGTATCTTGCTGTGATTGTTGTGTGGAGGATAGGTTATGAGGTGGAGTTGTTGATTTATTACTGCATTCAAGCTTTATGAAAATACTGCAGATTATTGCCGCCAGGATTGCAAGTATATATATAATCAGCGGAATGTTTTGTCGTTTACGTAAATGCTTTTTATCTGCATTTTTATTATGGGGCTGCAGGTCAGTCATAGAAACCTCCTGAAGTATAATATTTATATGCCGCGCCCAGACAGGCGTGCATACAAATATTAACATGTCTCCCCATTGAACCACATTATAGTGAATCTTTATCATAAAGTCAAGTATTTTAATAAAATAATTTAATAAAGGGTATTATTGTGGTGCAGGACTGGTATTAAATTTATAAATGCATCATAAGTAGATGATTTTTCTTGACATCTTTTTTTCAAGGACTTATCTTGAAGAGGCGTATTTCCTTTCTTTTTTGTCGGGAAATCGGAACCATTATACACTGTGGCCGGTTTAAACGATAAAATAAAGGATGGCGCGTAAGTTCATTCTGTTTTCATCCGTAACGGAGGTGGCATTTATGAAACGTTTTACGATTCCTCGTACTGCGCATTGCAGCGACGGCTGTTTATGTCAGTCCCGGGCATGACGCTAAAAGGCTCATTTTGTGTTTAAAAAATAAATCCCGATGAATTTTTATCGGGATTTGTTTTTTAAACAGTTATACTATTTGAGTGAATCATAAAAAATTAGACAGGATTGCCGGATTAACATGATCACGAAATAAAAAAGATGTGCTAATTGCACTAATATCCGGTCAATTTTTCACTTGTCACTTGTCAATTGGCTTTTGATATTTGGCTTTTGGCTTTTGGAATTTGGCTTTTGGTATTTGAAAGCTGGTATTTCAAAAGTTATACCTAAAAGCAATACGGGGTTGAAAACGCTCTTGAGATTTGTAGCGACCGCTTTTTTCATCCCATTTAAAATTCCAGATGTAATCTACAAAGATCAGCATATAGGGATTAATTTTATATCCCAATCCCAGCCAGGCCACAGAACTTTCATCAAGTTTAAATATTTCCTTCAGTTTGTCCATACCTATTTTATCATATCCGGCTTCAGCGGCAATAAAAGGTATTGAACGGGATAGAAGTATGTCAAGATGAAGTTCGCCTGAATTGGGCATATCGTCTATTTTTTGATATGTTCCTACAGCCTTAACAATATGAAGAAGGTCAACATACAGCCCGCCGTACCAGCCTTTGCGCCTCTGCTGCATCATGGGCAGCATTGCATGTTTTGTTGTCATTATGCTGCCTGGTGTGAGACCCAACCCGGTTGTATCACCACCCAGAGACTCGAAATGATTTATCAATTCATCCTGTGGCGCAAAACGGTGTACTTCATAAAACGGACCGAAAAAGTTTGGCACAAATTGGGCACCCATCCAGCGGCGTTCGAAGGCTATGCCAAATTTTGCAAGACCCAGAATGCCGTCAAACTCGGCAGATATGCCCAATGCCTGACCGGATCCGTATTCCACAAAGCTTGCATGATCTGCATAGATCATTGAATTGAAGCCCATGCTTCGGATAAGAGGCAGTTCAATGTCAATACCCCATGTTGATACTTCATTTGATGTCGCAGTATGCGCATCCGGATCTTGGTCTGTGATGTATGTTGCGCCTATGGCAAAATGTTTTAATATAGGTATTCGACTGTTCCATATTGGTCGGGCGTACACACGTGTTGCCAGTATTTCAAATCTTCCAAGGTTACTGGTCAGAGATTCAAAACCGAATGCTCCGAGATCAGTATCGGTGATAAGTCCTATTTTTCGTTCATCGTAATTGATCTGATTGCGATAGAAGTTCATTAAATAGCCGTGTCCAATACGGGCACGATCCAGGGCGCCTATCTGTGTATAGAACGGATCACCTTTATGGCCATAACGTATGTATCGAATAAGGCGGGCATAATCAGATGGGGAGTTCCAGTCCATAGTACGGATTTTGCCTGTCTCTGTATTATAGAGCAGTTGAATATTGAGACCGAAGCCCAGCTTTCCAAAAGAGAGATCCGGAGCTATGCCGATGGTGTAATATGCTTCACCGTCGATCCATGTCATACCAACGCCGCCATCAAGTTGATTCTCTTCTTCCAGGGTGAAATTGCCCTGCCATTGGCCCAATGCCGCCGCACAGGAAGCAAGTACTATTATGGCAATGATAATCTGACGATATCTCATGCCTTCTCCTCATCTTTATGAATTTCATTGCGAAATGCCATGAGTGTATGACATACTTCTTGGGGATCTGTTAAATGGAATACGGTCTGGCGTAGGTGTGATGCGCCTCTTAATCCCCTTACATACCAGCCAATGTGCTTGCGCATCTCATTAACGGCACGAGCTGTGGGCAATGTCTCCAGGGCAAGGCGGTAGTGTTCAAGGCATGTATCTATACGCAGGACGGCGGGAGGGTCTGCCAGTTCTGTGCCTGTGGAAATATAGTGATTAATCTGATTGAAGATCCATGGCCGGCCATAGCTGCCTCGGCCCACCATTACGGCATCGCAGTCCGTCTGATTAATCATATTCATCGCATCCTTGCCACAGAAGATATCACCGTTTCCAATTACCGGAATTGATACTGCCTGTTTGACAAGTGAAATAATATTGAGGTCTGCTTTACCTTTAAAGGCCTGTTGACGTGTACGTGCATGAATTGTTACAGCAGCAGCACCTTCACCTTCTATGATTTTTGCAGCTTCATCAGCATTGATTGAAGAGTTATCCCAACCTGAACGGATTTTAACAGTGACAGGAAGGTCTACAGCCTCTACTACCTGGTGTATAATGTCCTGCATGAGTGGCAGGTCTTTCATTACAGCAGAACCGGCTCCGCGTTTAGTTACCTTTTTTACAGGGCAACCGAAATTCAGATCTATCCAATCAGGTTGTCTCTGCATGGCCATTTTTGCCGCCTCTGCCATATGCGCTGCATCAGCACCGAATAGTTGAATGGCGTAAGGTCTTTCGGCTTGGGTAAAATCAAGCAGATGTTGTGTTCTGTCATTGGCGCGTACCAGTCCCTCTGCGCTGATGAGTTCAGACACAGTGGCTGCTGCCCCGTATTTGCGGCAGATTAATCTGAAAGCAGTATCTGCCACACCGGCCATGGGGGCCAGGATGGCAGTATTGCTGAAGTTGTGATTACCTATGATCATAATCCGGGTACCATGTCAATTTGTGTATTAAATCATAAATTTAACATGTATTGATGGATATATCAAGGGGTTATTGTGCAAATGCCAAATAACAAAGAGCAAATAGTAAATTCCAAAGAACAAATTCCAAATAGCAACTCCCTATTCATTGATTGGAATTTGGATATTGAAATTTGGGATTTGTCCTGCTGAGCCCTGAGGGGACTGCCGCAGTCGTCCTGAAGGAGCGGACTCCTTCGCAGTGACAGGTGTTTTGAAGTTGTCGAAAAAGGCCAGACCCCGGTTGTTGTCGTTCTTTTTACGACATCACCGGGTGTCTAACTTACGTAAAAACAAAAAGCACCTAAATACCCGGAATCGTAAAACAACGATACCCGGGATTTTTCGATAGTCTTAACGCCAACATGCTGTTTTCATCTGCGGAGTAATAATGTTAAGTAAAGTA
>JAGLOF010000211.1 GCA_023139105.1 bacterium
AGGATTAACAGGATCTACAGGATTTCAAGAACTCTGTACTGGCTAACTGTAATCATCCTGTCATATAACAAATCGTAAAAATTAAATTATATCAAATAATTGTAAATATAATACATAATGCCAGGAAAAAAAACAAGCAAAAACAGGAGCTGTATATTTCATTACTCCGGCGATAAAATACCTTGCATAAATATTGAGATTTCACGGCGCAGCAATGTCAATTCTTTTTTGCCGGATTAATAATTCATCTATGTTTTTTCAAATTGTAGGCCATAATCCATTGATCATGTCTGATATATAATTTTGCATCATGAATTGTCGGTTGAGTCCAATGTGGCCCCTTACCATATGGCACTTGAAAGGAACTCACTACATTAAATTTTTGAGGCGTGGCTTCAACAAGAGCGATATAACCATCTTTTTCATCATAACAATAGAGCATTTCATCAGCTTCTGACACAGAGCCTTTTGTCATCCATTTTTCTTCATATTCAGTCTTGCCCGTATGCCAGTTAACGCAGCACCAATTGCCGTTTCTATTATCTATCCAGTTGGATCCGTAGATATAACTACCTACTCTGACTACCTGACCATGATGGCAATCCAGATCATTATTTGTCCAAACTTTTGTAATTTTTGTTCCATTCCTTGAAAGTCTGAAAAGCACAGCTACATGATCATAACCGCTGGTTACAAATATACCCCCATCATGATAGATTGGTGTAATACAGTTATTTCTCGGTGCATAAGTATGAGATTCAGGAGCATCAATATCTGAGTAACACACAGACCAGAGTTGTTGCCCGGTATTGGCATTTATGCCAATTATATGATTTTGCAGCACTGCAACTACCATATCATTCAAGCCATATCTGAAGTAAATAGCCGAAGTAAATGCAGTTGAATCAGGAATAGCCTTTGCTTTCCAGCATAATTCTCCGGTTTTTTTATCCAAGGCAATCATGCTGGAGTGTCTGCCGGCTACAGTGCAAATGACCTTATCTTTCACAATCAATGGAGATTCTGCAATCCCCCATCTACCGGCAATTCCGCGATATTTTTCAAAAACTGGTACAGACCAGACAATGAAATGATTCCAATAATCAATACAGACAAGCTCTCCCATGCCGCTTAACAGATATACATACTGTTTCTCTACTGTAGGCGTACAACGTGTTGCAGGGTATGAACTTTCACATGCACGTCCGTAAACCGTCTGCCATACAATTTTACCTGATTTATCAAGGACTGTAAGCATGTCAGAAGCATCCTGTCTTCCTGTAATAAAAACAGCATCATTAATAACAGATACAGCACCATATCCCCTTCCGATTCCCCGGGTCTTCCACAACAGTTCGGGACCGGACTCAGGCCACTCTTTCAGTAAATTATATTCGGGAAAACTTCCATTCCTATTGGGCCCGCGCCATTGAGCCAATACCTGTGCCTGAACCTGTTGACTGAAAGCCACGGATAAAAACATCAAGATCATTATACGCATGATTCCCTCCCGGATAAGATTTAAAGGTTCCATGTTGTTTTGAGTGGGTAATAACAGCTCTTTTCTTCCGCACCGCAATATTTTTTTCCACGGATCTACACGGATATTGCACAGAATTAAAAAAATCTCACAAATAACTTTTTCCGTGTAATTTCCGTGGAGATATGCTGTGTTCTTTTCGCAACTTTAAAGTGCAGTGCGACTATCCACTCGATTCGGTATAGAGCCAAATATAAATAATTGGTGAAAGACGGCTAAAGGGAGCAGGATTGAGTGCTGATTATACTATACAAAATCAAATGACAAATAGCAAATAGCAAGTACCAAATAGCAAGTACTAAATGACAAATGACAAATGACAAATGACAAATTTTTATGGCATGGTAACTGTTATTGGAACAGGGCTAATATAATCAGCACCCCGGGGCGTGAAAGATACCCCGGGGAACTGGCATGATAAGTAATAACTGACAGACTGACAGGTGCCATCTATCTTTTAATTGACTTATTTGGATGGTCTGAGTACGGTAATAGCGTCAGCAGAAATCCAATAGATATCAGAAACACCATTTTGAGGAGATGCATGCATCATTTTTAATTCTTTAATTGTACATTTTGATAGATTCATCTCATCGGAACGTTGTGCTGAAGCAAAGAATATATATCTTCCATCAGGCGTTATATTGATTGAAATAGCATCACATCCTGGAAAATTTATTTCATCTCCCAGCTTGATTCCTTCTGACCAAGTTCCTTCATTTGACTTAAAAAAAACATAATACATGGAATTCTTATTCTCTGCATATTTACCTTTTGCAGACACACATGTCAGCAGATAACTTTCATCCGGTGCAATAGATGAATTATAGCAAGCTTTATCACCATTAACAACTTCTGGCAGGGACGCAGCCATCTTCCAATGACCATTCTCTTTAGAAGTATACATAATTTCAGTATCACGGGTTCTGGGATTAGAACGAGTAAAGTATAGAATGCCCTTTGCAGTCATTGAAGGGAAATATTCACCGAGTTCCGTATTTATATTTTCACCAAGATCATATACCGCCCCCCAATTCCCATCAGCTGTTTTATCACAGCCAAATATATTTTGATTACGCCATCCGGGAAGATCTTGTTCACCCTCTGTAGGGCGTGTTGTTAAAAAGAACATTGTCTGACCATCAGGTGATAGAGCCGGCTCAAAATAGGCATAATCAAAATCCATTGCAAAGGGAACAATTACTGGCTCTGTCCATTGATCATTTATTTTTTTACTCATCAGTATTGTAGGCACAAAGCCAAAGAACATCCCATAGTACAATTCATTTCCATCTGTAGAGATTGCAATATCACGTTCATTTATTCCTGTACTGATTACATCCCTGGCAAATAAACGGGAATGCATGCCCTCAGGTAAAGTTTCTCCCAGATAATCGCCCTTTAAAACAGGGAACGCCGTCTGCCCCCATGCAGTCAGTGAAAAAACTGATAGTAGCAGCATTAATAATATTTTTCTATTTATATACATTATCTTCTCCTCAATCAACACTCATTATTCCCAAATTGCAGTCTGATGTAAATCTTCAATAAAATCGGCCTTAATCCAATAAGTTGCCGGGGACATTGTTCCGGGGGCATTGAACCACTGTTGAAGATCATTCCAGCCTACAACTTCCATTTGGTGCATTTTATCTTCGATGTTTCTAACCGATTGAAAGATAAAGAAACTACCAGCCGGTGTTACAAACGGGCTCCATTCGTTAGTATATTTTGTATTGATGGCCGGCCCCAGATTCTGTAGTTGACTCCAATTATCATCATCATTCCTGTATGATATATAATAATCAATACCACCCTGTGTGGACGGCAGGCCGGCTACAGGTACTATGATGTAACTCTCATCTCTGGCAATGAAGGCGTGGAATTGTGTTGGACCTGCATTAATGACCTGCGGCAATTTTTCAGCTTCGGCATAACCGGTCTCTGTTTTCCGGCAACGATATATAAAATGTGCTCTTTGACCATTCATTCTTCGGGAAAAATAGATATTCCCATTGCGACTGACAGAAGGAAAAAACTCATGATGCTCAGAATTTACAGGCTCAGCCATTCTGTGTGGTTCTCCCCATGCTGATCCTTCTCTGGTCATTGTCCAGATGTCATGATCGGCTTTAGCCTCTGTACCTTCCGCATTGGCACGATTGGACACAAAATAAAACTGCATGCCATCAGGAGATATGCAGGGTTCTACATCATTTACACCACTGTTACCTGAGAATGAGCATACAACTGGCTTCTGCCACTCTCCATTAATTTCAACAACTTTCATGATACATGTATACCCCAGATTTGGCAGTGAGGCCAGGAAATACATCTCTTTACCATCCGGCATCATGGCCATATCTCTGGTTTTGAAGGAATGCGTTACCCAGCCCGGAGCAAAGAGTTCTGCCAATTCCGATGAAGGCAATGGCTGACCGATATAAGGCCCGCTAACAACATCCTTTTTACTACAACCTGATAAAATTGTCATGCTCAAAAGACTGAGCACAAAAACGATAAATAAAAAGCGCTGATGAATTAATCGCATAAATTCTCCTTTGTGTTTAGCAATTATTATCATTTCTTTGATTCAAGATAATAAAGAAGAAAATCTTATTAGACATTAATTTGACAAAAGGGCGAAAAATCCGATAAAAGGTTGAAAATCCTGATAAGTGGTTAAGTTGTGAAAGCGTAAATATCATTCCAATCAGTGATACGTACGACCAATGAATTATATGCATGTTCCCGATTCCAGGGTCGGTCTATCAAGGCAACAGGCGCATTCATCTTTTCTGAAAGAAATATTGCCATATCAGGAGAATCTTCAATACAAAAACAATACTTGCGTTTCTGCAAATCGGATAATGATAGTGCTTGAGCATTATCGGGTTGACGTCCATATTTATCTACAATTTCAAAGGAATCAAAGGGTATTCCCTTTTGCTGCAACCATGCAATTGACGTATCTCGCGTATATGCAGGACGGCCTGTGAGAATATGTATCTGATATCCGGAATCATGCCAATTGTGTAATGCTTCAATGGAGCCCTGAAGTACATCGACATTCATTAAAATCTCGGATCTGTGTATCTCATCAAAAAGTTGCTCTAATTGCGTTTCATTGAGATCAAAGGATTGAGCCAGATCAAAATCTGTGATTGACTCAAATGGTACAATTCTATCAAATTGTTCTTCAACAACCTGAACAAGCATACGCCCGGTCTCTGCTAAAACATCATCCATATCAACATAGATTATCTTATTCATCATAGTTATAATTCACCCTTGTTTAATTACCTTTTACTGCTACAAAAAATATAGTACACGGATTATCACAGATAGAACCTAATAATTATCTGGAATCCGCCCTTATCCGTTTAATCCGCGTCATCCGTGTTCCATTGCCTTTGATCTTTTAATAATCTCAAAGGATATAGTAAACGGATGGTCACAGAATAACAACAGCGATAGACAAATACAAGTAATAAATTTACTTTAAACTTGATTATTTGAATTTATTCTCCGATATTATTAAAACCACATTAAACGGGCTATACAATGATTAAATTCTTTCTCAATGGTTCAACATTTGAAACCCAGCTACCTCAAGGGATGTCTCTACTTGATGTTATCCGTAATGAGGCACACTTGCACGGCACAAAAAGAGCATGTGGCGAAGGTGATTGCGGAGCTTGCACAGTAATAATAGGTACATGGAACGCAGGCGAACTTCAATTCTCCACAACAGCATCATGTATTCTACCTGTTGCTTCAGTACATGGTAAACATGTCATCACAGTTGAGGGATTAAATCAACAGCAGCCTAATCCTATACAACAAATAATGATTGAGACAGGTGCCAGTCAATGTGGATTCTGTACGCCAGGTATTGTTCTTGCTTTGACTGGATTTCTGCTCAACAGCACACACTTGTCAACAGATGATGCCATCATGTGGATTGAAGGAAATATTTGCCGCTGCACAGGTTATGCAGGAATCTATGATGCGGCCAGGGCCGTAGCTGACAAATATAGAGAGCTGCTAAAGAACAGTAACAGAGTCAGTGTTCTGGTTGAAGAAGGCATACTTCCCACGTGGATTTCCGCTATATCGGATAATTCAATACATCCAATTGATACAACCATGAATATCACAGGTAATAATGTATTGGCTGTTTCCGGCGCAACAGATGTGTATGTTCAGAAACAGGATAAGTTTCAGGACTTGCAATTATATATGCTTTCCAATACTGATATCCGTAAAGATATACGGCTAGAGGATAATCATGTCTATATTGGCGGTCTTACAACAGTGGAAACAGTCAGGCAATCTGGTGTAATGCAGGAGATATATCCTGAAATTGAACAGAAGCTGCGCCTGCTCTCATCTATGCTGATCCGCCAGCGTGCTACTGTTGCTGGCAACCTGGTAAATGCTTCACCCATTGCTGACATGGCAATCATTCTTCTTACCATGGATGCCGTAATTGAAGTAAAAAGTAAGAATTCTCAGCGGGAAATCCCACTTGCTCAATTTTATAAAGCCTATAAAACATTGGCAATGGAAGAGGATGAATTAATCTATTGGATAAAAATTCCAACAACTTTAAATAGATCAAAGTTTAATTTTGAAAAAGTATCACGTCGCAACCATCTGGATATTGCCAGCGTAAATACTGCATGTCGAATTCTGCATGATAATAAAAACCTTATTCATGAAGCGACTTTCACTGCCGGCGGCGTTGCACCGGTTCCACTACTGCTTAAACATTCTTCTACATGGCTATGCGGACGCAGTATTACACCGGAGACAATCCGGGATCTCCTCAAAATTATAGATGATGAAATTGCACCTATCTCTGATGTACGCGGCAGGGCCGATTATAAGAGACAGCTTTTAAAACGATTAGTTGTTGCTCACTTTATCACTCTCTTCCCTGAGTTACATCCGGAGGACTCGCTGATATGAGCAACTATGACTCTATCGATCATGTAATCGGTGCCTCTCTCTTTCTGGATGACCTGCCTGAACCGGTCAACTGCCTCCATGCAGCCATCTGCCCCTCACCTGTTGCACATGGGAAATTAAAAAAAATTAATATCGATAAGGCTCTGGGCATAAAGGGTGTAATAACTATTTTGACTGCCGATTCAATACCCGGTGAGAATCAAATAGGTACAATCATTCAGGATGAGCCTTTGTTGGCCGATAAAGAAGTGGATTTTATAGGTCAACCTGTGGCACTGGTTGTTGCCGGTACAGCCAGACAGGCAGATAAAGCTGTTAAATTAATTGAGCTGGAAATAGAAGAACTTCCTCCGGTCTTTGACCCCAGGCAGGCTGCAGCTAATGGGGATTTTATTGCTCCTTCAAGGACGCTGGCATTGGGAGATATAGACAAAGCCTGGGAAAAATGCGCCACAGTGGTTGAAGGCAGAACAGAAACAGGCGGACAAGAGCATCTCTATCTTGAGCCTCAAGGTTCCATGGCTATGCCGGATGAACGGGGCGGTATCATGCTCTACTCTTCCACGCAGTCACCAACGGCTGTACAGCGTGTGACATCACGGGTTCTGGGCATTGCCATGCACCTTGTTCAGGTTGAAGTAAAGAGGCTTGGCGGCGGATTTGGCGGGAAAGAAGACCAGGCCACAGTCTATGCGGTTTTAGCTGCTCTGGCTGCACTCCACACAAGCACATCGACGAAACTAATTCTCAATCGACAGCAGGATATGCAATATACAGGAAAACGTCATCCATACAGTTCTGATTTTAAAATAGGCCTGGACGAAAATGGAAAAATATTAGCATATGAAGTCACTTACTTTCAAAATGCAGGAGCCGCTGCGGACCTGTCTACTGCTGTGCTTGAACGTTCACTCTATCACGCGACAAATGCTTACTATATTCCCAATGTCCGAATAACCGGACACTGCTGCAAGACCAATAATGTGCCTAATACTGCTTTTCGTGGATTTGGTGCTCCTCAGGCACTCTTTGTCATTGAATCTGCCATTGCCAAAGCCGCCGGCATGATGAAGCTACCTGCATGGAGAATTCAGGAAAAAAATCTTTTAAAAGAATATGACACATTTCCATATGGTGCCAGGGCAAGACAATGTCATGCAAAGCGAGCCTTTTCAGAAATTCTCCACTCTCAAAAATGGGAAGTTACTCAAAAAGATATTTTCAATTTTAACAAGAATAATTCACTTATAAAAAAAGGTGCCGCTCTTATGCCAATCTGTTTTGGCATATCATTTACAACTGGCTTTCTCAATCAGGCAGGTGCATTAATTCATATATATTCAGATGGCAGCATCTCTGTCTCTACCGGTGCTGTGGAGATGGGACAAGGAGTAAATACAAAAATTATAGCAATTGTAGCCCACACTCTTGGCGTTAATACTGACATTATTACAGTGCAACCTACAGCAACAAGAACTGTCGCCAATACTTCTCCAACTGCCGCCAGTGCTGCCGCAGATTTAAACGGCATGGCTGCCAAACTGGCTGCCGATACATTGAGACTTCGTCTAATGGATACTGCAGCTTCACGTCTTGGTGAACATGTTTCTGGAATTTCTATTAATAATGGAAAAATATTGCTGAAAGGCCAGCCAACCGAACTTGATTGGCACGCTCTTATCTCTGATGCCTACCTCTCCCGGATAAACTTATCTGCCCAGGCACATTATGCCACACCGGATATCTATTTTGACAAGAATATTGAAAAAGGACAGCCCTTTGCATACTACGTCTATGGAACAGCATCAATTCAAGTCTCCGTAGATATCCTGCGCGGTATAGTAACAATTGATGCAGTTAATATATTGCATGATGCAGGTCGCAGCCTGAATCAGGATATTGATCGGGGTCAGGCTTTGGGGGCCATTATGCAGGGAATTGGGTGGTTGACGATGGAAGAATTAGTCTACAATAAAGAAGGCCGCCTCCTCACTGACTCACTGACTACTTATAAAGTACCGGATATTCATTCTATGCCCTCTGAATTTAATGTATCATTCATGGAGGATACTGATAATCCTCATGCAGTTCTACAGTCCAAGGGCATTGGAGAACCTCCGTTTCTATATGGTACTGCCGCTTACTTTGCAATAATGAATGCATTAATAGCGGCCAGGCCTGATAAGCCCATGTTTTTTAATGCGCCATTGACTCATGAGAAAATTTTACATTTTCTCACCTGTGAATAAATGTATAAAAAGTTTAGCCCACGGGGTGTCAGTGCTGCTCTTCCACTGATTCCCCGGGGGTGAAATACAAAAAAGGACATTCTAATGAGTCATCAAAAGTTCTGGTCTCACACACGTGAAAGATTATTGGAAGAAAAAAAAGCCATATTAGCTGTAATGGTGCACGCTGAAGGAAGCGGACCCAACACTCCTGGTGCTAAACTTGTAGTGTTCCCCAACGGACATAACATTGGTACAATTGGCGGTGGATCTTCTGAATTTGAAATCACAGAAAAAGCCAATGTAATGTTAAATGATGCTGAACATATTAACCGGCATTTTACCTTGATACACCATGATCATTACAATGGAGAAGAATCGGGCATGATATGCGGAGGTGAACAATGCTATGCATTAATTCATCTTGATGCCGGAGATTTCCCTGCTCTTGATACACTTGTTGCAGCAGAAGATAAACGGGGACCGATAAAACTGATTCTGAGTGAATTTGGAATAGCTTTCCAACCTGAAGACACATCTGATTTCTGTTTGAAATGGACACCTGATGAGCACGCCTGGTTATATGAAGAGACACTATTTATCTCTCCGATAGTTTCAATTTTTGGTGCTGGTCATGTTGGACTTGCATTGTCTCAAACGCTCTCTCATCTTGATTTTACAGTTCATATATACGATAACAGGCCGGATTTACCTACAATGCAGCAGAATACATATGCATTTAAATCCAAAATTATAGATTACACTGAAGCTGCCTCATTTGTTCCGGAGGGGCACAGAAGTTTTGTTGTTATAATGACATTCGGACATCAACATGATCAGGAAATATTGGCTCAACTTCTTGACAAACCATTGAAATACCTTGGCATGATGGGAAGCACTAAAAAAGTTGCGCAGATCCGCAACAATCTATTGGAAATCGGATTTACTACACCACTCATCGATAGAGTGCATATGCCCATAGGACTTCCAATAATCAGCCAGACACCTGAAGAAATTGCCATATCTATCGCTGCTCAGCTTATTAAAATACAGAACAGTGAAGATCATAATGTATCGGATTAATAAAAACATCTTTATTGCACTCTTTCTGACATTCTCTTTCTCAATGCATGTTAAATGCAAAAGTCCATCAAGCCATGGTCCAGCTGATAATATCGATAGAGCCACTCCATCTGCGACTTTTGCTATAATATCTGATCCACATATGCTGGCACCTCAATTATTGAGTGCAGATCCTGCTGCTCATCCTGTAAGTGACCGTAAACTCCTGGCCGAAAGCCACGCAATTTTCTCTGCAATCACGGAAAAACTACTGGCCGATCCTGTGGATATCCTTCTCATCCCCGGTGATTTGACTAAGGATGGAGAACGAATCAGTCATGAATGTGTCGCGGAATTTCTCTTCAAACTTGAATCTGTCGGCACTAAAGTATTTGTGATACCGGGCAATCACGATATCAACAATCCTCATTCCTTTACATATGCCACCAATACTCCAACCAGGACACCCACTGTGTCAGCGTCTGAATTTGTCCGGATATACAGCAATTTTGGTTATGCAGAAGCAATAGAAAGTGATACTACTTCACTATCATATATAGCTGAACCCATAGATGGAATATACATTCTAGCCTTGGATGCCTGCCGCTACAACGAAAATACAACAAAGTCTATTGTCGGTGGCAAATTTTCACAGGAGACATTGATCTGGATTGAAGACAGATTAGAAGAGGCCAGGAATGCCGGCAAAGTAGTTATTGGCATGATGCATCATGGCCTTATTGAACACTTTACGGGTCAGAGCATGTTTTTCACAGACTATCTTGTCAAAGATTGGCGGGATATTGGTGCCAGATTTGCGGAAAAAGGTATGACACTAGTCTGTACAGGTCACTTTCATGCCCAGGATATAATAAAATTAGACACAGACGATGGTTTCTTGTTTGACATGGAAACAGGATCTTCCATAACCTACCCATGTCCATATCGTCTGATGACGTTGACAGATGGAATAACTTTGAATATAGATGTACGCTATGTTGAAGAGATAGATTATGATACAGGCCCTCTCTCTTTTGCAGATTATGCCAGGAAAGAACTCTACAATGCCATTTCAACAGACCTGGGACCTACTCTGTTAGGCACATTTTCTTTTGCTCCTGATGCTATAGAAGCTATCATGCCTCACCTTCAGGTAGCTGTCGCAGCTCATTTTACTGGTGATGAGAAGATGACAGAGGAAATACGTACTTTTATTGATTCATTAAAGGTAAATTCCGGTTTCTATCAAAAGTTGATGGCACAATATTTAGAACAACTCTACACCGACAATCCTCCTCCTGATAACCGTTTAATTATCAATCTTCTTACAGGAGCGGTTGAGCAGTTTTAAATCATCCTTTGTATTGATATTGGCAATAATCCCCTCATCATCTATGTCAATGAATATATTATGCCATTCGCCATCTCTCATCAATTTGCGCAGACCGCCTTCATACTCTCCATATGGAATTTCCCATGCCAGTTCAGCCGGTATTATAATTGGATGGCCGCTGCGTCCCCGGAATTGCGGTTTGATAACAGAATCGGGATTATTTAAAAATTCTGTGATAAGATATGTGATAGTAGAGTGCTCTACAACCGGATGGTCTACCGGCCAGATCAAATAGCCCGATGCCCGATCAATTCCACGAATGCCGTGATAAATTGAAGAGATCGGACCATGCACAGGTTTCGGATTGATGCACCGGCTTATACTGGAATCAAAAGTATAGGCTTTAACATCAAACCCGGGAGCAATCACACAGACGCTGTGCTGCACCCGGGCCTGCTTCAATGTATTTA
>JAGLOF010000212.1 GCA_023139105.1 bacterium
AGAAATCAACGGCATACTCGCCATTAGCGGCAGCATGCCTGAAATAGATCAACCCGGTTCCATTGTTCACGCTGAGGATATCATTGCAGCCCAGGATGTAAAGCTTTTTATTGCTCAGGGCACTCACGATAATCCTAAAGATGCATACACCCATCAAATCAATTTCTTCAATACAAACAACTATAATGTCACTACATTGGAATACAACGGTGGGCATTGGTTGACAGATGATTTATTGGATCAAGCCATGCTTTGGTTGAAAGACACAACGGAAAACTAAGCATCAACAATACATGAAAATTAGATTCAACCAGTAGAAGATAATAAATAAGGGGCTGTCCCAAAAGCAATTTTGAGACAGCCCTTTTTTCCTTAATGCACACATTTATATGGTTTCAAAGCAAAAGAAGTCGGTTATTACTGAAGACAACAAAGATTGCCTCTTAATGTCTTCTTCTTTCTTTAACACAGCCGCCCATTTCATCAAATTGTGAGCAATTGCCAATAACAAATTGATTCGAAACACCGGCCTGGACATTGTAGCCGGGCTTGAGCTGACCATTGCGCATGTGGTCATCTTTCATCCGCATGAACGTCGCATCATGATCTGTCTTGGAATAACTGTTCCTGCCCCCCAAAACATCTTGATGCTCCTCATATTTACGCTGGCGAGGAAGCAAGTCATCTTTTACTGTCTTGACTGGAGTTCTTCAGTATAAGTCCTTTGTATATATGAATAGATGATCACCTTAAGCATCATGCGGGGATGATAGCTGGTCGTGCCGCCACCTTTGTAAGTTGCAAAAATCTTGTCAATATTCATTTGGTCAATAGTCTTATCAACCAAACGAACAATATGATCAGAGGGTATCAATTCATCAAGACTTTGAGGAAGCAGCTCAACTTGGTGTTGGTGGGAAGGCTTAAATCTTGGGGCTGAATTTGACTTTTTCTTCATGGAATAATATAATCATTATTCGTTATAATAACAATAAATGGGGCTGACCTTTTGGGACAGCCCCTTAAAATTCTAAAAATGATCTATTCTACAAGCGTCCCAGATACCTCATTGCCTTTGGTGCATATTCACTATCAGGGAACATACTTACCAATCTCTGGAAATTTTCCCGTGCAGATGTTTGATTACCAATCTTCATATATACTATACCAGTCATAAGAAGGGCATCGTCCAATTTGTAAGAACTGCGGTAATTCAACACCTTATTAAAAGCTTCAATTGCATTTGCATGTTGCCCCATGGCATTGTAGCTCTCACCAATCCAGTATTGGCAATTACTTGCCAGACGATGATCAGGGCGTGATGCTGAGAGTGCATTGAAGACCTGAATGGCACTTTGATAATCTTTATTATAGTGTTTTTGTAATGCTAGTTGGTAGGTACTCTTGAAATTTTGCATATCAAGTACGGCAAGTGCATCATCAGTATACCCTGCAACCTGTCCGGCTACACCACGTGACACATTTACAATCGCGCGCTCATTTGCGGCAACTTTATTCCTCAAGTCATCAAGTTCAGTGTCTTTTTGTTGCATTTCTGTTCTCAAATCGTTGATCTTTGCCAAAAGCCTGCCAACGTCTGTAGTGGCGTCAATGGCTGTAGGTTCATTACTAACATCCTCTGTGGAAGTTCTAAAAAGTGCATCCAAGGGATCAGTATTTGACTCTACATCAGAACCGGATTCCTCCTGGAAAAGCAATGCCAAAGCATCTTCTTCTGTCGGTTTATAATTTTCATTATCTGATGCCGATTGGTCGTTATCAGTATCCTGAAATAAGGCCTGAAGGGCCAAATCGCTATCATCCATTGGATATTCCATTGTATCACGACGTCTTGATTTGGGTGCTAAATTATAGCTTACACCGGCTTTAGCCATCCAGTATTTTGATTTTGGCTGGTCAGCATCGGAAAAAATATATCTATAATCTCCGGTTACAAAGGCTGATAATTTGGGACTGATAGTAAATTGAAAACCACCACCGATAAAGGCACCAAAGTCAAAACCTTTGTATTCTGCAGGAGCAATAACTGTTGTTTTCTTGGTTTGATGATAATATGCTTGTAGTCCTCCGAATACAATCGGAGAAAACTTCTGATTCTTTAAAATTTTATACCCTAATTTAATTTCTGCTGTAGGGAATAGAGTCCTTGAACTTGAATCCGCTGAAAACAAACCGTCTGTCAGACTGTATAAACCAGTACCGGCAGTTATAAACAGGCCCGGATACTTCAAGTTATACAGGGCAAACACTTCTAAACCCGGTCCTGCAGAAGTACTTGTTCCATATGCCAGATAATGTGATCTGTCAAAATGAGAAGCCACAAATCCACCACCAATGGCATCCGGATGGAAAATTTTATAAGCCAGGCCCTGAGCTTGAGTAGCCACAGTACATAATGTTAAGCTCAGGATTATGGCTGTTGTAAGCCGTTTCATGATTATTCCTCCCTAAAAGCAGCAATCATATTTAAAATTCTTCGTATTTTTTTGTTTTGCGATCTTTCTATAAGCAAAATGTTTGCCAAAATATTCTCTCATACTCATAACTATCTGTTTCTATTATAATTCCAGCCTAACACTAGCACGGCATAAAATATTACATATAACCAGAGATGATCGAAAATCATCCATATCTCCTCTAATCATCATAAATACGATCATTCATTAAATTTCATCCTTGTCTTTAGCATCTAAAAATATTATATTCCATCATAATAAACATAATTAAAAAAAATATGATCCCATGATTTCAAATACACCTATTATAACTGCATCAAAATTACTTGATTTACAACCACAAAGTAATAATTCCACACCATTTCCGCATTGTGCAGTGATGTTTTTTTTTCCTAATGTTGAGCAATTTATCAATAAAAAATCCATAAAAACCAGGATAACACCATTTTCATCTAAATTCCCATTTCTCAATATTGATAATAAATTTACAGTAGTCTACCCTGGAATGGGTGCTCCAATGGCAACGTCGTGTCTTGAAATACTTTGTGCATTGGGTATTACACATGTAATATTTATCGGTTTATGCGGCAGTATTGATCCTTCACTATGTCGTGGAGATTTTATTATTATTAAAGATGCTTTCATTGATGAGGGCACTTCTCTGCATTATGAAAAGGATACTGGCAATCGCGTTACTGCATCAAATGAAATTCGCAATTCTATTGAACATACAATTTCTTCACTCTCACTCCCATATCATAAGGGTTCTATCTGGACGACAGACGGACTTTTCAGAGAAACGCCGCAAAAAGTAGCACATTTTCAATCAAAAGGATGTCTGGCAGTGGATATGGAAGCTTCAGCACTAATTTCCGCAGCACAATTTAATGGATTGAAAATTGGTGGACTTTTAATGGTTTCAGACAGTCTTCAGGATTCTCAATGGATACCAAAAGGCAAAAAAATCGGGCATTCTTATAAAAAACCCAAAGCACTTTTACAACTCGCCGTAGATATTCTGACTCCATTTAATTAATATTTGCAGTATTATCCCTATGATTTCAGTGTAAAATGACTGTTATGGCAAGATCTTTGCAGTTATCAATAATATAAGATCATTTTCAAGGAGTCATTCAGAATGAAATATAAATTTACATCTCTACTCCTCATATTACTGTTTGTAATACCGTCATTTGCGCAAGTTGGATTCAATATTCGTATGTGTAATAATCAGATTGATAAACATTGGATTATGTCCGCTGCACCACAAATCACACTTTCAAATAATTGGTTCGCGCTCTGTCTTGATGGAACAATATTTTATTACCACCCTGAAAGCTCTCCTGAAAGTACAATCTTTCTTACACGTATGTCTATAGTGCCTATGCTGAAATTACAGTGGAAAATCTTCTATCTGGCCGCAGGATACGGAATTGCTCACCAGTTCCGAAGGGAAGATTTATTATCAAATGAACATCAAGTAGAAATAACTGAAAAGAATGAATTTAAAGGAGAAGCCAGATTTATCTGTGGCATAGAACTTCATCTATCCGGCAGTGTATCAATTGTAGTAAAAGGCGGATATAATTACATTAATGATAAAAATCATTATTACAGTGCCTCTGTTGGATTAAACTTTCACGCTCCCCATAATGTCTCTCCAAAAATTTCTACACCTTTAACGCCACAGGAAAAGATTGATAATATTTTTGTGCCGGAAATAAGGAAAAAAGCTGTAACTAATAAAAAAGTTGTAACTAATAACAGTAAAACTGATACAATCATCACCTCTAATATCAAAAGTGCTGTGTTTTTAAAATCTGAAGATCCTGTTATTAATGAACTCAATACATTTCTAGAGGCATCTTTAAAAAACAGTTCAATACAAATATTCGACTGGAACAAAATCAAACAAACGGTAGAAGATCATTATAAAAACCAACAAATAGAAGATGCACAAAGGCAAGTGCATTTAAAGACAAACTATGAATTGATGATGTTGGGTGGTACGGCATTAGGCATTGATGTAATGATAGAGACACAATTGCGTTATAGATTTAAGCGGTATGGTGGTGACATTCTTGTACAATTTGCTTCTATCAGAATGATATCATCGACTAACGGAAAAGTTTTATGGGCAGGCAGTTTTAAAGGTAATAACAAAAAACTTGCCGAACTGAAATATACAATAGCTGAAGAACTATTGGAGCAGATACTGTAAGATCATTTAAAATAAAGGCTCTTCCGGATATGGTATCCACGCTCTACGTGGGTACGAGAAGCATTCTATGCTATTCGAGTATAACAAATGCCCCCCAGTGAATGGAGGGCTGGTATTTCAGTTCAATGTTGCAAGAACAAAAATTTAGCAAC
>JAGLOF010000213.1 GCA_023139105.1 bacterium
GCAATTTGGGGTGAACTTGGGTTAAAGTGGAGACCAATAGCATTCTATTCACAAAAAAAACCGGGCACAATAAATTGATACCCTGTCCTGTTTGTGAATAACTGTATGAGAGATGACATCAGGTTAATGGTGGTGCCCCTAGGCTGCTATTGGTGTCCTGCCGGACAGAAGCTGATTCAGCGGGGACAACGGGAAAAGAATGGAAAATTGAATAAAAGCTATTCGTGTCACTCCTGTAGAACCTGTTCGATGAAATCCCAATGCACCAAGGCAAAAGGAAATCGCCGAATATATCGATGGATCCATGAAGACATTGCGGAACAAGTGCAAGCAAGAGTTAGGGGAAATCCTGATAAAATGAACCTTCGAAAAGCATTGGTTGAACATCCCTTTGGCACAATGAAACGAGCTATGGGCCATAGCTATGAACTTATGGTGGCAATTCAATAAAACTATGGGTTCTTATTGTCTCTGGCATCAATAGCTAAAAACATCAATGTTTTTATATGTTCTTGCCGGGCTGGGGGGCTCTGTGTATTCTGTGTATTCCGTGGATAAATGCTCTTTCTTTTAAAGCACACAGAATACACAGAAGAGGTATCACCCACTCGTTTTAACTCAGACCCACAATTCACTGCCCCATAGCAAGAGCAAAATCAGAAATTGCCTGTTCATTTATATTTTCCACAGTCTCTTGAACGCCTACAATTTTCTTAACAATGGTTTTTTCTAAGAAATTCATACGATCAAAGTAAAAAGCACCCCCAAGAATACCACAAGCAATGGCGTAATCACGTAACTCCTGGCTAAAAACTTTATCAAACTGTTCCTGAGCTTTTTTCTCATCCATACAGCAAAGGAAAAGCCCAAGCACTTTGGTCATTAAAACATCATGATGAGTATTGAGAAATCCGGGAACAGATTTTTGAATTTGCCCGGCATGAATAGAACCCCCGACAATAATTCTGTCAAAAGAGGCTATATCAATCTGATGATTCTTCTTAATTTCAAAGAGAGTAACATCATTACCGAGTTGATCTTCCATTTTTTTTGCGCAAGCTCTGGTGCAACCGTGGCGTGTGGCATAGACAATCAATGTCTTCATTGTTAATCTCCGTTTTCATATGATATGTATTGAGAAAACATTTACAGATAATGCACTCTTGCAACAATATACTAAATTTTTCACATAAAATGATAATTTTTCGATATAATTGTGATAAATCCGATAAGATTATTGAATCCGACGATAAAAATGAATTTCAATCCCCATACCATCGCCTTAGAATACGGCAGCATAGCATTGTAATCCATGGTGAACATAATTTCTTATCTGCAAAATCCCAGCCTTTGTAGCACATGAACATAGATGTTGACGTATAACGTCCTTGCTCATCCTGGGAATCGATAATCCACTCGATAAGTTCCTGAACTAAAGGATCTCCTTTAAGAAAATCAAAACGCGTCAGTACATCTGCCATATACAGAGCATTATACCAGACAAAGGGATACTTTAGTGTCCAAAATTTCTTGGAACGGCCAAAAAAGTAAAGGGATTTCTTTGACTCCCAATGAAATTTAATTGGAGCAAATGCATGTATTGCAGCCTCTGACACCTTTAATTCAGGAATTAATGAAAACAACTGTAATGCCTGTAATCCAGCCATTGGGCAACCAATTTGTAATTTTTTATACTGTCCCTCCACAAAAAAGAAGTGACAAAACCAGCCACGATCACTCTGCCAATGTTCAGCTATCCTGAAAGCTGACTTGATGACTCTCTCGTCCTCTACCCCTGCCATAATAAGAGCATAACTTACAAGGGGGGAATCACAAGGCATTGCATGCCATTCATTGGCATCTGCATCAGCCTTGGACGGCATTGTGCCTTTTTCCGGCATGGTCTGGCGTATACAAAACAATTCATTACTGGAATGATACATTGCTTTCCCGGCTATATATTCAATCTCAGGAACTGATACTGATAGTCCCAGTTCTGCCAATGCTGCAAAGCCGTAATGAGACAGAGTTGGTATATTATGCCGTGTCACACTTTTAGGAAACCACATAGATGTTGAATTTATTAACTCCCTGACTGATGCGGAGAGTTCCAATTCATTCCGGGCTGTAATGACATCTTTATGATTTAACGGATAATCAAGTAAATCTGTCATTGTTCTAAACTTTGTATACGGAGTACTCTCCATCATCCAGGTAATAGGATTGTCATGAAGTTTTGACAACCAGTGTGCTTCACCCATAAAAACTCCCAATGAAATTATTATTTTGCAGCACTGCCAAGGCAGACTTTTCGCATTACAATTTTTTTACTTTTCTGGCTATTTTCTTTACAAGTTTATCATACTTTAACGGTGGTCCAACACTCACACTTTTCTGATTAATAAATACCGAGTCAATCATGCCCCATTCATCAAATACTTCTTGATCTGAAGTATCTACACCCTTGAAGATAACCGAATCGCCAAATTGAGCTGACGCACGTCTGGCACGCTCATAATTTATCCCTCCTACAGAGCAAGATCCATTAATCAATGCAGTAACTACAACCTTATCGGGTATTAATTCCGGTTTCTTACGCGGATGAATCCACCTGGGTGGAATTGCATCCTCTGTAAATGGTTTCCACAGCAGTACCATACCCTTCATGCTGTCCACTTTTTTGTAACCCTGCTTTTTATACCATGATGCTTTCATCCAGAAAGGCATAGCCAGGCCCCATGCAACCAGTCCCTTTGCACCACGCTGGCGCACATCCTCCTCAGCCGCATTAAGCAAGGCCTTACCCATGCCCTTTTTCTGAAAATTACCACGACCGGCCTTGTGGCCATGAACCCAGATACAAGAGATAAAAAACAAATCCTTACCTTCAGCAAGCGAATATTGAATGGGTATATATTGAATCATTCCGCCAAGCTTACCGTCATCATCCTCTGCAAGCTTAACTCCCAATCCCTGCTTCTCCATCTTCTCTACCCAGCATGCCTTGTGCGGTCCGGATTCTTTCATATCATCAGACCAATCTTCCAGGCAATGCACATACAGATCTTTATGGCTTTCTGTCAGATCGATGATCTTCATGAGTACCTCCATTAATATATGATAGATATTGACTAAATTGATTGATATATGATATTTCCCCAAAAGGATTCTGATTTTGCTTGCATCATCCGTGACCACTCATTGAATGATGTTTTCAACCTGTCACCCAGCCAATCATCAGGAAGAAATGCAGCAGGCAATAATGGATCTACAGCCAGAGCATTTACAATTTGCTCGCCAAGTTTCATATGCATCACAAAAGCTGATTCAGGGGACAATACTTTAATCTCTTTATCTGATTTATAAAGATGATTAAGAGCAGCACTGAATGTAGAATTTACTTGATCAAGTTTCCATAGCCGTGTGGCATCTTTCCTGCTGATGAGATCCAACATCTGTAATCTGACTAAACGGCAGTGAGGATTCATTCGAATACTGGAAAATCTTTCTTCAATCTCATCATCCTGATGTGCAGGACAAATCCATATGCCTGCATATAGAGGGACAAAACGGTAGACTCCCAGCAAAGTGCGTATGCGGTGTCTCTGTTCCTTGTCAATCTCGGGGACAGAAAATAGCACTCCCCACCATGTTTCGTCCCAATCTTCCCAATCCGGAGATTTAAACCCTTTTGCAATATTTGAGCGGATTGATTCTCCTTTAGCCGCAAATGAATAACTAACCTGCCGGCCGTTGCGACAAGTTTCAATGATTCTTTTTTGCACCATTCGTGAAAGATTTGTACGTAAGCTTGATTCAGAGACACCAAAAGGTCGTGTTAATTCCCTCAGGGACTGCCCTGAATATGAAGCCTGCCCCAATGATGCCATAATGCCGAATATAAGATCTGTATTTTTCATAATTCCACAAGTCACATTTATTTCTATCATGATAAGAAATTTGCGACCTATTGTCAAGAAAAAAAGATTCTATATTGATTTGGATAGGAAATACTCTTCTATTTTTGTTCCGTATCATCATAGCGACGTCCATAACATATATTCTGCGCTAATCTGTGTCATCTTTGGGATAGTTTTTAATAGAGTTATAAATCCGCAGATACGCAGATTAGCACAGCATGCTGGCGTTACGTTATTAATCCATAAAACACTCGAAAGCATCAAAAAAGAGCAGGAGAGGATCACAGGATTAACAGGATGATTACGTGTATCATGTTCACTCAGTGCAGAGTTCTTAAAA
>JAGLOF010000214.1 GCA_023139105.1 bacterium
CCTCCGTGTCTGCCCAAACAGTAGGCAAGGCAGGTTTCAAGCTGGGTGAGCATTCAACCCGACCGGTCGCTAATACAATAAATGATATATTGATTGATCGAAATATAGTATGGGTAGGCACTTCACGGGGGTTAATGCGCACAATAGACCGTGGTGAAACCTGGACTGTTTTTGATAGAGAATCAGGTCTGGGCAAGGGTGGTGTTTCAGCCATAGCAGCAGGCAATGGCGTGATATGGGTGGCCACTGGTTTTGATACGTCTACTTCGGAAGGCAGTCTCTCTGCAGGAGGAGGCCTGGCCTTCTCCAAAGACGAAGGTGAGAGCTGGCAGTACGTTCCACAGCCTGTGGATGATCGTGACGAACAAGATTATAAACCAACTACAACTGTAGTACAGAATATTACTTATGATATTGCTATTACCAAAGACGCCATATGGATTGCAAGCTGGGGCGGAGGATTACGCCGCTCATATGATGAGGGCATTACATGGGAGGTAGTTACTGTTGACGGGAATCCCTTTGATGTTGCCAATAATAATGTCATTCACATGGCTTTCTCAGTACACTATGACGGTGAAGCTTTATGGGTTGGTTCTGCTGGCGGCATACATAAATCTATAGATGGCGGAGAGAACTGGACTACATTTAATCAACACCAGGCGCATCCCATATCAGGGAATTTTGTAGTGGCAATTGCATCTCAACAACTTGATGGACGCCTTCGGATATGGGCCGCCACTATCGAAGCACTGGGTGAAGGAGAACGCAGAGCAGCATCCTATTCTGATGACGGCGGCCTTACATGGTCAATTACATTAAAAGGTGAATTTCCTCATAATTTTGGTTTTAATCCGAATTCCGGTGATGTGTTTGCTGCTACTGATAATGGAGTAATGAAATCGGCTGATGGAGAACACTGGGCGACATATTCTGCCCCGATAGATTATGATCATGATTATAGAGTGTTTACCATGGAGAGCACTGCTGCAGCATCTGACGGTAATGACCTATGGGCAGGTTTCATTGACGGCCTTGCCTTGACAGATGACAATGGCGGCTCATGGCGTGTTTTTCGCGCTTATGCTGAACCCGGTGAAAGTGGTGAGCCGGAAACATATGCCTATCCCAATCCATTTTCACCTGGAAGACATAATATATTGGGTGATGATGGACATGTGCGTCTGGTTTATCTATGCACATCGGCCTGCGATGTCACTATACGCATATTTGATTTTTCCATGTCTGCTGTAAAAACAGTTGTCCATGATAAAATGAGAGAAGCAGGCACATGGTCGGATTATTGGGATGGACGTAACGACCTGGGAGATCCGGTTGCCAATGGCGTCTATCATTACCGTGTTGAACGTACCGGACATGGCGTTGTCTGGGGTAAAATTATGATACTGAATTAAGGAGACGTATGATGAGGAATTTGTGCAAATTATCCATGCGTCTTGCCGTAATTATCACAATTAGTTGTGGCCTTTTATATGCGGAGGAGCCAGGACGTGGAGGTGATGCCGGTGCATTTTTGCGAATGGGACTGGGTGCCAGGTATATGGGCATGGGCGGACAGGCAGTAGCTTTAATGACAGATGGCCTTTCTCTCTACCACAATCCTGCCGGGCTTGTATTTATTAACGGACGCTGGGGCGGTGCAACACTAAGGACAATGAGTCTGGATAGGAAATTGACATTTTTAGGTTATGGACAATCCATCGGTTCAGATATTAGCAAAAAAGGTGCATTGCAAGGTGGATTTGCATTGGGGTGGATTGCTTCCGGAGTCTCCAATATTGACGGTAGAGATTTTTCCGGTCAACATACAGATATGCTTTGGGCCGGAGAACATGCATTCTGTTTTGGTTTTGCCTTACAACCTGATCCGCACCTGGCAATTGGTGTGACCGGCAAGCTTGTATACAGCCGTTTGGGCGGAGTTCAGGATGACGACGGAGCTCTTACTGCCAAAGGATTTGGTTTTGATCTCGGAATCATGGTCAGGCCAACGGACTGGTTTACAATTGGAGCGACAATAAAAGATTTGAGGACTGCGTATACCTGGGATACACAGGAAATATATAAGATGGGAACACAGTCAGTGGCTCAATTTCCACGGCGTATTGAAGTTGGTTCCGCATGTAAAATTGACAGGTGGAAAGTGCTGGCCACAGCAGGTATTGAAAAGATTGAATACAGACCATGGCGTTTTCATGCAGGCTGTGAATGGCAAGTAATTGATATATTATCACTGCGTTCAGGATTGAGAGATGGCCTGCCTGCTTTTGGACTGGGTTTCATTCTTCGTAGAGGTGATAATGTCATCATGCTTGATTATGCTCTTGCAACATCGGATATTGCACCCTCACCGGATCATTTGATATCCTGGTCTATTCGTTTTTAGAAAGATTTGATTTTATCTAAAAGATAGAATTGATAATGATCCAAAGATAGGATGAGAACAATCTCATTAATATCGTACTACCAAACAAGGAGTAACATATTATGGCAAAGTATCGTATTGGCTGGATGCCGGGAGATGGAGTGGGCGTTGATGTAATGGACGCTACTAAAATTGTCCTGGACAAACTCGGTTTTGAAGCTGATTATGTAAATGGTGATATCGGCTGGGAATTCTGGAAAACCGAAGCGGATCCATTGCCTGAACGTACCATTGAAATGTTGAAAAATGTAGATGCTGCCCTTTTTGGTGCCATCACATCAAAGCCAAAGGAAGAAGCTGCAAAAGAGTTGATTCCCGAACTGCAGGATAAAGGTCATGTCTACCGCAGTCCCATAGTGCGTCTGCGCCAGACATTCAACCTCTCAACCAATCTGCGTCCATGTAAGGCCTATGATGGTAATCCACTAAACTTCCGTGACGATCTGGATCTGGTTGTTTTTCGTCAAAATACCGAAGGCCTGTATATAGGTGTTGAGTATCATCCTCTGCCGCAGATGATTCGCGAGAAACTCACAGAGACCCATCCGTCACAAATGGCACGCATGGATGGTGTAGCCAATGAAGATATCGCCATCTCCACACGTATTTTTACACGTGAAGGTTGCCAGAATATTATCCGCGATGCCTTTGAATACGCCAAGAAGTTCGGTTATAAAACCGTAACCGTAGTTGAGAAACCCAATGTCATCCGTGAAACCTCAGGGCTGATGATTCGTGAAGCACGTAAGATTGCAGAGGAATATTCCGGTATTGAGCTGTGGGAAACCAATATTGATGCCATGTGTATGTGGCTGATCAAGAATCCTCAGAATTACGGAGTTCTGGTAGCTTCAAACATGTTCGGTGATATTGTATCTGACCTTTGTGCACAGCTGATAGGCGGTCTGGGTTTTGCATGTTCCGGTAACATCGGTAAAGAAGTAGCTGTATTTGAGCCCAGTCATGGCTCGGCACCTAAGTATGTCGGTATGAATAAAGTCAATCCTATAGCAATGATGCTTTCAGCAAAGATGATGCTGGATTATCTGGGTGAATCAGAGATGGCTGATAAGTTGGAAAAAGCAGTGTCCGATGTCATCGCCGAAGGCAAGGTTCGCACTTATGACATGGGTGGTTCCCACACAACAACAGATATGGCCGAGGCTGTAGCTGCCAAGTTATAAAAAAAATACATTATTTTTTAAGTTCCGATAAACGTACATCCGCCATGTTTCGTATTGATTGTAGACCGGTCAATGAAATTGGCGGATGTTTTTTTATTCGCTTTGTATCGAAAGGAGAATGCAGCCCCATCACAACATTGACAGGAGGTTTGAGATGAAACAACAGTATAGATATATTCGGCCGAGTTATAAAAGATTGCTGGAGCTGGGACTTGTCATTTCACTTTTTTTACATATCGGATTAATGCAGGCGATGAAACGTTTTGCAGATGGGCCGATGGTAAAGGGAATTCCGGATTTGCCTCCGGTCATTTTGCATGATGTGGATCGCACTGTCCAGAATAAGATTAAACCGGCACCGTCGGTTCCAAGTGTACCTGTTCCGTCTGATGATCCTGAATTGCCACCGTCTGCAAGTTGGGATAGTAATGCATGGGATTTGGATATAAGTGAGATCCCTGTTCCCGTGTTGCCCGATACCGGTGAAGTGTTCTGGGTGAAAATCCCTGATGTTTATCCAAAACCTGTAGGTGGATGGGGGGAGTTGACTGCTCATATACATTATCCTGAAATGGCCAGAAAAGCAGGCCTTGAAGGCCAGGTTGTTGTAATGGCTTATATCGATGAGCACGGCAAGGTTATTAAGACAGAGATAATGCGCAGTTTAACAGGATGTGATGAAGCCGCTGTTAATGCTATCAGGAATACCATCTGGAGCGCGGCAGAACAGCAGGGCAGGAAAGTACCGGTGAAAGTGGCCATTCCTATAGCCTTTAAGCTAAATTAAAGTACAAGATCAGGGTGATTGGAATTAGAATTTGTATTTATTAATCGGTGCAGGAATGAACTGTTGTATTGATTGAAGATTCATGCCTTGAATGAAAAAAACAATTGACTTCTTTAGTCAAAATTGTTATACTTATCAATCGTATAAACGAAGGGAAACGTGGTTTTCATTCGATCACAATGTCCTACTTTTATAAACATGGAGGGTAAAAAGAGATGGTAGAACTGTTTGTTAGAGGCGAAGGCTTTATGTGGCCTATCTTGATCATGTTGGTCTTTGGTATTGCCGTTAGCATTGAACGTTTCATCTCCCTGACCCGCGCAAGTGTCAACACACGTAAGTTTATGGCAAGAGTAACAGCCGCTCTTGATTCCGGTGGATTGGAATCAGCAGTAGATGTATGTCAAAAAACACGTGGACCGGTTGCTTCAATTTTTCATGCCGGTTTGATGCGCGCTGATCGTGGAGCTGAAACTGTAGAAAAAGCAATTGCCAATGCCGGTACAATTGAGATGGCATTTTTGGAACGCGGTATGATTTGGTTGTCAACGGTTATTACACTGGCCCCGATGCTTGGTTTTACAGGTACGGTACAGGGTATGATCGGTGCTTTTGATGATATTAAAAAAGCCAATGACATTTCACCTGCTATTGTGGCTGATGGTATTTCTGTTGCTTTGTTGACAACGTTGTTCGGTCTGGTTGTGGCTATTATCATTCAGGTATTCCATAACTATTTCGTTTCAAAAATTGACCGTCTGGTTATTGATATGGAAGAATCATCAGTAGAGTTGATTGACCACCTGGTGGAGCTGGAAAAGAAAAATTAACTATGTTAGGAGGAAAGCGCCATGATGGTTGACAAGCGCAAAGAGCGAACAGTGGCCATTCCGACATCGTCGATGGCTGATATCGCGTTTCTTCTCCTGACATTTTTCTTGGTTACTACAAGTTTGGATTTGGATAAAGGCCTTGGTTTAACACTTCCACCTCAAGGTGATTCATTACCCATTCCCAAGAAAAATATCGCGAGTATTCTCATCAATGAAACAGGTGGTGTGATGCTCGATGATGAAATTGTCGAGGTCCCTAGAATTAAAGATATTATTAAGCAGCGACTGGCAGAAAATGATTTACTCATTGTCTCTATCAAAACCGATAGGGCTACAAAGTACCAGATTTTTATGAGTGTTTTAGATCAGGTTCAGTTGGCAGAGGCTCGGCGTATCTCAATTGCCGAACCGGAACGCTAAAAAAATTCTAGGAGAATTAACGTGAAATTTTCAAGAAAAAGCAAAGTGAGCACCGAGATACCCACGGCATCAATGCCTGATATCGTGTTCATGCTCTTGCTCTTCTTTATGGTTACTACGGTATTTCGCCAATTCTCCGGCATGCCCGTCGAACTGCCGACGGCCAGGAAAATTAAGAAACTGGATGCCAAGAAGAATGTGGTGAACATTTGGGCGAGCAAAGATGGAGAGATATCCATCGATGACAAAATTGTGGTTGTAACAGCAGTTGCCAATGTGATGTATGAAAAGGTAATTGATAACCCCAATATTACTACATCGCTCAAAATTGACCGTGGAACTGAAATGGGGCTGGTGACAGATATCCAGGAAGAGCTACGGGAGGCCGGTGCGTATCGAATCAATTATTGTGCCAAGACAGGCCAATAGGGAGTGATGCAGGATGAAGAAACGAACTAATACATTAAGGTCTCAGTATAAAAGAGTGATGGAACTGGGCCTCATCCTTTCCCTCTTGCTGCATATTGGTGTGATGCAGGGCTATAAGAAGCTTGCGAGCTCCAAAGAGGCTAAGGTTGTCCAGTTGGAATCATTGACAGTAGAAGAGATTCCACAGACTCAGCAGGAGAGACAAGCGCCTGCACCAAGTCGTCCTTCGGTGCCTGTAGCTTCTGAGGATGAAGATTTGCCGGATGATGAAACCATTGATTTTACAGATTTGGATTTGGATGCTGAACCCCCGCCGCCGCCACCTCCTCCGGAGGAAGACGACGGATCTCAAATTATGTTTTATGCATATGATGAGCCGCCACAGCCTATAGGTGGATGGAGTGCTCTCAAGAAAAACCTTATTTATCCTGATATTGCACAGAAGGCTGGTGTTGAAGGAACAGTATCGGTTTATGCACATATCGATACAGATGGGTCAGTATTGGGAACACGGGTTATTCAAAGTTTAACTGGCTGTGATCAAGCTGCTGTTACGGCTGTAACAAAAACGAAATGGAAACCCGCTATGCAGCGTGACCAACCTGTTAAAGTATGGGTTATGGTTCCTGTTATCTTTAAGTTAAAATAGCTAGAGTATTTCCTTTGAAAAAAAGGTAGTGTTTTGCACTACCTTTTTTTTAATATTATTTTTTAGTTGATGGTAATGTATGAAATTTATAGATGAAGTAATTTTTGAAGTTCGGGGGGGAGCTGGTGGACAAGGTTGTGTCAGTTTTCGTCGTGAGAAATTTGTACCAAAAGGTGGGCCTGACGGTGGTGACGGAGGTTATGGCGGATCTGTAGTCCTTCAAGTTAAACCTAATATATCTACATTGATTGATCATCGGCATCAAAGAGTATATAAAGCTCAACGTGGTGGATATGGACAGGGTAGTAGAAAACACGGGAAAAATGGTGAATTTAAATATATTCCGGTTCCGAAAGGGACAATGGTCTATGATGCTGATTCAGGGGAGTTGATTGGCGATTTGACAGAAGTCAACCAAGAATTGGTAGTTGCCAAGGGAGGTCGCGGAGGTAAAGGAAACAGTAATTTTGCCACACCAACAAGACAGGCACCTGATTTTGCTACACCGGCCAAGCCGGGTGCAGACCGTCGGCTCCGACTGGAATTGAAACTGCTTGCAGATGTAGGACTCGTTGGATTACCTAATGCCGGCAAATCTACATTATTATCTGTAGTGTCAGCGGCAAAACCCAAAATTGCTGATTATCCTTTTACTACTTTAGTGCCCAATTTAGGTATTGTTAAATTCGGTGAATATCAGCATTTTGTTATGGCAGATATCCCTGGTTTAATAGAAGGTGCAGCTCAAGGTAAAGGCTTGGGTGACAGGTTTCTTCGTCATGTGGAACGGACGCGTGTACTGCTCTTTTTAATGGAAGTTCAAACAGGAAATTTTGAAGAAACATTTCATATTCTTTTAAAAGAACTTGCCGATTTTGATCCCGGACTACTTGATAAACCCCGAATAATCGTATTGTCAAAAACAGATTTAATTACAGATGAAGAAATTGATGAGTTGCCGGAAAAAATTGATGGAGAAGACTATCTTATGATATCGTCTGTGGCGCGTAGAAATCTTGATCCCATGATCTATCAGATTGCGGAACATCTGAAAAATTTTGATTCCTGACATACGATAATATTTAAAAATCAAATTTCAAATTCTAAAGAGAATATAGAGTTCAATTTTCCCCTATGCTTTCGGATTATATTTATCCAGTATAATTTGCATATAGATAAAGGATATATGTATGCAGTCTCGTGTTCAGTTATTTGCACTCAGTTTGGTACCTGGCATAGGGCCTGCCAAGATTCTCCGAATGCTTGAACACTTTGGATCTGTTGAAAATATTTTTCAAGCTGATATCAAAGAGAGATCATTTATAAATGGTATAACATCGGTTTTAGCCCTTGAACTCTCGAATAATAAATATATCGACCTTGCTACAAAGGCATTAGATAGAGCCGATAAGCTTTGTTTATCAATAATCATCTGGGGCGATAAAGACTATCCTGATTCTCTGAAGAGCTTATATGATCCACCCATTGCCTTATGGGTAAGGGGTGATATATGTAGGATATCATCCCGCAGAATTAGCATTGTTGGTATGAGGGCCGCTTCAGAATATGGTACATATGCAGCAGATTATATTGCTAGTGCATTAGCCAGGAGCGGTGTTGCAATTATCAGTGGTGGGGCACGCGGAATTGATACAATTGCCCATCGTGCAGCAATTAAAGCAGACGGTCAAACAGTAGCTGTTCTTGGCACAGGTGCTGATATTATTTATCCACCGGAAAATGCTGCACTATTTCGTTCAATCAGTGAAACCGGGGCAATTATTACCGAGTTTGCTCCGGGTACGCAGCCTCTTCCCGGACATTTTCCACGGCGTAATCGAATAATCAGCGGATTGTCATATGGTACAATTGTAGTTGAGGCAGGAGAAAAGAGTGGTGCATTGATTACTGCATATATGGCTCTGGACCAGGGCAGGGAAGTTTTTGCTGTACCGGGTGATATTCGTAGTGCCAAGTCCAGGGGTACACATCGTCTTATTCAGCAGGGAGCCAAACTTATTCACTCTGTTGAGGATATTCTGGCTGAACTGCCCGGCATGGCTAATAATGGTGCAGAACAAAAGGAAATGCAGTTTGAGCCGGGCAATCTTACAGCTTCTGAGCAGATTGTATGGAATCAACTATCGAAATCACCGATACATATTGATAAATTGGCCAGCCAATGTGAAAAATCAACATCGGAAGTAATGGCTATCTTATTGTCCATGGAACTAAAAAATTGGATTGCACAACAACCAGGTATGTTATTTAAGAGGATATTATGAGTAGTCCGCTTGTTTCCATAGTCAAGTGTCATGATTATGACCCGGATCATGTTAGATCGGCAGTTGATCAAGCTTTGACTGCGGTAGGAGGCATAACTGCAATAGTTAAAAAAGGGCAGAAAGTATTGCTGAAACCAAATATGCTTTCAGCCAGGAAACCTGAAAAAGCTGTTACAACGCATCCCATGGTGCTTGAAGCCATGTTGGAACAGGTGCATTCTGTCGGGGGAATTCCCGTTGTCGGGGACAGTCCGTCTGGAGCAATTAAGGGCGTAAAACGTTGCTGGGAGAATACAGGTTTTCTTGATGTGTGCCAACGTCATGGCGTTGAACTGATCAATTTTGAAAAATCAGGTGCAGAAGCCAGAACTGTCAATGACATTACATATCATATTTCCAAGGCGGTCTTGAATGCTGATGTAGTGATTAATCTTCCAAAAATGAAGACACATGGATTTACTTTATATACAGGTGCTATTAAAAATCTATACGGCACCTTGCCGGGTTTGCAGAAGGCAAATTTCCACAAGCTCTATCCTCATCCGCAGAATTTTTCCAGGCTATTGGTTGATATTTACGGATTTGTACGGCCTGCTCTGCATTTAATGGATGGCGTAGTAGGAATGGAAGGGCATGGTCCGGCTACCGGTATTAAACGGCAGAATAGTTTAATCCTGGCCTCGACTGATGGCGTTGCATTGGATGCTGTTGTAGCTTTCCTCATGGGATTCAAACCTGGTCAAATAGATATGATCAGGATTGCCGGAGAGAGAAAACTTGGCAAGGCAATGTTAAATGAGATTGATATAAAAGGTGAGAGCCTGGCAGGCTCTGTTATGACAGGTTATGATCTGCCTTCAAATAGACTGATGACCTTGATACCGGAATGGTTGATGCGCCGCATTGCAAAGCTGATTTGGGTACGCCCTGAAGTAGTAAAGTCAGATTGTGTGTCTTGTGGAATTTGCGCTGAAGGGTGTCCGGTTGATGCAATTATAATGAAAGATAAATATCCTGTCTTTGATTATGATCTGTGTATCAACTGTCTCTGCTGCAATGAATCTTGCAGTGAAGGAGCCATAAAACAGCGACTAAGCTGGCTTGCAAGAAAAATTGGATAGATTTTGGGGATTCAGCATGGAGCCCAATAAAAAATATAGAAGAGGCGTCGTATGGAATTAGTAGTAAGTTTTCCCGGTGGTAAGCGTGTTGATGCTGAACTCCGGGGCCATATTATTAAAACAGATCAGCCAATCACTGGAGGCGGTGACAATTCGGCATCATCACCTTTTGAACTATTTCTTTCATCAATTGGTACCTGTGTAGGTATTTATGTTTTAGTTTTTTGTCAGAAAAGAGATATCCCAACTGATGATATAAAAATAATTCAGAGTTGGGAGGTTAATCCTCAAACTCATATGATCAGCCATATTAATATTGAAATCAATTTGCCTGCAACTTTTCCCAAGCAGTACAGGGAAGCTGTAATTAGATCAGCCAAGATGTGTGCAGTAAAGAAACATCTTGAAAATCCTCCGGAATTTTCTATTGATACCCGAATAGCTTCACCTGGTTTGTAGTAACATAATTCCCCGGCTCGTACTATTATTATTCTACAATCAATCTTTGTCTTCCTGAACTTGTTTCAGGATCTTGTAATGAACCTTATTCAAATAGATTTTTCGCACAAAGATCACAGAGTGCACAAAGAAGCTCCCAGAGCATGGCACACAGATGACACGGATTACACGGATAAGAACGGATCTACATGGATTCCCACTGAAATAAATAAAATTGTCTCCCCGGTAATCTCTTGGCCGGGGTCTATACTTAACAGGGTACATGTTTTATCCTGTTAGTAAATAATAGACAACAGAAATTAGACAGGATCACAGGATTAACAGGATAAAACAGAACAGAGAACCCACGCACAGAGGACACAAAGCTCACAAAGAAAAAACAGAGCAGAACATCGGGGTGCCTGCAAAATGTCACAAAAAGTATTAAAAGAGCAAAGGCAATTGAACACAGATAACACGGATTGAACGGATCAGAACAGATCTACCTGGATTTCCGGAGAAATAAAAAAACTGTCTCCCCGGTAATCTTTTGGCC
>JAGLOF010000215.1 GCA_023139105.1 bacterium
TCTGTAAAGACTCAGGATGCAGTTTCTACTGGCCATAGAAACTTTCCATGTTCTAAGAAGTGGGTTATCTGTTGGATGCTTTGCTTGGATTTTCTTTGAACACTTTGGATGGTGTTAAAGGCATTATGCGGGGTCAGTATTACCTGCGGTAGTTTTGCTAATTCAAGTGCTGCTTTAACCCTGTTGTCGTTGCTTGGGGTACTGTTTCTAAGCGAGACGGCCAGTTCGCTTTCATGATCATAGACGTCCAGTCCGATGCCAGCAAGAAGTTGATCGTTTAATAATCTCAACAAATCTTCTGAAGGGGATAGCTCGCCACGGGCGATGTTAACGAACACAGCATTGGGGTTTGCATTTTTTAACAGGTCGTAGTTGAAGAATCCTTGGTTGTCCTGAGTGAGATTCATTGCACAGACAATCACATTAGCTTTGGAGAGTCCGTCATCAATTAGGACATATTTTATGTCTTCGTGCTTTTCTACGACATCGACTCCCAGCACTTTCATTTCCAAGGCCTTACCGATGGTTGCGATCTCGTGACCGATATTACCGACACCTACGACTAAAAGGGTTTTATCTTTACACTCCTGCCCTGTTAGTGCATCGCGTTTGAACCGTGCAAAGTTGGACAACTGCATTGGCAACTTTCGCAAAAGGGCCGTCCACAGCATCATTGCCTGCTCTGCAACAGCTCGAACACAATATTGCGGCAGGTAACCGCATGAAATATCATTCGAACTTTGGTTCAGATAGCGTGTTATATGATCAAATCCTGCACTTCGGGTTAGTATAGCTGTAAGTTCGCTTTGCCAATCAAATGGAATAATCGATTGTGTTCGCGTGCTTATGATCGGAGCGGGGACATTTTGCGCGTATTCCTGGATAGTTTTATCTGTAAAGCCGGCGTGCAGATCATTGGGCAAATATTGCCGAATCAATTCTGCTTCTTCTTTAAAAGCCTCATAAAAGAAAACATCCATGTGGCAATTTTCATTAAAATTTTCTTTCATTATTTTGGTTCAAATTTAAATTAGTCAATCAATTCATTATATTTTTCACAATTCAAAGATGTGTCATAAGGCACTTTAAAATTGACATCATTAATCGAAAGATCTCCTATTTCCTTATTCTCATCTAGGCTCTTTGCAAATTCCATAACAGTTTTTCTTTTACCACCGACATGCACAACACCGAGAATATCCGTGCCGACCAGATTTGACATCTTGCTGGCAATCTCAGAAACACTTTCCCTGCTCGTCCATTGGTCAACAAAAGCCTTGTCATAGGGGAACCGATCAGGACCGAATGTAGTCCTTATAACCAGGGACTTATCATACAGTCTCACAGCACATTCACCACCAAGTTTGGACCATGCATACTTATTGATCGGATAAACGGGATCGTCCTCTTTATAGTTGCCTTTTGAACCGTCAAATACATAATCAGTGCAAATATATATTAAACGGGCACCAAGTTCGATACATAATTTAACTACATTCGAAGTGCCGATTATATTAACATCAATCGCTTGTACCGGGTCTTTATCTATAAGAGGCGGGGAGGTGAAAGCCGCAGCATGAACAATCTCTTTGCAATCCACAGATCTTGCGTATTCCAGCATCTGCTCGTAATTCTCAATGTTAAACTCTTCTAAGCACGGATAGTTAAGGCCCGGCATAATTCCTTGAAATGTCGAACCCAATAAACCGCTTTCACCTGTAAAAATGATATTTGAATGGCTAGTCAACTTTTCGTTCTCCACAAAATATTATTTCAGCTCTTCGTAAAGAAAATTATCTGATCTGTCATCCTCTACCCATGACTTGACCGTAAATCCTTCTTTATCCTTTTCAGTAATAAGGTCTGTTGAAAATGCTATCCCATCAAATATCTTCCTTAATTCTGAATCACATAAAACCCAATCGATATCTTCAGCTAGAGGGGATATTCCCGCTTCACACCCAGGGCTATACTCACCTGAGCAGAAATACTCGATCATCGTTTCTTCAGTAAAGAAGTTGCCATGAGCAAATCCTGGTGGTATCCATATCCACTCACTGTAATCTTTATCAAGACCTGCAGGCATATCGTAACATATTATTTTACCAAAGGTCGGCGAGCCTTTTCTTATATCAAGAAGCATATCCACCATGCGTCCAGAAAGTGTGCGAACCATTTTGCCCATGAATGGATTCCACTGAAAATGCAAACCACGGATCGTTCCCTTGTGCGAACAACTCTCGTTACACTGAACGAATTCAACATCCTTCATAAATCCCATCTCAGGGTGATTTACAAAATCACTCTTACGAAAATGCTCAGTAAAATAACCCCTGTGATCACAAAACCGGGCAAAGCGAATAACCTTGATCGCTTCAATTCCCAAACTTTTCACTTCAACTACTTTCATTCTAAACTCCTAAACAATTAAATAATATGTCTTTAGCACTGCTAAGTAAGGCCGTAACTGTTATTTGAATTTACTTTGTACCTGGCTGTCGTATTTACCATTGGGAATAAAACTGCAGATCCAATTAATCCCATGATTAGATAAAAAATAGAACTCAATTGCCCGAAGAAAGTAACTCCCATCCATGCAATTAATGTTGCAGACAAAATAACCCCCAATGACCAGTGCAGCGATCTGAGTTCTTTATTTGTAGTTTTTTTTGATGATCGCACTAGCTCCTGAAAAGCAACTATGATAACAGAGCAAAGAGCAATGATTCCCCAAACTCCACATTCTACTCCTTTTAAAATAAATTCATTATTAATATCTGTGAAATCCATCCAAAAATTTGTCCCCCAACCAGGATCCACTCCGCCATAACCAGCCAGCCACCACTTACCAAAATCTTCAATCGCGCAATCTATAAGTCTTGCCCTTTGCCACCATACTCCGCCTGTATTCAAATATTGAGGCAATACATGATACAGAGGTCTGTTACTTAATATTTCAGCTAACAAAGCTACTACAGATGTAACGACAAGAATATTTTTGATTTTATGACTCCACTTGATGGAATACAGAAAGCACAGAGTGGCACCCAACATAACCCAAGAGCCACTGGAAAAGCAACTTATAGCACCTAATATTGCGATTGCCGATAAATAATAGGCAAGCTTTCCCCAGTAATCTCTTTGCTGCTTCAAAATCCAAATTAACGGTAAAAACATGATAAAAAAATCACCAAACATGATAGAATGGCTGAAAGGCCCCTGGACTCGAGTAAAACCCCACCTAGGGGCATTTAATTCAAAATCCTGTCTCCAAGGACAATACTGATATAATGCAATGTATGGCTGCCATCCTGTTACTGCCCCAATGACACCTAACACAGCCAAAGGAATTTGTATTAGAGCCGCCATCTTTATGAAGACAATCATACTCGCCCGATTGGAAATACACATTCGGGTAGCAAGATACACAAACCACGTATCCAGCACGAAGCCACCCCTGTTCTCAAGAGACATTTTCAATGATGGAAAACTAATACAATATATTCCTACATAGACCACCATACTTAATGTTATGAATGTGTCCAGCCTGGACCACGAAAACTTGTTAAGAATCTTGCTAGTGCACAAACAGCGAAGAAGCAATACAGTTATCACAACTCTACTTACAGATAAATCAATGGTGCCAATACTTACCCGTAAATAGTCGGGATACCAAACCAAGCCTGCTAAATATACTGCCAGAGCCTTTGGGGGTCGCAAACACAAGCACAATGTCGCGCACAATAGGCTAATTGCTAATGTAATGCCATTCATATAAGGTTATCTGATAATAAAATAATTTAATGTTCGTCCAAGCTTTTTTATAACATCATGCCGCATAAATGAAAAATCAACATCGAGATCATGTAAACTCATTTTTTATGTGCTGCTTCACTACGCAGTCTGAGGTGCTCGGTTGCACCGGTATTGGCTTTAAGCAATTTCTTCCTGGGATCGGTGTTTTCGTAATAATTTCTATCAAAACGAGATCGCAAAGTCGTCAACAATCCAGGACCTTGCCATTTAAGAAAACTCCTAAAAACCGCTGACATTCCTTTAAATCTCCAAAAAAACAACAACTGATACAGAGCCATCCATGAATGCCGCTTATGATCTGCAGTTATAATAAGATGTTTATTGTAATTATACATCTCTTCAGAAGACACTTCGTTAGCGATCATATCGCCACTGGCAATAGCTGAATCAACCGCCTCCTGCCCTGATTGCGACCTGATCATTATCCCTGACCAACCCTTCATTTCATTATCGACCATGTCATCTTTCCATGGATCAGAAACAACGATGTCAGCATAATTAGACCAATGGTCCAGACAATTATTACATCTCAGATAATGATCTCCAGGAACTACAAGGTCCAGGGAACAGCCAAGCAAAGGCTTTTTCAAAATGACTTCACCCTGTTTATTGAATACCCTGAAATTACCGGGCCATCCGTCTCCTCTGTAACTGATCTTATACACCTCTTCGAGGTCAACGTCATAACGCTCCAGAAACGCAAGCGTACTCTGCCTCGATGCCATACCTGCGCATACAAAACCTACAGACAATACCACACGCTCTTTCAAAACAGGGTTCACATCCTGAAGTTTCTTTAACCCCTCGCACATACAGGGAGTTCCCACAAATGCATATCTGCCCGGCTTTTCCAGAACATCTTTAAGAGCAGTACAATTGGAAACCGGAGCATACTTGGAAGCTCTCGAATCAAGAAGTTCCTGCCGTGTAGTAGCTAAAACGGACTTGGCGATCCAGGGCGTATCCCCCTGACTTTTAGCAATGATCGCACCGTCTATCTGGCCTTTTTCCATTAAATGAAGAATTAAACCGGTTATGAAACCACCCGAAGAAGAATCCAACCGAATATCATCATCAGGTGAATAGAGCAAATAGCTTTTCAAGTCCTCTATTTCTGTCTGTTTGCTGAATTCAGGATCGGTTCCATGCAAAAGAAATTCGCTCGGACAAACCTTAAGGCATTTACCGCAATCAATACATTTCTCTGAATCAACTTTGGGGTAATTAAAACGCTTACCATATGTAAAATCAATACAAGATACCGGGCATATAACTGAGCAGGCTCCGCAACCGCAGCATATTTTTTTTTCTGTAATATTAACTACTGAATTAGCTCTCGACATATTTATCTCTTTAGCCTTATTATAAATAACATCTCAGTGTTACCTGAATCATTGTTAATTTCATGCATACTTTCATAATTTCTTACAGTTAAGAAGGGGCCTGTTAACTACTGATTGTCTGGCTTGACCTATACCAATTCATTTTGGTCTATATAAAAATCTTCAATATTGGCAAACAATTCGGTAATGTCTTTTTGCCACCATTGCTCCTGTTTCAACTTTCGTATTGTACTCTCCGAGAACCTGTACTTAATTATTTTTCCAGGATTGCCCACTACGACAGCATAGTCAGGAACATCTTTAGTCACAACTGTCCCCGCACCAATTACAACTCCATCGCCAATATTGCTGACACTGGCCAATATGATGACATTCTGACCGACCCAGACATCGTTGCCTATCTCAATATGCCTGCGCGAAACTTGTTCGCGTTCAACAAGTCCCAATGCTGGGTTATAGAAGAAAGGGTGTACAGATTTTTTTTCCAACGGGTGATTAGTGTTATAAATATATACATTTTGAGCAAATGAACAATATCTTCCAACCTTTGTAAATGCACGTATATTCGATAGGTTAAAACATCCTCCATAACTGTATTTACCAATTTCAATATTGTGATACTTTTTAAAAATTGATCGAAGAGTGTCTGAATAGAAGTCACCGCCTTCGATTTTCTTAATTAAAGAAATTATAATCCTTCTTAACTTGAAGCTTTTGCAACTGTACAACCTGAACAAAAAACTGGATATATACTTCAATTTGATCACAATTCTATATTCTCAAATATATTTAATATTTTAGTTTTTACTACAGGAAGGCTTTCTTTCAATTCCTCATTAATTCCCTTCATTCTCTGAAATAACCTG
>JAGLOF010000216.1 GCA_023139105.1 bacterium
ATCAATTTAAACTGCCGATAACATCCTGACGCTCTGCGTCATTTTCCTGAGTTTCAACAAGACGCTGGAGCGTCAGTGTAGAGCATTCCAACGCGGAGCGTAGGAACGAGTAATATAAAATTAAATCAGAATTAAAGCACCCCTGGAACCCTATACATCTTCAGCAATAACTCAAAAGATCTGTCTATGTCAAGATCATCTCCTAGTAATAGCTCGGTTTGACATGGCAATCTATCTACTAATTTATCCCATGTAATATGAATTTGTTCATGTTTGAGTATTGGTAAGGCACGCTCAGACACTGTCTCTCCATGACAAGCTTTGATGCCGGTCTTTGCGATGATAACGGCGGCACCGCGCCCGATGATCTTATCCTTTAAAAAACATTGCGAGACATCAACTCCATCTCTGATAATATAGTAGTAAAAACTAAATAATGGATGAAGCCAGTGACCATCATGTTCATAAATTAATTTCCCTTTATTATCAAATACCTGTAAATTCATATTTTACTCGATTACATTCATAATTAAGCTTCTTTTAATCCCTCTGCAATACCCCGTAAAGGAGTTGAAAGAAGAGACTGTGCAAGCCTGATATCCATAGATACATCCACAGGTCTTGGTGTATTAAACTTAACATCATGGATGGATACCGGCTGCAATTTATTCATTGGAAGATCATGTAATTGAGCCATTGTTCTACCAAATGTATACCTGTCAACACGATCAGCACCACCTACGTGTATGATTCCCTGGAAATCTGACACCGCAAGTTCAAGCAAAGCATTGGCCAGATCCATGACCAGCACCGGTGAACGAAATTGATCTGTAAAAAGGAGTTGCTGTTCTCCGTTTTTCAGGCGGCGCCGAATATCGGCTGAAAAGGAATTACCACCGGACAGTGGTCGACCATAGACAAGTGCAAGTCTGGCAATAACATAATTAGAACAGATTGACCTTACAAATCCTTCACCCATAAGCTTTGAACGACCATATACATTTTGCGGTTGTGTCTCACTATCTTCAGAATATCTGCCTCTATCTCCTCTAAAAACCATATCCGTAGAACAAAAAATGAACCTGGCATCCAGCCGTTCAGCAGCTTCTGCCAGTACTTCAACAGCAATTGCATTGCGGTGATGGGCCAATCTTGAATCTGCCTCACAGGCATCAGGATGTACCCATGCGGCTGTATGAATGATTATCTGTGGTTGTGCCTGTTCAACTACATGTTGCATGGATCTTTCATCATCCAGATCCATTGCTACAATATGTACATCTTCCGACGAGATAAGATTATCATGATAGGTGGCCGTGATATAAAAACGTCCACATGCACGATTGAGCAGATGTCCGCCCACAAAACCACTGCCACCTGTTATTAAAAGTCTCTTCATTTACTTATCGGGATATCGAATGTCGGGGTACAACAACAATAAAACCAGCTCTGTTCTTCCACAACGGATCTATCTTCTTCCAGTCGCCAGTTACCGGCACGATAGAAATAACAGACATTGTCACATCTGAAGCCATCAATTTTAATTTTTTAACCACTCCCAGACTGAATGCCGAGTGAAAATCTCCCTGAAAAGAGATTATACGCATTGCCGGATTTTGTGATAGAAACAGTGCAATCGATTCGGCCATTGTATCATCCTTGATGCACTGGGCCATATAAAGATTTTCAAAATCATTTTTTTGCATGGCCTGTGGCATGTCCATACTGCCCATGCGTTTCATGAATCTTTCTTTATACTCATCATCAAGGGCTAAAAGTTCTGCTGCCATCCACACTTTCTCAGAATCCGGCAAAGAGGCAAGCACTCCTTCTCCATATTTGGCAATACTGGCAGCATAACGGCGTGGGACATTAGCTGCCAATACTGGCATGCCTCTTCTCTTTGAAAGTTCAACCAGAGGACGATAATCAGTCGAATAATTGTCCCATGGCCTGCATCCCGCTAAAAATTCATCTTCAGATACAGCATCATAGAGATAATCATTCAACAGACCCTGGACGTCACGCTCAAACATCTCCAGTGCAATTGCACGCTGGTTACTCAAAGCCGCCAGATCATTTAATATGCGATACTCAACAATATGAGTCAGACTGTCATCGTGAATCTCGCCAATGAAGACAACATCAACCTTGTCCAGCTCTGTTAGAACTTGAGAATAATCAACAGGTGTTAGTGTGGCTCCATCTAAAAATTGTATAGGAAATTCTGTATTCTTAACCGACACGGGAGTGTAACGACTGGAGCAACCGGCCACAGCAATTAACAAGACCGATGAAAGTAAAATTTTATAAAACATGAGTAGCTCCCCCAGGCAGAAGAAAATAATAATAACTAATAAATACCAAATACCAAATACCAAATACCAATATCCAAATAACAAATAGCAAACAATTAATTGCAAATAACAAAAGACAAATTCCAAATAACAAGAACAAAGTACAAAGAAAAAGTACAAAAAACCAAATGGAATATTACTAGACCATAACTAGTATTTGCCTAGAACAATGTTTCAATATATTTATTTGCCTGGGATAGTGTGCAATTCAGTAATTTTATAAATTCTACTAAGAGGATTCAGGATTGCCCAAAACAACGAGGACTCTGTAAATAATTTTGTGTAA
>JAGLOF010000217.1 GCA_023139105.1 bacterium
AGATATAGGGATTGGCAACGAACAAGACGAACAAAACGAACAAGAGAGTCAAAGATATAGGGATTTGTAAAAAAAGATGTAAAAAAAGAATAGTGTATGATATTTTCGTATTAATGCTAAGTAAAGTGTTTTTGTTTTATAATTATGTTTTTTGTTGTTCGTTTTGTTAGTTGCTAAATTTTTGTTCTTGCAACATAGAATTGTGATACCAGCCCTCCATTCACTGGGGGCATTTGTTACGCTTAGAATACTTAGCGTTCCAACGCAGAGTGCGGTACCCATGCTTCGCTTGTGACGTTCTGCGTCACCCTCCAACCTACTAACACGATGCCGGAGCGTATGGCAGGGTATTCCAAGAATAGTCAATTTACAACATATTTGAATGAAGGACTTGCCACAAGAGCCGACAGTGTAATCGTTTGTTGTTTTGTGGTTAGCAAGCGAAAGAGACGACTCCGATACCGATACCGATACTGATGGAAAGGTGATACATTTTTCAAATTGTACCTGGACATTCGGTCTCGGTCTCGCAATCGTAATCGTTTGTTGTTTTGCGGTTAATAAGCGAAAGAGACGACTCCGATACCGATACCGATATCGATATCGATGGAAAGGTTAGTTATTTAACTTAATTGTGCACATGACATTCGGTCTCGGTCTCGCAATCGTAATCGTTTGTTGTTTTGTGATTAATAAGCGAAAAAGACGACTCCGACTCCGATTCCGATACCGATACCGATGGTAAGGTTATATATTCAACTCAAAAATAAATCAATTTGTCCGGAACAATTCACAAGTAAAAAGCGTGAAATTTTTTTATACCAGGTTGCTTTACGATATGCTAATTCCAATTTGTAATTTTATTGGTTTTTGTGTATCTTATAATCCTTGAGAGTTTAAAAAAAATTAATAGAATTGTACAAATGTGTTCGTCGGAAAAAAGTTTTTTGGATTGACGGGATTGGTATCATATATTCTTATCATTTCCGGTGATCTATAATTTATTCAAGTTAAAGAAGTATCAATTATGAGGAAGAGTATGATTGAACTGGAACATGTATCAAAACGTTATGGAGAGACGCAGGCACTTAATGATGTCAGTTTTTCTGTGCAAAAAGGCGAAATTATCGGATTTGTCGGGCCCAACGGTGCTGGTAAATCTACAGCCATGAAAATCATCACTACATACACGGCACCTTCAGAGGGCAGCGTATGTGTTGGTGGATTTGATGTGGTCAAAGATCCATTGGAAGTCAGGCGGCAGATAGGCTATCTGCCTGAACGTGTACCTTTGTATGAAGATATGTTAGTGACAGAGTATCTTGAATTTATCGGTGAGGCCCGCCACTTAAACGGCAAATTCAAACAACGGTTCGATTTTGTTGTTGATGCCTGTGGTCTTGAGTCGGTTTTAAAACGAAAAATTGCTGTCTTATCCAAAGGTTTTCGTCAACGTACCTGCCTTGCTCAGGCTTTAATCCATGATCCTGATGTATTGGTTCTGGATGAACCGACTTCCGGTCTGGATCCTATTCAGATTATCGGTATTCGTAATTTGATCAAAGACCTCGCTCATTCAAAGACCATTATTCTGAGTACGCATATTTTATCGGAAGTTGCAACTATTGCTGATAGAATATTTGTAATCAATCAGGGTCGTTTGGTTGGCAATGGTACTTTTGATGAACTGGTCAATTCCTTGATGGAGAGAGGTTCGATTTATGTATCGGCCAAGGCCACGAAAACTGAATTTGATAAAGCTGTACGCACAATCCCTGCAATTCAGGAAATAGTCTATGACTCTGGTTTGAAGCGCGGTATAATAGGTGCTCATATCTATCATGACCCCAAAGAGGATTTAGTGACGCCATTAAATGAAGTAATTCATCGTGCCAAATGGACTGTTCTGGCCTTGCAGCAGGAACGTCTTTCCCTTGAAGAATCATTTATTCGATTGACCCAGACAATGCCTGAGGCCGTTATCGATGAAGGACAAGGAGGTGGAGCGTGAGAGATATAGGCATCATCTTCCGCCGTGAATTTAAAGCATATTTTTATTCACCTATCGCATATGTATTCAGTATTATATTCATTGTGCTCAATGCCAGTCTCTATATGTTCCATTTTTTCTTCTTTGGCAATGCTGATATGCGTAGTTTTTTCTCATCTCTGCCACTGGTATTGGGACTTATATTTATTCCCGCAATCTCTATGAGACTCTGGTCAGAGGAGAAGAAGCTTGGCACAATTGAACTGCTGCTCACCCTGCCCATGAAGACGGGGCATATTGTAGTAGGTAAATACCTCGCCAGTTTCGTTTTCTATCTAGCAGCACTTGCAGGTACATTGACTATTCCGTTTGTTCTGGGTATTTTAGGAAGCCCTGATTTCGGTCCCATTGTCGGCGGCTATTTTGGTGCCGTACTTCTGGGTGCTTTCTTCCTGTCAGTTGGTATATTTATATCCAGTTTTTTCTCAGATCAAATTATCTCTTTAATCATTACCAGCCTGGTCTGTGGTTTTCTTTCACTCATCGGCTGGCAATATGTTCCTATGGTTGTAGACGGATGGATTCCCGGACTCGGTGAGTTTCTCTATAATTATGTAGGAGTAACACGTCATTTTAATGATATCGAACGTGGTGTAATAGATCTTAAAAGTTTGATATATTTCCTCTCATTTACGGCGTTGTTCCTATACTTGAACGCCAGGGCTCTTGAAAGGAGGAAATTGTCATGATAAAGATCCCTTTTATTAAACGCAATTTTTTAACGTATTTTATCATTGGAGCCGTGCTTCTGCTTGGCAATGTGCTGCTATTGAATATGATATTTGATAATATCAATCCGGGACGTTTTGATTTAACTGCCGATAAGGTCTATCAGCTATCACCGGCAGTGAAAGACATTCTTGCCGGACTGGATGCGCCTATTGAGATTACCTACTATGTATCCTCTTCAGAGAAGATGCCTACACAATGGAAGAATCTTGAACGTGATGTTATCGACAAATTGAATGATATCAAACGTGCGTCCAAAGGTATGCTGGACTATACTGTCTTTGATCCATCTGCTGAAGAAGAGCGTGAGACCTATGAAGCATCAAAAGATGTTGAGGTCTCGGATGATCCCTTTGCTCCACAAAAGCCGCGTACTACAAGAAAAAAGATTGCTCAGCAATTATTTGAAAAGGGTGTAATTCCCTTTGGTGTGCAGTCAACCAGTAGAGATGAGATGTCGGTAAAACGTGTCTATTCTTCTCTTGTACTTTCATATCTTGATCGTAAAGAAGATGTCATTGCAGAGGTCAGGCCAGAATCTTTCGGCTCTCTCGAATATGAAATCATGTCACGAATCTACAAACTTATCTCAAACCGCAGACCCAGAATCGGTTTTTATCCGGGCAAGCCAGAGATTCCGCCACAGATGCGTCAATACTATCGACAGGCACCGCCTGATATGTATGAGACGGCAGTAGAACTGTTAAAATCTCAAGGATATGATGTCACGCGAAGCAATATAACATCCGAAGATCCTGTTCCTGAAAATATTCAAACCATGATTGTAATGGTTGATAGGCCCCTTGGTGAGCGGCAGCTCTATGAAATTGACAAACTTGTCAATAAAGGTGTCCGTATTATTATGGGTGGACAACAGTTTAATTATCAGATTGTGGCCGGTGACAAGCCGGGTCAATTTGATCTTCGCGGTATGCCCAGCCGTTTAAATATTAACACACTCACTCAGTCCTACGGCTTTGAGTTTGACGGACAGATGTTTATGGACCGCTCCTCTGCCTATATTCAAGTGCCTGTTTATCAGAATCGGAATCTGGGCGGTTTCAATGTGCGGCAGCAACGTATGGAGCCTGTCTCCAAGCCTGTAATTATCAAAGTCGGGCAGGAGAATATCAATTCCCGCGTCTCAATCTCAAATAAAATCACTGAAATTTTTTATCTTTTTGGTGGTAAGTTAAATGTAGATTCTGATTTGATTAACGCTAATGGTGCAACTATTCGTACGCTCTTTACATCGTCGCGTAAATCCTGGACTGCTCCGGGTTTTGGCTACGGCCCGGTAAATACAAATCCACCGCCGGCAGATCAGATGTTGAGCCGTCAACCTCTGGGTATTTTAGTAGAAGGCCCCTTCAAATCTAAATTTACAGAGGGCAATGTACCCGCATGGCAGGTAGATCCGCAAGCCGCTGCTCCGCCTGTTCAAGAGGTTGAGCGTGTCACTGAGATAACGGCTGATGCAGTTGATAATAAGATGATTGTTTTTGGATCCACCAAGCTGTTTCAGAGCGATGTTCTGCGTTCGGTAGGCAGTCATCAGGCTCTGCTGATGAATTCTGTTGATGCTTTGACCCTGGGTGATGCGTTGATAGATATCCGTTCAAAAAATATCCGTACACGCCGTATCAGAGAGACAAGTACTGTCGGTAAGGCTCTGACCAAGACTTTTGTCGTGTGGTTTGCGCCTCTTGTATTTGTAGTACTGGGTATATATTTAAATATAAGGCGTCGTAAGAATCTCGGCGTTTTAACAGAGACTAATAATTGATGAATAATGAGATATAAAGGAATAGTCGGATGAATGAGAAACAATTGAAATTGTTTGCCGGCGTGTTTGCCTTTCTCATCGTCATCTTCTTGATAAGCAAACCACGCAGTAAAAGCGTAGATGTAGACCAATTTGTTCAGAATATAATAATTGGTGTGGTACAAGAAGATGTAAGAGGTGTGGAAATTTATAAGGAACAGGCACAAGGTGAGCCGGTACGTATGAAATTTGCCAAGGTGGAAGATCAGTGGCGCATCTTAACCCATCATAATGCAAAAGCTCAAAAAAGTAATATTGAAGAGTTTATCGATGATGCTCTGGGCATGACCGGGAAGCTGCGTACAGACGATGTTAAACATCATGAATCTTTTCAGATTACTGACGACACAGGTCTGCATGTGCTTCTTAAAGATGAAACGGACAAGACCCTGGCAAATTTGATCATTGGCAAGAAACCTGAAGACTCGGGTAACAGTTTTGTCAGATTTACCGGGAATGACAAGATCTATTTCACAGATAAAAATTTATTATCGTCCCTCTCTATTACCGGAGCTATTGATACGCTATCAATGTTTAAGCAAGACGGTTTTGTAGACTTGCAGGCAGTTGAAGAGAAAAAAGATGATCTGTCAATTGTAGCTCTTGTTAAAGACCGGAAAGAGATGATCCTGAAGAAAATACAGCGTGATGTAGAAGTAATGCAGGCTGATTCTACTATGAAAATGGAGAAGAAAGATGTGTGGGTTCTTACACGCGGCAAGAAAGAGTTGGATCTGGAGCAGACTGAGCTCGATAAGTTTTTTGCCGATATTCTTAAAATCCGTGGATCTGAAGTAGTTGACAGAATTGGCAACAGTTTGAATGATCTCTCCAAAAGTGGCCAATATGGTGTTAGCCGGCCCAAGAGATATATTGTTTTTCGCACGCCTGATGGTAAACAAAAGAATGTTATCTTCGGTAAAGAATATGAGAAAGACAAGGGTTATTATATGCAGGTACAATATGATGAAGGTCTTGTATATAAATTATCCACGTCGACTTATGACAATATCTGGAAGTGGATGAAAGATTTGCCGGAGAAGACGATCTAGCAAGATCTGTCTATAGATTAAATTAGTATCTTCAAATGATTCTGTCCCCTTCAAAATTGGAGGGGACTGTTTATATCCACTTGACTGTTTAGGAAAAAGACAGGACAGAATCACAGGATAACAGATCAAAATAGCTCTTTTTTTCTATGTTGATATGTAGGATGGAATTTTATAAAAGAGGTTGAAATACATGGTCAAACAGTATTAACTTAAGACATCATTGAATCGAAAGCCCATTGCGTTATTTATAGGATTATTAACTTACATAATTAGATAGGGGGCAACATGGCAAAAGGGAAAGACAAAAGAAGCTCTGAAGAAAAGAAAAAACCAAAGAAGAGTATAAAGGAAAAAAGAAAAGAGAAAAAAGAAAAAAGTGAAAAGACACCTTAATTTTTGGGGGCTGTTTGAAAAGGCATAGAAAGACATAAGTTTATTACAAATCCCCTTGATAGCGTTGTTTGAAAAGTGTTTTTTTAATACTTGAAAGCTATTTAATATCAAGTAATTTCGAAAAATTATTCAACAGCCCCGGAGAATTGGCCTGTAAGCACTGCTATTACCCGGGGCTGTTATATAATTGTATCATACCGGCAACGATTATGTGTTCTATTTTCTATGCCTCTATCCGTGCTCATCTGCTCTTTCCGTATTATCATGTTCTATGGATCTTCTTATCTTTTAAAATACAATTTATAAATCAATTGGGGAATTGTTCCTCTCTTTCGTATCTTAAGTTGATAATCAAAATTATTAGCTTGGGATTGCCCGATCATGATCATGCAGATATACCATATTATTGGCGTACTTGCCCTGTTTCAAACTCTTTTCCTGGCATTTACGCTTTCAAGGGGACGTCAGGGCCATGCTGTGTGCAGGAAATTATTTGCTGCACTTCTGGCGGTTTTTGCTATTCAGATAGCCTTCTCTTTTACTCATTCTCTGGGAATGGGGCAGTATTTTGTAAATTACTTCAAGGGTATCTTCCTGGCAGGGCAGGCAGGATTTTTGATTGGCCCATTACTCTATCTCTATATCCGTACCTTGATTGACCTGAAGAAGAACCCCGGAAAACAGGATTTATGGCATGCTGTTCCGGCTATTGTGTTTTTTATCTACTTTGCCATACGCCTCAGTAGAATTGCTGAATTTAATCCATGGGGTTCATCGGTCAAGGTAGTTTTTGGCATAGCAATCTTATTGCAGCAAGCCTTATATATGGGATTAATTTTGCGTCTACTTGTACGTCATCACATTAAACCCTATGCTTTGATACTTAAAAATGGAATTGGACTTCCGGCAGGATTACGACTTTTTATGGTAGTCTTTATTCTGGTCTGGCAGATAAAACTCCAATCTTTTATTTTGATAGATGTCTGGCAGCGTTTTGGTTTTTGTCCATATGCGGAAAGCCTCTATTTTTTAATAATGTTTCTGAGTGTAAATTTACTGGCAATTATTGCTATTCATCATCCTGAGTGGCTCTACCCGCCAAGCAGGACTTCACTCGAGCAAGTGGATAAAAAAGCAATGCAGAAAATGCGTGGTCAGCTTCTGTCCCAGATGGTTAAAGAGAAAATTTATCATGATTCTGCATTAACACTACCGATTCTGGCTCGCAGGCTTTCCATGCCGCCCAGACAGTTATCTCAATTAATTCATGTAGAGTTTGGATCAAATTTTTGTGATTTTATAAATGGCTACCGTGTGGATGAAGCAAAGCAGTATCTTTCTGATGCCGACCTGGATGTCAGAGTATTGGAAGTTGCCTATGATGTTGGATTCAATTCAAAGTCTGCCTTTAACAGAGTTTTTAAAAAAAATACAGGTATGACACCGAGGGCTTTCAGGCAAAGTTCGATTTAAAAAAAGTGCCAATTCATGAAAAGGGTCGATTCCCATTAATTTTTTTTGCTATAATCTTATGATTAAGTATAAATTTATTTTAATGTGGAGGTGTTCTTTGAAACGGATATGTGCTTATTTGATGCAGAATCTTTTGATTCCATTTATATGTATAATAACTCATTCTCAGCTTGCCCAATGCCAGGACAGGCAGACTATTATGGATTCGCAATTTGAAAAGGCTATCATTAATGTTGCGGATAATGTATATGTAGCTGTTGGTTATGGTTGTTCTAACCCAACTATGATTATTGGCAGTGATAGTCTTATAATTGTTGACACAATGTATGGAACAGAAGAAGCTACATTGGTAATGGAGGCTTTTAGGGAGATCACCGATAAACCGGTGAAGGCAATCATTTACACTCATAGTCATGGTGATCATACAGGTGGTGCTTCAATTTTTGCCGATGGGGGGCAGCCCGATGTATATGCCAGACCGATGCCACCAGGCCGTTTAGCCGGTTATGATAAACTTGGAGATATACTCAGCAAGCGTGCTGGTCGGCAGTTTGGTTCCAGGCTGCCGCTTGACCAGCGGATTGACGGTATCAGCATGGTGTACCGGCCCCGGGGTGGTATTGGAGAAGGTTATTTGGAACCCTCTCATTATATTACAGAATCCAGGAGAAGACGGCATATAGCCGGTATTGAACTGGATCTGGTTGCTGCTCCGGGAGAGACTGATGATCATCTCTATGTCTGGTTACCCGGAGAAAAAATTCTTATCTGCGGTGACAATTTTTATCATTCTTTTCCTAATCTATATGCTGTAAGAGGTACGCCTTACCGGGATGCCAAAACATGGATCAACAGTCTTTCTGCAATGATTGAAGAAGCTGCGGAGTCCCTGATATCAGGACACTCCAGACCGATTATTGGAAAAATGAAAGTTAAAACAATGCTCACCGGATACCGGGATGGCATCAATGCCATTTGGGAACAGACTCTGGAGGGCATGAATCAAGGTTTGAATCCCGTTGATTTGGCCCAATCTATTCAACTACCTGATTCGTTGGCCGATCATCCTTACTTGCAACAGTACTTTGGTGTGATACCATGGACAATCCGTTCTATTTACAGCGGTTACATGGGCTGGTTTGACGGCAATCCAACCAATCTGTTTCCTTTGGGTACCCGTGAAGAAGCTGAGCGTATGCTGCGTATGGCCGGTACTAAATCCAGGCTCCGTGAGCAAGCTGATGTTGCAATAAAAGAACATGATTATCAATGGGCCTGTCAATTGATAGATTATTTATGTGCATTAGATCCCGAGATCAAAGAATTGCAATATATGAAGGCAAGAGCACTTCGTGCCCTGGCGGAAAATCAAATTAGTTCCAATGCACGGCATTACTATTTAACATGTGCAATGGAATTGGAGGGCGTGTTTAAGGAATAGGATTAATGTCTACGTATGAAAAGATATATATTATAATCCGCCAGATTCCTTATGGCTGTGTGGCTACTTACGGGCAGGTGGCAAGGCTGGCCGGCCTGGCGGGGCATGCCCGGCAGGTTGGTTATGCATTGCATGCCAGTAAGATTGACCAGGGGCTCCCCTGGCATCGTGTGATAAATGCCAAGGGTGAAATAAGTTTGCGCTCCGATCCGACCTTGGGTAATTTTCAGCAGCATTTATTAGAGGAAGAGGGCGTTCGGTTTTCAAAGAGCGGCCGGCTCAATCTGAATATCTATGGCTGGCAACCTGATGTTGAACCGCTGTCTTTCTAATGAGTTGGCTCTTCCGGCAATTGTGTAAAATTATTAATCCATAGAATATCTGGAA
>JAGLOF010000218.1 GCA_023139105.1 bacterium
TTCAGTGCATAGTAGTTGAGTTTTACTGATTTGTATGTGTTTATACTCTATCGTGTCAGAATTATGGTGTATGAATTAATATTGAGTAAATCTTTCTATTCAAGAAAAGAATCATTGCTTTTCCCCTTTTAATTGAATACCATGAAAACAATATCCTTATCACGGCCTTACGTATAATTTTATAAAAATTTAAACTCTATACCCTGACAGCAGGTGGGATCATAATGTTAAATCGTAAAGTTGTATGCTTTATGTTCATCGTTGCCAGTAGTTTAGCCCCTTATCGAAGCCAATGTATCGGCCAGCAGATGCTTCCCTCAATAGATCTGTCGAAAGTGGATGCCACGACTTTGTCACATCGTCTGGAAACAGTGAAAAGTCTGCCCTGTGGCGATGATAATGAATATTTTTCCGTTGATCTTGACGGTGATGGCATTGATGAAATGATTAAAATATCCAATCATTCCTCAGTGCCATCTGATCCAAATTACATCCAGGTGCTGAGCGGGCAATATGATCTAGTCAGATTCCGAGCCAATTTTTATGGCAGACTCCAACTATCTAAGTTTTTTTGTGATCTGGATGGTGATGGGAAGAAAGAAATCTTCGTATCAGTGTTTAAATCAGACTCAACATGGCTCCATGTGTTAAACTTGGAGGGGGAAGAACTCATCTCAATATTAGGGGCAGTGAAACCAGAGGGTATCAACAGAAAATGGAATTGTAATATATATGTCTATGCGATAATGGATGTCAACAGCGACGGTCATCTTGATGTTATACTCACGGTTGATACTGATTATGCTTATCAGCCAAGAGGTGTCTATTCGCTGGATGTATACAATAAAAAATTTATCTGGAAGTATAAAACAGGCTTTTCACCAGGGTACTTGCACCTTTTTGATATTGATGGTGATAAGCGAAGGGAGATTTTACTGGGATCCAGTGCACCGGATAATGGAGAAGGGACTCTCGGAAAAAACTTTATTGTCAACGGGACTGATGACAAACACACCTATCTAACGGTTTTAGATTCTATGGGCAACTGTTTAAGAAGCCAGATAATTAGCAATGAATATGCAGGCGTAGCTGTCTACCCTCATGACCTGGATGGTGATAATAAACAAGAAGTGTTTGTGACATTTAGCAGTCACAGAGATCCTCCTGAGCCACTCTTTTTTGCAATATGGAATCCTCAAACTGGTGGTCTCACCAAGGTAAGCCTGGAGAAGCAGATTGCCGGTGATGCTGAAACCATGCCCTTTCTTGATGCCAATAGAGACGGAAGAGATGATTTTTTCATATGCTTCAAAGACGGTTCTATCGAAATCAGGGATTCTAGCCTGGATATTGTCAGGACAAGGCAATTTCCAGATCTTTTGATATATAAAGCATTAGTAGCAGAACTGAATAACGATGGAGAAGAAGAGATTGTTCTTAGCGGCCAGTTCAGAGGTCAATATGTCACTCTCATTCTGAACCGCAAACTGGAACTGCTCTCCTTTTTGGATAATGGCCCGAGCCCGTTCTTCTGCGGTTCTGTTGTCAATCCGGGTTTTGGCAGGGATAAACTATTGTTGACTAGTGGCAGTGGATATGCCTATCTCATGAAAATGAAGCAGCAATACCCATTTTTGAAGGCGTTGTCCTGGGGGGCAATAGGCTATGGTTTTCTCTGTGGTGCTGTCTTAACAGGAGTTTTTTTGATCCTGTTTTTCACTACACGAAACCGACAGTCAATGACAAAGACGCTGGAATCGATATTTCAATCCGTTCAAGTCGGGTTGATCTTGCTGGATTCCGAGGGGCGGGTGAAGGCTATGAACCGGGGAATGGAGCCGTTCATCAATAATGGCAGGGAGAGTATGATAGGTATCTCTTATGAGAAGCTCTTCTCCGATTCCTCATATACGGAGATTCAGCAGATAATCACCTCCTCTTTTGAGGATGAACTAGGTGCCATTGAGAAGGAGACTACAGTCTTTTGTGAGGGTGCGCCGTGGAATCTTCTGATTGGCGTGGACCTATTCCCTATTAACAAGAATGGGAAAACAGGAAGGCTGGTAACCATAAGGAACATCACCGGCATGGTTCATTCCAAGCGTGCCGTGGCCTGGGCCACCATGGCTCAGCGCCTGGCTCATGAAATCAAGACGCCGCTCTCAACGGTCATGCTGACAGCTCAGCGGCTGCAGATGGAATTTGATGAGAACCCTGAAAAAGAGAGCCGGGGAACCAAATACACCGCGCGTATCATCCGCCAGGTGAACCGCCTGCAGAAGATGACTGATGCATTCCTCAAATTCGCCCATATCGAATCATCCAGGAGAGAATCCATCGAGATTAAACATCTCTTGATCCGGTGTCTTGATGAATATAAATTCCAATTTGGCTCCGGAGTCCGTGTGGAAAAGTCAATTGAAGCGGATCTACCACATCTCACAGGTGACAGCCAGCAGCTCCAGATTGTCCTTCAGAACCTTATAAACAATGGTCTGACTGCCATGGAGGGCAAGGGCGCGCTCACTATCCGGGCTCATCTGGTACAATGGTTGCATGGCACTAACAGGTCCAATCACCAACAGGCCATACAGCTTGAGATTGCCGACACGGGCAGGGGCATCAGCAAGGATGACAGGGATAAACTTTTTGAGCCGTTTTTCTCCAAATCCGAAACAGGCACGGGTATGGGGCTGGTCATCGTGAAAAAGATCATTGAGGATCATCATGGTGAAATAAAAATTGCCAGCGAGTTGGGAGTGGGCACTACCGTGTTCCTGACTCTACCAGTCTTTGATGAAAGCGAAGATAGTCCATGATTAATAAACGTAAAATATTGATTGTTGATGATGATCTGGAGCTCAGTGAATCCTTGGCTGATATTCTGGATTTCAAGTCTTATGATGTACATTGTGTGGGCAATGGAAACGATGCTCTGGAGTTCGTTCAGCAGCAGTGCCCGGCTCTGGTGCTGCTTGACCTGCTGCTTCCGGGGTTGAACGGCATTGAAATTCTTGAGCGTATACAGGCCATTGATCCGGCTATCATTGTGATCATGATGTCCGGCCATGGTTCCATTGAGACAGCTGTCAAAGCCACGCAGGTGGGCGCATACGACTGGCTGGAGAAGCCTCTGGAAAAGGAACGGCTTCTTCTGGCCGTCAGAAACGCCCTGGAGAAGAGCATGCTGCTTCGGGAGAGGGAGGCCTTGCTTTGTGACGCCCAATCGCGTTACCGTATGGTGGGTGTGAGTCAGAGTATGAAGTATGTCTTTCAGTTCATTGACAGGGTGGCACCTCAACGCAGTACTGTGTTCATCACCGGGGAGAGCGGAACCGGCAAGGAGATGGTGGCCCAGGCCATTCACCAGAATAGTCCCCGAGCGGATGCACCTTTTGTGAGTGTGAACTGTGCCGCAATTCCGGAAAATTTGATTGAGAGTGAACTGTTCGGCCATAGAAAAGGGGCTTTCACTGGTGCGCATGACGATAAGAAGGGCAAGTTTATGCTTGCTCACGGGGGCACGCTCTTTCTGGACGAGATTGGTGATTTATCCCTAAACGCCCAGGCTAAGCTTTTACGGACGCTGGAGATGCGGGAGGTGGAGGTGGTGGGTGGTACCAAGGCTCTGCCTGTGGATGTCCGGATCCTGTGCGCCACCAACAAGGATCTAAGGTCAAAGATTGCTGACGGTCTTTTTCGTGAAGACCTTTTTTACCGCATTCATGTCATTGATATCCAAATTCCTGCCCTGCGGGAGCGCCCTGAGGACATTCTGCCTTTAATGGATCATTTTTTATCGGCTTCTGCACTTCAAAATAATATAAAGAGAAAGTTGATGACTCAGTCCGCTGAGGTGTTGCTCCTGGCACACGCATGGCCCGGCAACGCCAGGGAGATGCGGAATCTGGCAGAGAAAATGACAGTGCTATTGAATGATGACCAGGTCAGCGGCACTCAGGTTGCACAATTGCTTCAGTCAGGGCATGAGGGCAATTTGGTTGAAGAGCTAATGACATATAAACATGCCAGGGAGATTTTTGACAGGGGATTCATTCAGATGGCACTCTCACGGTATAATAATAATGTAACCAGGACGGCTGAGTCTTTGGATTTAACCCGGTCAGTTTTATATGATAAAATCAAGAGATGCGGACTTGCCGGCGGATCCGGATTTCAGGACGGTTGATTTTTTCACGTCCTGGAAACAGGACGATGTATAAGAAATTTTGTTTTTGTGTAGCCTCAAATCCTGTGGGATTTGGGGCTTTTTTTGTGTGGTATGGGGGTTGCTTATAGTAATAAATGAATCCCTAAAATTTAACCTCATCCGAATGATAAGGAGAATGATATGTTAAACAGAAAATTATTATATTTTAGCTTACTCATTATATTGACTTGTTTCATGTCCATACATGCCCAGACATATGTGTCCGGAGCGGTCTATGATGGAATAGGAGGAGGACCGTGGACGATTAGTGGGAGTCCATATATTGTTACTGATGGTTCATATATTCCTCTAGGAACAACCCTTACGATTGATCCTGGAGTAATAGTTAAGTTTGACTCCGGTTGTAATCTGGCCTGCAATGGTAATTTGGTTGCTGATGGAAACAGTTCAAATATGATTACATTTACTTCGAATCAACCAACTCCAGCAGTTGGTGATTGGCTCGGAGTATGGTTGAGGAATTCTAATTGTGTGGTTGACTACTGTGTTTTTGAGTATGGTGGTGCAACAGGTACTGGAGGTAATCAGGTATGGATTACAAAAGGGTGCACAGTTGCCAACTCAATCAGTAGGTACAGTGGAAATATGGGTGTGTGGGTGGTCAATAATCTTAGCGAACAAGTGACTCTCCAAGGTTGTACGATAGAAAACAATTCATATGATGGTATTTCTATCTCAGCGAATTCTCCAAATATTACAATCGAAAACTGTATAATAAGAAGTAATGGTGGCCGTGGTGTTACTATTAGGGGAAATGCTAAATTGCGCGGCAATGATATTGTGAACAATTCATCTTTTGGAGTCGGGATCGAAGGAACTGGAAATGCTGATCTTGGTATTGCTGAAGATCCAGGTAATAACCGTTTGTATGATAATAGTGGTGGAGCAGATTTGTATAATGGATCTTCAAATGTTATTTATGCTCAAAATAACTATTGGAAAGAGAAGACATATGCTATTTTAATTGATCTAAATCAAATTTATGATGATGATGAGAATGCAAGTTTGGGCCAAGTGATCTTTGAGCCTTTTTTATCTGAGGATCAATCATTACCTGTCACCCTTAGTTCTTTCAGTGTTATTTCTAGTTTTAATGTGATTGAGGTAAAGTGGGTTACAGAAAGTGAAATGGATATTCTTGGTTACATACTTGAAAAGTTAGTGAAAGGCAATGAATGTTGGCTTGAAATTTCTTCATATTTGGCTCATGATAATCTTAAGTGCAGTGGCAACACATCATCCCAAACCGAATATAAATTCACTGATTCAGATGTTCTCCCAGGTGAAACCTACACCTACCGCCTCTCCGATGTGGACACTGAAGGCAATGTCACAATACTCGATGTCATCTCTATCACACTCGATGATTCATTTTATATAACAGATATTCTTCCGCCATTTCCCAATCCTTTCAATCCCATAACAAAAATTCAGTACACTCTGGCAGAGGATGCTGAGGTCACGCTTACAGTTGTGGACATGATGGGCCGGACTGCAAAGACAATCATCTCAGGTCAAACCCAAACTTCCGGCAGCCACTCTATTCACTGGAACGGCAAAGCTGATACTGGGAAGGATGCGGCTAGTGGGATTTATCTATTGGTTTTTAGGGCGGGTGAGGTAAGAAAAATCCAGAAGGTTATGTTAGTAAGATGATTTTTCATATGACCAATACTTACTGAAGGAGGTTTAAAATGAATTGCAGACGTTTTATTGTCGGAATCGTATTAATGATGGTGTTCGTGAATTCAATGCTTATCGCACAGTCATCAAGAAAGCATTATAAAATCGTTCTTAAATCAGGCCAGAAGTCTTTGGATGCCTGGAGCAACAAGGTGAATCAAAATGGGTGTGGACTTCAATTGTGGGATTATGCAGGTCAAGACAATCAGAAATGGAGATTTATTAAAGTTGAAAATGGTTATTATAAAATTATAAATGTTGCAAGCGGTAAATGTCTCGATGCATGGCAAAATAAAGTACATGAAAATGGATGTGGTGTGCAGTTGTGGAGTTTTGCCAATCAGGACAACCAGAAATGGAAATTGGTTTCGGTTGATGGAAATTACTATAAAATTCTAAACAAGGTAAGTGGGAAAGCATTAGATGCTTGGATTGATAAAACAAATCAAAATGGTTGTGGTATTCAATTGTGGGATTATGCAGGTCAATCAAATCAAATGTGGAAGCTAGTTGTTGTTAACTAATTTGACAAATTTAAATAAATAATAATTGCCCTAATTAAAGGTAAGGGGGACATATGTCCTGTCAAAAGCAGATAAAGTTAATTCCATTTTGTCTTGTCCTCTTCTGTCAGACTGTATTATCTCAAATTGTTCTCCAAGGGGTTGTCATAAATAACGGAGCAGAATATTTAGGAAGCGGTTCTGAGCCAGTAGCAAATGTATTGGTCACATTGACTAATCAGTCTGATACAACTCAGAAATTCAGTGCTTATACCAATGCTGATGGTAAATACTCTATTCAGATTTTAGAAACGGGCGTTTATGACCATGATTCTAAAATTCCCAAGCGGTTATATTTATTTCAGAACTATCCTAATCCATTCAACCCGGCTACTGTTATTGGCTACGAGTTATCAAAGCCTACCCATATCCGTATTGAGATCTATAATGTTTTAGGCCAGAGAATAAGAACATTGATTGATGGCTTTCAAACCGGGTGGGCAGGACATGTTATCTGGGATGCAACGGATGATTATGGTCAGGGCGTTTCGGCTGGTGTTTATATCTACTCCTTGAAGGCAGAAGGGATTAGAATCAATAAAAAGATGTTACTGATCGATGGTCAACAAGGTAAGGGAAATGTAGCACCAACTCGTTCAATGAGATCTGATGAATCCAAGCAGATTGCTTTATTAAAGAAGACGTCAGATCAATATCTGCTCCAGGTCACGGGGGGAACTATTGAAACCTATGAGCAGTCCAACTTGGTTATAGCGGCCAGCACCACGCTGAATGTGACAGTCATTAGAACCATGGCCGACATAGACGGCAATGTCTATCGCACGGTCAAAATAGGTGATCAATGGTGGATGGTGGAGAATTTGAAGGTGACACATTACCGAAATGGTGATGAGATCCCCAATGTAACGGACAATACTCTTTGGAGTAGTTTAACTACTGGTGCTTGTTGTGCTTATGACAACAATGAAGAGGATGTGGCTACTTATGGCCGCCTTTACAACTGGCATACTGTTGATGACAGCCGTAATATTGCACCTGAAGGCTGGCATGTACCTACAGATGAAGAATGGAAAGAATTGGAAATGACTTTGGGTATGAGCCAATCGGAAGTGGATAATTGGGCTTTGCGTGGGACGGATGAGGGGTGTAAATTAAAAGAAACTGGAACGACACATTGGACTAATCCTAACACTGGAGCTACTAATGAAAGTGGTTTTACAGCGTTGTCATCTGGTTCCCGTTTAGGCGAAAATGGTCATTATGGGGAAAAAGGGCACACTGATATTTTCAGATCTTCTACAGAGAGCAACCTTGATTTCGCAATAGGACGGGGTTTGAGTTACAATGATTCTAAAATTGCCCGACACGGCTACCTTAAGAAGGCTGGATTTCCGGTCCGTTTAGTCAGGAATTCTGATTCAACACTTGTTAATTTCTCAATTGAAATCACTCCAGATGTCATCACACTTAAAAATGGAGAAAATCAACAATTCACCTGTACAGTCATTTATACAGACCAGAGTGCTCAGGATGTGACGCCGTCAGTCAGCTGGTTATTATCCCAAGGTAACATTGGTAGCATTGACGCCGGCGGCCTCTTCACTGCCCATGCTACAAACACCGGTACAGAAACTATAACAGCCACGTACGATGGTGTAACCGCCCTAGCCACTGTGACTGTCTCATCAGGCAGTTTTGTGACCGGAACCGTGACCGATATTGACGGTAATGTCTACCGGACAGTAAAAATTGGCAATCAATGGTGGATGGCGGAAAATTTGAAAGTGACGCATTATCGGAATGGACATGAAATACCCACTGTAACAGATGATACAAACTGGTTGAATTTGAGAATAAGTGCCTGTTGCGCATATAACAATGATGAGAGGTATGTGACAACTTATGGACGCCTCTACAACTGGTATGCTGTTGATGACAGCCGTAACATAGCCCCGGAAGGATGGCATGTGCCTACAGATGAAGATTGGAAAGAGTTGGAAATACATTTGGGAATGAGCCAGTCAGATGCCGATAGTTTAAAATGGCGCGGAACAATTGTAGGAGGCAAACTCAAAGAAATGGGAATTACCCATTGGCACACACCTAACGAAGGTGCCACCAATGAAAGTGGCTTTTCCGCGCTTCCTGGAGGTTACCGTCTCGGGTACTCTGGTAGCTTTCACGATTTAGGTGGCCGGGCCATTTTTTGGACATCTACGGAACATAGCAATAACTACACGTGGCGTCGATGTCTGGAATATGACAATTCAGGCATTTATCGTGGTTACAACGGTTATAAACGAAGTGGCTACTCTGTGCGCTTAATCAGGGATTAGGCTATTTTACTATGTGACTATTGGGTAACTATAGGGTCTGTGGCGCAGGCCTAGTGAAATGAGTATAAATTGGTATAATATAATAAATCGTCTGTCTATAAGGCAAGCTACAACGTGCTGATATAGGCTAGTGCTATGATTTGTAATTGAGCAAACAATTTATTAAATCCTTGCATGGCAAGAATAGGACAGAAAATAAAATTATCTGATACCGATCATCAAGAACTTCTCACTCGTTCACG
>JAGLOF010000219.1 GCA_023139105.1 bacterium
GTCATACATAAAGATTTTCGTCCAGCCTGGAATATTTACGTATCCCCAATGGAAGATTATGTGATTTTTGCCGCTATGCATGAGGGGGGATTTGGAGACCTGGATTTATATGTCAGCTTTAAAACTCAAAACAATAAATGGGGAACTCCAATAAATATGGGAGATAAAATAAATACAAAAACAAGAGAACGTTTTCCAATGGTATCTCCCGATGGTAAATACTTCTTTTTTATGCGCCATACTCCCGGGCAAGATTTTTTCTGGATTTCCACAGACATCTTTGTAGATTTGAAGAAAAAATCTGAACAAACCGTTGATTTTAAGAAGAATATGATTTTGGTTGAAGGTGGGTCTTTTCCAAAGGGTGAAAGTCAGAAGAAACGAAGCGTTGACTCATTTCTTATCAGCAAATATGAAGTCACTCAAAAAGAATACATTGCCGTTATGAACACCAACCCGTCTTTGCGCTATGGCCTTGATCATCCTGTTGAAAAAATCAGTTGGTATGATGCCACCAAATACTGTAATACTCTGAGTAAATCTGAAGGATTGACCCCCTGCTATTCTGGCCACAAAGACAACATAGTCTGTAATTTTGAAGCCAATGGCTATCGTCTGCCAACGGAGACGGAATGGGAATATGCTGCTATTGGGGGAAAACATCATACAAATCAAAGTACAGCAAACGCCCCCTCCGACACACTAGACGCCTATGTCTGGCATTATGGCAATTCAAACAACAACAGCCACCCTGTGGGCGAAAAATTGGCCAATCCGCTGGGACTGCATGATATGGGCGGCAACGTATGGGAATGGTGCTGGAACAGCTATCAGCCAAATCCCACCGGGAACGCCAATGGTAAGAATAGAGAGAAAGTTGTTCGAGGCGGAGGCTGGCCGGATGATGTGGACTTGTGCCGAAGTGATTTTCAATATTCAGCCCATCCAAACCGTCTCGCTTATTGCATTGGGTTTCGCGTTGTAAGGTCTTTATAGCAAAGCAGGGGCTGTATCAAAAGCTATCCATGCAACTCGCAAAGTTCGTGCAATAAGGTAAATTTTGCAAATCAGCGGAAAATATCAACTTTTCTAAGATATCTTTGACATTCTCAGTCAGAAAAGCAAAATTAGCCTTTGATATGGCCTTTTTCACTCTCTTTTTTGCTACTTTTCGTAAGTTATAACTGATCGCCAACAGGCCAAGCTCATGCGTTACCTTACCCAGGCCACGAAGTAAAAAACGCCTAAAGTTGTTGTTATGCTTTAAATCACCAAAGAAAGTTTCAATTTCCGGGCTGCGTCGTTTGCGCAGCTCAACTCCAAACTCTGAATTCAAATTATCCCAAGCCTCTCTCTTATAATAAGCAAGAAGGGGATTGTAATATATCTTGCGATTCCCTTCAGCCTTTGTGCATTCTGTTTTATTAGGACAAGAAGAGCAATCAGTATACTCATATACTCTGACAAAGGAAATATAATTTTGGACATGAAGAAAATTTAGTAACTCCGTAAATATATCTTCAAGTATATTGCGAAAATAATCGCTGTGAAAACAATTGATTGTATTGAAACTGGGACGCTGCATTCCAGCAAGCCACATGAAAGTAACATCTTGACGTACAGCTTTGGCAATTAGTCGACTTGAAAATATCTTACTGCTATAAGCTGAAAGTATAATCTTAAGCATCATCTGTGGATGATAAGAAGGTGCTCCACCACCTTTAAAAGCAGTATCCCAAACTGAAGGAGAGAGTGGTGAGACAAATTCATCTATTACGCGTACCAAGTGGTCTTCTTCAATTAACTCATCCAAATTCGGCGGCAACAATAGACTTTGATGCTGGTGACTTTCTTTGTACTTTTTCATCAATTTTACACTCAATTGTTTGTCTTTAGCTGTACTTATAATACAGCAAAATATTGATTGCTATTCATTGGGCTTTTGATACAGCCCCTAACGCCTCAAATCAAAAGATTAGTTTTGTAGTATCCGGCCCCATATGAAGAAAAAATAACTTGTAACCAAATAAGCTATTCATCAGTATGTTTAACAAATAGACTACAGTGCCAGCCCCCCACTTCTTTACATTGAGGAGCAACCCAAAAGTGGGAAGGTTTTTTTCCAATGAAACATGCCAACATAAAGCACTCAAAGTGTGTCAAAAATATATAACCAGTTTACCCAAACTCCAGGAGCAGCTATGATCCGAAATTACATTATTACAGCGTTGAGGAATATCCTTCGCCACAAAGGCTATTCTTTCATCAATATCATCGGTCTTGCTATAGGTCTGGCATGCAGTTTTTTTATTCTGCTATGGACTCAGGATGAAATGAGTTATGACACCTTTCTTCCAGAAGGTGATCAGGTCTACCGCGTGATGCGTCATACAGTCTTTGGCGGGAAAACAGGCACCTCCACCTCAATGCCAAAACCTCTTAGCGATGTATTGGATGAAGAATACCCTGAGATTACCCATACTGTTCTGATGAGTTGGGAAATGGATATGGTTCTCACTTATGACAATCAGGCTTTTCGCTCTGACGGTCGATATTTTGGTTCTGATTTTTTCACGGTTTTCAAATTCCCCTTACTCTATGGAGACCCAGTATCAGCACTTCTAGATCCGGAATCAATTGCCATATCTGCATCCTTGGCAGAACGGTATTTTGGTAATAACTGGCACAAAAGAGATGATATCCTTGGCTCAATCATCAACATCGACCATCGTCTTGATGCCAAAGTGACCGCCGTGTTTGAAGATGTCCCAGCCAACTCCAGCCTTGATTTTGAATTCATTCTCCCCATGCAGGAGTACATCAGCAGAAATGGCTGGGTCGAACAATGGGGCAACAACGGCCTTCGTATGTTTGCCCGCCTTGATAAAGACGCCGATCCAAATCTGGTGAACGAAAAAATCAAGGACCTCATCGATGAGCATATAGATGCCTGGGAATCGGATGTTTTCCTTCAGCCCTATTCGGACATGTACTTGTGGTCGGACTTTGATAATGGCTTTCTTGTGGGTGGCCGAATCGACTATGTGCGGATTTTTCTTTTTGTTGCTGTTTTCATCATACTGATTGCGGCCATCAATTTTATGAATCTGGCCACAGCACGCAGTACACAACGTGCTCTTGAAATTGGTATTCGCAAAGCTGTGGGGGCCTCCAAAACGTCCCTGGCCCGTCAGTTTATGGGTGAATCTATCCTAACGGCCATGATGGCCTTTGCCATTGCCATGGTTCTGGTTTTCCTGCTCATACCCAGTTTTAACCAACTCACCGATAAATCGATCAGCATTTCCTTAATCGACCCTGTATTATGGCTTCAATTCAGTGGCCTTGCCGTGGGCACCGGTCTTCTTGCCGGATCCTACCCGGCTCTACATCTGTCGTCCTTCAGCGTCATCAATGTGTTGAGAGGCAGTTCTGGCAGAAAAGCCAGGGGCAGCGGCCTGCGCAAGGGCCTTGTTGTTTTCCAGTTCATCATGTCCATCGTCCTTATTATTGGCACCCTCACAGTGTACCGGCAGCTCAATTACATCCGGAACAAAGACCTGGGTGTTGATCGAGACAATACGGTCTATATTCCTTTAGAGGGAAATATACGTGACCAATTCGATGCATTTAAGCACGAACTGTTGAATAAACCGGGCATCACTAATGTGACAATTTCAAGCCAGAACCCCATAGCGGCCGGCAACAACACCATTGGTGTAGAGTGGGATGGTAAGATTGAAGGCGATAACACACTATACACCATCATCAATACCGGCTATGATTTTGTAGAGACAATGAAAATCCAACTACAATCAGGGCGCGTGTTTTCAAAGGCCCATAGAGCTGATTCAACCAACTATATCATCAATGAAAAGGCTGCCCAAGCCATGGGCATGGACACGCCTCTGGGCAAACGCTTGGCCGTGTGGGAAAGAGAGGGATCCGTTATCGGCGTGGTCAAAGACTTCCATATGCGGTCTCTCTACAGTGAAATAGAACCGGTGATTTTACGCCTTGATCCTACATCCACTCAAATTGTATTTATTAGAATTGAAGCAGGACAAACCAGTGAAGGCCTTGCCGCACTGGAGACGGTCTTCAATAAGTTTAATCCGGGATATCCTTATAATTGCCGTTTCCTTGATGATGAATTTGAACAGACCTATCGAAGCGAGACGGTCATTGGAAAGCTGGCCAATATTTTTGCTATGCTGGCCATCCTGATCGCATGCCTCGGTTTACTGGGTCTGGCTTCTTTTACCGCAGAACAACGGAGTAAGGAAATTGCCATTCGTAAAGTGCTGGGTTCATCAGTCATAAAAATTATCGGACTGCTTTCCAAGGAATTCATTCTACTGGTTGTGGGGGCCTATGCTGTTGCGCTGCCCATTGCCTATTACCTGATGAACAAATGGCTGGAAGATTTTGCTTTTCACACGCAAATCAGCTTGGGAGTGGTGATCGGTTCGGGAGTACTGGTCGTGGTCATAGCCTGGCTGAATGTAAGTTATCAATCAATCAGGGCGGCCATGGCCAACCCTGTGGTCTCTCTGCGGTCTGAGTAGATGCATCAAATCATCAATGTGCACCTTAGGGTGCACATTCTCCTGTATTGTATAGGGGGGGGCGCATGTACTACCAAGGTCAGATCAGTCCTGGCTTCTCGCTTCTACGCTCTGCATGGGAATAGAAGATACATCCCATCACCCAACAGCCTGCTAACACTATGTAGTGCGTCTAGCAATGGGTTCCCACGGAAACCGTGGAGCGAGTTATAAAATTAGCTATGAATTGTTTTTCATATAATTCCCGTTCATGACTACAGGGAGATCGCCTGGTAGAGGTTTAATAAGACAAGCTGCTGGGGCACAGTGCGGGCCAATCAGTCATTCAAAATTTGCTCTTTTTTTGCATTTGTATTTTTCTCATTTCTGTGTAGCAAATATAATCCTGCAAAAGAGACACAAATAATAGAAATGAAAATAATAATTTCTGACATCTCAAAAGGCTGGCGAAAAACATAATAACCAATTACAAGCAAACTAATTATTCCTTTAATAAAATATTTCATCCTCTACTCCAGATTGACATTCTATTTCTGATGACTTTTGATATTCATCATGGGCCTCTTAGCCACGATCTCGTCTTTTACTCCCGGTTTCATCCGTTCTAATCCGTCTTTTCCGCGTCATCCGTGTTCAATTGGAGCTTTGATAAATATAAAATAACTACAAAACCTTAACAAGATTGCTTCGTCGGCCAAAAAGCAGGCCTTCTCGCAAAGACACCGTTGAGGGACGTTCTGATGGCTCTTGATATTCATCATACGCCTATTGAAAGGCATGACCATCGTCCCCGACCGCACACTACCCAACGGGATACATATCCCTACTACTCATTCCCCCAGGGCAGATATCCTGGGCGATCAGAGTTAAAACCACTACTGCATTGAGATACTTTTTTATCTTGGTTCCCTGTGAAATTGCCTAGTGTCGTGATTTTTTAATTGAC
>JAGLOF010000022.1 GCA_023139105.1 bacterium
AAGTTCATGCTTTGGTTATACTGGGCATGGCCAACAGCCGTATGAAAGATTTTTATGATCTGTTTGTCCTTCTGCAATTGTATTCCTTTGAATCGTCAGATTTAGTAAGAGCTGTTAAGGCGACTTTTATACAAAGGAAGACCAGCCTGCCTGGCAATACACCGGTCGCTTTGACTGGCCAATTTGCTGAAGACGAGAGGAAGAATAATCAATGGCATGCTTTCCTCAACCGGAACCATATTGAAAATGCGCCACTCAACCTTGGTGAAGTTATACAAGAACTGAATATAAAACTTGAGGGGTTATGGACAGTTGAAGTAGAATTAAAGAAGTGATTTCAAAAACGCTCTATGGCGATTTTTCAGGCCTTCGCAATAGAACCTATTTGGCGCAAAGTACTATGACCCAAGGGCAACACAGTTATTTTTACCTGTTCGATATGCAGAAATATTACCCTGATTCCAAATAACTTATAAAGGAGAAAGTTGTGATCAATTTCATGAAGACGTTAACGAACATAAAGATGGATAATGTGCCAGCTACATACCACACAATTTCCAGAGATATTAACTTGGAGAACTTCCGGTTTCAAAAGTTAATAAAAAAATCAATCAGCATATTATATATTTTGCTATTTGTATCTTCAGCTTTTTCTCAAGGTACACGCCTGTTACGTCAGCCTTCTATAAGCTCCAGCCATATTGTATTTGCATATGGTGCTGATCTCTGGATTTCAAATCTGGAGACACGGGAAGTGCAGAGGCTTACAAGTACACCTGCGGTAGAATCAGATCCTCATTTTTCTCCTGACGGTAATTTGATAGCTTTTACTTCAAATAGATCTGGTGTAAAGGCTGTTTATACAATTCCAATTGAAGGTGGTACACCAACGCGTCTTACATGGTTTCCAGTTTCATCACGGGCCAGGGGATGGACACCTGATGGGAAACGTGTTCTCTATGCATCCACAAGAGAAACCGCTCCTACAGCTTTTGATCGTTTGTGGACGGTTTCTGTAAGTGGTGGGCCTTCAACCCTTGTGACGTCTCAGTGGGGTACTAATGGAGCATATGGGCCGCGTGGAGACAATATTGTTATTGACCGCATATCAAGGTGGGATAAAGAGTGGCGCAACTACAGAGGTGGGCAGAATACATCATTGACAGTGCTTAATATCAAAGATTTATCCGAGACTCTTATTCCAAACGAGAGAACTATAGATATTCAGCCAACATGGATGGGGGGTTATGTATATTTTATTTCAGATAGAGACTGGATTTCAAACATTTGGTCATTCTCAACTAAAACAGGTGCCTTGAAACAAATAACCAAATTCAAAGGTTCAGATATTAAATGGTTGAGCAGTGGTGATAACAAGCTTGTTTTTGAACGTGATGGTTATCTTCATTTGTTCAATCTTCAGAGTGGTAAATCAAGGCAATTGAGTATAACTGTTCAAGGTGATTTTCCATGGGCAGAGCCACAATGGGAAGATGTAAGTAAAAAAGTAACATCAGTCTCTGTCTCTCCAACAGGTAAACGTGCGTTGATGGAAGCGCGAGGTGAAATTTTTACTATTCCTTTTGAGCATGGTGATGCCAGGAATATTACCAGAAGTTCCGATGCGGCAGATCGTGCTCCAATATGGTCTCCAAAGGGCGGTAAGATTGCATGGTTTTCTGATGCGGGACAGAAGGATTACAAGCTCTATATTGCTTCACAGGACGGTCTGTCATCTCCTTTATCTATATCTATCGGTGAATCAAAAATGGCATGGGATCCGGCATGGTCTCCTGATGGCAAATATATTGCTTTTATTGATGATGATGTTAGAATTCGTATTGTTGATATCGATACAGAAAAAATATTTACTGCTGATACAGGAGGGGCAAATCTGGAACGAGGATCAAGTGTATTATCCTGGTCTCCTGATTCCAGATGGCTTGCTTATTCCAAGACCGGCTCAAATAATTTCAGGCGTATAATGATCTGGTCTCAAGAGACAAAATTTGTGAAAGCAATTACAAATTCATTTGCCGATGCCTTTGCACCTTCGTTTGACCGTAATGGTAAAAATCTATACTTTTTAGCAAGTACAGATGTTGCACTTGCATCGGGTTGGGCAAATACCTCTTCAATGAAGGCCGACCCATCCTACGGTGCATATGTTATTAATTTATGTAAAGACGATCACTCTCCTTTTAAATACAGGAGTGATGATGAGGATGAGTCAACAGATAATGCTCACAATAAAGAGATTCATACAGCAGAAGAGAAAAAAGAAGTTAAAAAATCTGATGACAAAGAAGATAACATTGTAAAAATTGATTTTGAGGGTATTGAGCGCAGAATTTTGGCATTGCCTATGCCGGTCAGGAATTATAAATATATGGTCAGTGGGCCGGAAGGATCTGTATTTATTGCAGAACAACTACACAACAGCAGAAATAGTATCATCCATAAATTTTCTCTTGAGAAACGTAAGGCTGAAGATTTTATACAAAATACAAAAAGAATATCTGTTTCGGCAGATGGTAAAAAAATACTATTTCAGCAAGGCCAGGCATGGAAAATTGCCGATACGGCCGCTCCTGTTAAAAACGGTGGGAAGAAACTTTCAATCAAGTTGAATATGAAACTTAACAGATTTGCAGAATGGCGGCAAATTTTTGAAGAAGCCTGGCGTTATGAACGTGATTACTTTTATGATCCCGATATGCATGGACGTAATTGGAAGGGAGTTTATGATCGTTACGCACCGCTTATTCCTTTTGTACGTCACCGTGCAGACCTCAGCTATATTATTGATCAGCTAAATGGTGAATTATCAGTCGGACATAGTTTTGTTTATGGTGGCGATCTGCCTGAAGTTGCCAAGTCGACAGTTGGCCTGTTAGGTGCAGATCTCGTTGTGGAAAATAAAGTTTGGAAGATTCAACGCATCTATACAACAGAGAGCTGGAATCCCGGATTAAAAGGTCCCCTGGATCAACCTGGAATGAAGGTTAAAGCGGGTGATTACCTTGTTGGAGTGAATGGTTACGAGTTGACGTATAAAGATGATCCTTACAGTTTCCTTGATGGAACTGCCGATTGTCAGACCATTATCCATATTAATGATACACCTGATTTTAAAGATTCCTGGCAAATCGTTGTTAAACCGATAGGATCTGATAATGCACTACGCCAGAGAACATGGGTAGAAGACAACAGACGTCTTGTTGATAAGCTATCCAATGGTAGATTGGCATATGTGTGGATCCCCAACACATCAACTCCCGGAATTGTATCTTTCGACAGGTATTTCTTTGCACAGCAACATAAAGAAGGTGCCGTAATAGATGAACGTTTTAACGGCGGAGGCTTACTTGATGATTATATGGTTGATTTAATGACCAGAACTTTAAGAGCCGGGCTTACTAACGAAGTTCCCAATGGCAAATCATTTCAGCTTCCTGCAGGTATACTTGGCCCAAAAGTATTGCTTATCAATGAATTAGCAGGTTCAGGAGGTGATTATTTTCCATGGGCGTTCAGGCAGCAGAAAGTCGGTCCACTTATTGGAATGCGTACATGGGGCGGCCTGGTGAAATCATCTGTACATTACAGACTTGTAGATGGCGGAGCTCTTACTGCACCTGATAATGCGGTGTTTGATCCCATTAACAATAAATGGGTTGCAGAAAATGTAGGTGTTCCTGCGGATATTGTTGTACGGCAAGATGCAAAATCATTATCTGAGGGGCGTGATGTACAACTTGAAAGGGCGGTCAAAGAAGCGTTAGCACTGATTGAGAAAAAGGGGAAAATTGTTGTTAAACGCCCTGAGTTTTCAAAACCTGCCAAACAATAATTTAATAAATTTGAACGATACGGTAGACTGTTGAAAAACCCCGGGTGTCGCGCTTTTTGCGTCCCCGGTGTTTTTATGAAAGAAAAAGATCGGGAACAACCGGGGGAGATTTCACAACAATAAATTTCCAGGTATGAAGTACAATTTAGACAGGTTAAATGGATCAACAAAATCCCAAGATAAATAGAGATCTGCTATTAGTCCTTTTTTTCTCCATATTCATCATCCCATTTAGCATCACGTGCTTTTTTTCTACTGTATCCATACATGGCAACAAATATGCTGATCTCATATAAAACAAGTAGAGGCAAAGCCATAAGCATCTGGCTCATAGGGTCGGGAGGTGTTACAATTGCGGAAAAGATAAATGTGATGACAATACCGTATCGGCGATATTTTCTCATAAACTGAGGTTTAAGAATTCCCAAATTTGATAAAAGTAGAGAGATAACGGGTAATTCAAAAACAAGGCCTGCAACTAATATTAATCTAAGAACAAAGCTCATATAATAATTTATGTTTATCTCTGCACTGATAGTTTCCGTACCCATTCCAAATAAAAATGGCAGAACAGTTGGAATAATAATAAAATATGAGAAAGCTGAACCCAGAAGAAAACAGAATGTTGTCAGGAAAATACTGGGGAATACAAAATTGCGTTCCGATGAATGCAGGCCCGGAGAGACAAATTGCCAGAATTGATAGAAGATAACCGGTAAAGAGATAACAATACCAACGGCAATTGCTATCTCAATTCTTACGGTTAACATTCCAGTAGGCTTTAGAAAAAGTAGATTTGCCGGATCAGCAAGGTGATCATTAGGCATTGTCAAAATTTTTAAAATTGCCCCGGTAAAGGGGAAGGTCACTACCATAAAAAGGACCACAGAACCTAAACTCTTGAGAATGCGCCATCGCAATTCTTCCAGATGCTCCAGAAATGGCATTTCATTTTTTGTAGATTTAGTAGTCTTCTCGGTCATGACCTTCCACAGATATTAAATTAAAATTTAAGTCCTGCAAATCCCAGGAATGCAATGGACATACAACCAGCCATGATAAAAGCAACAGGTGCGCCCTGCATAGCCTTTGGAAGTCTTGCAAGTTCAAGCTTTTCACGAAGACCTGCCATGAGAACCAATGCCAGAGTGAATCCAATGCCTGAAGTAAATCCATTTACCAGTGCCTGAATAAAATTATACTCACTATCAATATTTAAAAGTGAGACACCCAATACAGCACAGTTAGTAGTAATTAAAGGAAGATAGATACCAAGTGAACGATACAGACCCGGGCTGACCTTCTGAATAATCATTTCAACCAGTTGAACCAAAGTAGCAATAACCAAAATGAAAGTAATTGTTCTTAAGTATGTCAGATCCGGAGGAGTTCCTTGAGATCCCATAAATAGTTTAAACAATATATTTGAAGGCGTTGGAGCCAGGAAGTATGTATAAATTGTCCATGTTACTACAGAGGCCATGCTCATGACAAAGATAACGGCCATACCCATACCAACAGCTGAATCTAATTGCTTTGATACGCCTATATAGGGACAGAGTCCGAGAAAGCGCATTAAAACAAAGTTAGAAACAAATATGGCACCAACTGCTATAACTAAAAATGTATGAAAATCCATATAAATTCCTCTCTTTTAGCTGGCTGAGCGACGATGCTCTATCCAGTTAAGAAAAGCGACTAAAAAACCAATGGTCAGGAAGGCGCCGGGTGACATTACAAAAATTGCAATAGGTTCAAAGTCGGTTCCAAAAAGAGGAAAGCCAAGCCATGTTCCCGCTCCCAGTATCTCTCTAACAGATGCAATCAGTATCATTGCAAATGCAAATCCTGCACCCATTCCCAGGCCATCAATTATTGATGAAATAGGAGTGTTTTTTGATGCAAATGCCTCAGCTCTGCCCAAAATAATGCAATTAACAACAATTAATGATATGAAATTTCCCAATGATTTGCTTAATGCAGGGAAAAATCCAGCCATTACCATCTCAACCAATGTTACAAAAGATGCAATGACAATAATAAAAATAGGAATCCGTATTTTTGCTGGAACACCTTTTCGTATGAGTGAAATGACAAAGTTGGAACAAACTAATACAAATGTAGTAGCTGCACTCATGCCAATGGCATTACTCACCGAAGAAGAAGTCGCCAGAACAGGGCAGAGGCCCAGCATCAGGCGGAGTACCGGATTCTCCCGATAAATTCCCTTGATGAATTCTTTGGTTAGCGACATATATCTATTCTCCAATTATGCTCAAAAATTAATATATTGATTATTTTCTGTGATTTCTTCTTTGAGCCATGTCAAAGATTGGGATATACTGTTCGTAATGGCGCGTGAAGTTATTGTTGCACCGGTGATTGATTGAATCTGGCCGCCATCTTTGTCAACTTTTAACTCATTTAAGAATTTTCCAATAAATTGTTCCTGCCACCATGATGAAGAATCTCCGTATTTTATCTCTTCACATTTTGTGCCAAGTCCCGGGGTTTCGTTTTGAGATAATATATTAGTTGCCAACAATACAAATGATGTATCCACGCCAAATAAAGTCCTGATATCACTGGAATAACCATAATTCACTGCCAGCATTGCAAATCCTACAGGTTGCATTTTTTTCTTATCTGCAAAACCTTTGTAATAGACAATTTCACCTTCAATTTCAACAGGCTCAATTACTCCATTTTCAGTCCCTGGTAAAACAGATTTTAAACCGTTAGTCAATTCACCATCCTGTTGAGCGATTATACGGGGCAATGTAATCTTGTTTACATATGCCAGGGCTCCGGAGGCTATCACCGCAACCAGCATTAAGATGGCTGCAAATTTAACAATCTCTTTCATTTTGATTAACCTCCAAACACTTTTGGTTTAGTATATCTGTCAAGCAGTGGGGTTGCTAAGTTCATGAGCAGGATTGAGTATGAAACGCCTTCAGGATACCCACCCCAGAGTCTGATTACAAATGTAAAGATACCACATCCAATTCCAAAGTAGAGACGCCCCTTGAATGTAACAGGCGTGGTTGTCATATCAGTTGCCATGAAAAAGGCACCTAATATTAAACCACCGGAAAGGATATGAAATATTGGATTTCCGGAGAAAAGGCCATTGGTTCCGCCAAAAGCCCAAGTGAGAATTGCAACAGTACCAATATATGCAAAAGGTATTTTCCAACCAATTATACGTTTATACATAAGGAAAACAGCACCTAGTAGCAGTAAAATAGCTGAAGTCTCTCCAAGGCACCCACCAACACGTCCCCAAAAAAGATTGCCGGATGAATTATAGAGCTGAGTAATTGCCTGTGTTGCTTCGGTAACCTGTTCAGCCGAATAATTAACGCTGTTAGTAAGAATTTCGCGTGCACCCTTGAAAACATTCAAAGGAGTTGCATTGGTTATTGCATCAATTCCTGAAAGTGTACCGCCTTTGGGTGCTGTTCTGAAAACTGTCATATGCACTGCCCAGGAAGCCATTAGAAATGCACGTCCTATAAGAGCGGGATTCATTGGATTATAACCCAAACCACCAAAAGCCATTTTACCGATACCAATACCAGCAACTGCACCTATTGCCGGAAGCCATAACGGTACCTCTGCAGGGACATTATATGCCAGTAGCAATCCGGTAATAATTGCACTTCCGTCTTGAAGCTGTATAGGCCGCTTCATCATTTTACTGAATAAGGCCTCTGCGCCCAATGATGCAGCAATTGCTACGGCAATTACCCAAAGTGCATGTAATCCAAAAAAGTAAATTCCGCCAATACCCGCAGGGATAAGGGCTATGACTACTGCATACATTATTTTTTGAATGCTATCGCCATCTTTTACATGCGGAGAAGGGGATATTACAAAGCGACGTTCCATATGTATATGTCCTCCCATTATTATTAAAAAAGGCGACGACTAAACGGCCTTTTTCTGTTCATTAATTAATGCTTTACCCAATTTGATATAGTGTACAAGGTGACGCTTTGCAGGGCAGATAAAACTGCATGTACCACATTCCATACAATCAAAAATGCCAAGCTCATTTGCTTTGTCAAATTTGTTGTATTCCACATACGACGCAATATGATTGGGTAAAAGTTTCATGGGGCAGACGTCAACACAACGTGCACATGCAATACATGGATTCTCTTCTTGCATATTAGCAGTTTTTTCATCTAATACAAGAATTCCGGATGTGCCTTTAATTACCGGTACAGCATCTGTAAGTTGAGCCATGCCCATCATAGGACCGCCATTTACAATTTTCGCGGTATTATCCTTCATACCACCACAACAGGCAATCAACTCTGAGAAAGGTGTACCTATTCTGGCAAGTAAGTTCTTAGGCTCATGAATGGAAGTGCCGGTTACTGTAACTACACGTTCAATTAGTGGTTTCTGCATAGCAACAGCTTCATAAATTGCAACGGCTGTTCCAACATTTTGAACAACACATCCTATTTCCATTGGTAATTTACCGGCTGGAACGTCTCTATTTGTAGATGCTTTAATTAATTGTTTCTCAGCACCCTGTGGATATTTAACTTCAAGTACAACTACCTCGATACCAGTTTCTTTATTTACTTTTTCTTTTAAAAGGGCAATTGCATCGGGTTTATTCGCTTCAATACCAATATATCCGGTATCAATTTTGAGAATTTTCATGATCAAGCGCATTCCCTTAATAATTTCATCGGGACGCTCAAGCATAATTCTATGATCAGCAGTTAAAAACGGTTCGCATTCAACACCATTTAAAATTAATGTGTCTATATTTTTATCTTCAGGAGGAGAGAGTTTGACATGGCTGGGGAATGCAGCTCCACCCATACCGGCAACACCAGCATCGGCGATACGCTGTTTCATCTGTTGTACATCCAATTCAAAATAATCGGGCTCTTCTTTAAAATCAGATATCCAGCTATCTTCACCGTCACTCTCAATTACAACAGACAATAAGTTGGCACCCAGAGGATGGGGACGTTGTTCAATTGCCTTAATAGTACCTGAAATAGAAGCATGAACAGGCACAGAGACAAATTTAGATGAGCTGCTCAAGGCCTGCCCTTTTTTAACCGTTTGACCTTTTTCAACAATAAGATCTGATGGAGCACCAATATGTTGCTGAATTGGGATAATAACTGTCTCCGGCAAAGGCATTATCTCAATTGCCTTGGCACTCGACCATTGTTTTTCATCATGCGGATGTGTACCACCGCTGAAAGAGTTTTTCCGAAACATGCACGCTCCGAATGTTTTATGAGTCTTCAAACATGATTGAAGGACGTTTATGAATAATTTATTTGAATTTTATATAAAATTTCCCACTGTCATATGCATGTGGAATCATGATTTTTATTTGTTTTTTCCATTTATTGAGTTCATTAAATTCAATTCTTTAATAAAAGCTTCTTTATCCTGAAATTTTCGATATACTGATGCAAAACGAACATAAGCGACTTCATCAATTGCTTTAAGATAAAAGGAGACTTTTTCGCCAATCTCAATACTTTTGATCTCTTTTGACGGAAGAGCCTCTAACTCTATTTCAATTCGGGAGACCAAATCATCTAAAGTATTGATTGAAACCGGGCGTTTATTACAGGCAATCTGAATGCCTTTCATCAATTTTTTTCTATCAAAATCTTCTCTGCGGCCATCAGCTTTAATAACATAAATTGTTTTATCTTCAATCTCTTCAATAGTACTGAAACGACGCTCACATAAAAGGCATAATCTTCGTCTTTTAATAATTCGACCATCATCCCTGGAGCGTGAGTCTACAACTTTGTCATCATCTTTTCCGCAAAAAGGACATCTCATGATCTTGTATCCCAGGTTGTTTCATCCAATAGAATTAACTGTAGATCAGCTTCTTTGGCAAGAGTTTTTGCCAGTTCATCCGGATAACCGGCCGCATAATAAATTTGTGTAATTCCAGCATTTATTATCATTTTGACACATAATGAACAAGGATGATGAGTGGCATATAACACGGCACCTTCAATTGATGTACTGGAAGTTGCGGCTTGGATAATGCCATTTTGTTCTGCATGAATTCCACGGCAGAGTTCATGGCGTTGACCAGACGGGACTTGTAATTTGTCACGTAGACAGCCGATGTCAAGGCAATGAGGTGTTCCGATAGGAGCGCCATTATACCCTGTAGACAATATTTTTTTATTGCGTACAATTATTGCTCCAACCTGTCTTCGTATACATGTAGAACGTGTTGCAACAAGAGTTGTAATTTCCATGAAATATTGGTGCCACGACGGACGCAATATTCACCCTCCCCAGATGAATTTATAAATATGCGACGGGCCGGAAGTTTTTCCGGCCCGTTATTAATCTACAGTAGAAAATTCTTTGACATCTCTTTTATTTCTTCTCGTACTTTGGCATGTTCGCCTTCATTGTCGGGATTGGATAATACGCGATCAATGAATTGGGCAATAACTTCCATTTCAGATTCTTTCATACCACGTGTTGTTAATGCCGGCGTTCCAATACGGATACCACTGGTTATAAACGGGCTGCGCTTATCAAAAGGTACCATATTTTTGTTTGTTGTAATGCCAGCAGCTTCAAGTAATCTTTCAGCTTTTTTACCGGATATATTTTTTGATGTCAGGTCAACAAGCATAAGATGGTTGTCAGTACCGCCTGATACTAAATTATAACCAGCTTCAACCAAATTATTGGCTAAAATTTGAGCATTCTTCAAAACTTGCTGGCAATATGTCTTAAAATCCGGCTGCAAATCTTCTTTAAAAGCTACGGCTTTAGCAGCGATTACATGCATAAGAGGGCCGCCTTGAATGCCTGGCATGACAACACTATCAATAATTTCGGAAATCATCTTGGTACGGCCTGACTTTGCCGCAACGATTCCAAAGGGATTTTCAATGTTTTTCCCTACTAAAATCATTCCGCCTCTTGGTCCCCTTAATGTTTTATGCGTTGTAGTTGTTACAACATCACAATAGGGTAGGGGATTAGGATGCAGACCAGTTGCCACCAGTCCGGCAGGGTGCGCTATATCGGCCATAAGAAAAGCACCAATTTCATCGGCAATTTCTTTAAATTTTTCAAAATCCCAGAATCTGGGGTAGGCACTGGCACCGGTGACAATCATTTTTGGTTTATGTTCGCGGGCCTTTTTAACTACATCATCAAAGTCTATCAGCCCTGTTTCAGGTGATACACCGTATGAGACAAAATTATAGAGTTTACCGGAAAAGTTAACCGGACTGCCGTGAGTTAAATGACCACCGTGTGATAAATCCATACCTAGTACAGTATCACCTGGCTGAATAAATGACATATATGCAGCCATATTGGCTTGAGAACCCGAGTGTGGTTGTACATTGGCATATTCACATCCAAACAGCTCCTTTGCGCGGTCCCTGGCAAGGTTTTCAGCTTCATCAACATAGATGCATCCACCATAGTAACGGTTGCCCGGGTAGCCTTCGGCATATTTGTTTGTCATTACGCCACCCATGGCTTCCAATATGGAAGGGCTTACAAAATTTTCAGAGGCAATCATCTCAAGAGTATAATTCTCTCTGTGATGCTCACCTTCGATGGTTTTAAAAATTTCAGGATCAAATTGCTTCAAGGTATTCATGTCTAATCCCTCGTGCAAGAAATGATATATATTGAAGGCGAAAACGGTCAAACAGGAAATACACAAGAATTTCCGATTTGACCGGAGACACCCGTTAATTGTATAAATTATTACAGATTAACATCGGGTCAGGGAGTGAATCAGATCGACGCGTTTCTTATGCCGACCACCTTCAAAATCTGTTTCTAAAAATGTTTTGATAATTTCAAAAGCTTCATCTGGTTCTGTATATCTACCGGCCAAAACCAATATGTTGGCATTATTATGTAAACGGCTCATCTTTGCCAGTTCGGGTGTATAACACAGAGCTGCTCTAATGCCCTGTACTTTATTAGCAACTATGGACATACCAATACCACTACCGCAACATAGAATACCTTGTATTGATGTTGCAATAGTAACCGATTCACATGCTTTTACAGCTATCTCAGGATAATCAACAGACTCTTCTGAATATGCACCAAAATCCGTATATGGAATCTTCTTATCGTCAAGGTAATGCCGGATTGCCTCTTTCAAGGCAAATCCGGCATGATCAGATCCTATTGCAATAGACTTATTAAGGTGTCTATTTATTGAACCCATTTATAAGCTTCATCTTTAGGTAGAGTATAATCGTGCATGAATCTATCTTGACTTGTTGGGATTAACTCTTTCAAGAACGAGACAAAACGTTCTGCTTCACGTTTTACAGATAGATCTTTCTTTGCCTGTAAAAAGGCTTTGTATGCAAATTCATAAACCAGCTTGTCATCAAATTTAATCTCTCCGCCACGCTCGTTTACACGTTGCTCAGCAGCTGTCTGATAAACAAAACCAATAGAAAGCCATGCTTGTCCAAAATTATTACCTTTGGCCTTTCTGGCTTGCCTGAGAGCGGCAGTATAACGACCTAAAGAAGTATAGCAGTCGGCCAGGTTACACATATTCTTTTTGTCATTTGTGTTGAGCTCAAGAATCCGTTTGTATGTCGTTGCTGCATCATTAAAATGCTCTAACTGTTTATAGCAGTCACCGAGAAGTTCAAGAGCATAGAGATTCTCTGGTTCTTTGGCAATTACAATATTCAATGCCTTGGATGCCGCTTCAAATTGTGCATCATTATGATAGGTTTTTGCCAAGTCCATACGATACTTTATGTTTTCAGGTTCCAACTCTATCATTTTGATCTGTGCAGCAATAATTTCATTTATATCACCGGAAGCGTTTAATAAACCTGTTAGTTTTTCCTGAGCAGATTTATTGTTTGGTTGTAATTCAAGTTCTTTTTGAAGGGCCTGGATGGCATTGGGCATATCATCCAAAGCAACATAACTATCTGCAAGTAAATCAAAGTTTTCAGCTTTATCAGCCTCAAGTTCGGTAAGTTTAATGTACATGGTCACTGCTTCATCATGCCGGCCTGAAGCTCTATAAATATAACCCAGGGTACGATAGTAATAAGGTTTTTCAGGATCGAGCGCAATACCCTTTTTAAATGCCCACTCAGCACTATCTGTAGACTGTGTTTGCAACAAGGCATTGCCCAGACGTTGATACTTAATAGAACCATAAACATCAATTGTATCTTTTTCTACAACTTGTCTGTAATATCGTACGGCTTTGGGAAAGTTTTTTTGTTTGTCAGCTTCGTAACCGGTGCTCCACAACTTATAAAGCTCAATTTTTTGTTTTTGTAGAATAGAATCTTTTTTTGCTTGTTGCTGTTCGGGTGTCAAACCTTTACTAACACCTGAACTGGCACAGCCTGAAAATTGCATTTGAGCAGCAATTACTACGAGTAATAAAAAAATGCTGAAAATGCTGATTTGTGATTTCCGTTGCACCGGAGAACCCTCCCAATTAATTAAGATTTATTTTTTTAAACTTTTTTGTGCATGAAGATAAAATTGTAATAAAAATACTGACTGAAATCAAGTAAAAAAAAATTAATAACGTCTCAGGAACCAGCGTTCATTACCTGTAATAGTAACTCCTAACCGTATCAGATCTTCCTTAAATCCATTTAAAGATAGTTTGCCTCTACGTCCAAAACCCAGAGAAATATCTATTCTTGATAAATTTAAGAAAAATGGAAGACCTGCTCCAACTGTCAGCCATGTTTCATTTATTTCATTTCCTTGTGCATCTTCTGCAAAAAATGGCATAAAAGCAATACCCGCCCTATATGTGATACGCTTATAATACGGAGCAAGAGGGTTAAGAGTAGGCAAATATTCTGTACCTGCACTGATTCTATGTACAGTCTGCATAGATGATACATTTCTAGTGCTGTGTTTGAATTTTTTCCAGTCCTGTATCTCATAATCTCCGGCAATTCTCCACGTACGTTTAGGTAGATACTGAATACCGAATCCAAGTGTGGATGGAAATACTGTTGTACCTTCTATAATATTATCATCTACCTTAAATACGTTTTGATATGTAGTTTTGTTTATCAGTGTAGTTTTAGGTGTATAAATTCCACCGAAAGACAAGCTGGGAGATACTTTGAAGGTAAAACCCAAGGTCGTCGTTATGCCAGTGGCTTTAGTGTTATATATATCTACTGAGTTTGTGAATTCAGTATTATTATAATCTACCCACCATGATTCTTTCAGGTTGCCAAACAAATAATGTCCTGTAATACCCAGTGAGAGTGAGGGTGTGGGAGCCCATGCAAAACTCATATCAAGTGAATTGATACCACCTTCACCTTTAAATCTTTTAATATAATCTTGATCATCCAGTGTCTTGTTTTGTGTTATATGATATTCCATACGTGTCCATGGTTGCAGACCAAGACGAAAATTCATTGAATTTGAAAGTGGAACGGCAAATTGAAAACCATCAAGGTTGGCATAAGCGTCACTGGCCTTTTCAATACCATTGGAAAGAATGTTTCCATCATAAAAGAAATGCAGCATAATTGTTGTACGTTTTAACATGGTATTGGCAGCGGGATTCAGCCTGGAAATAGCATAGGCATCAAAATTTGATATCTGTGTTCCGCCCATACCCAGACTTCTTGCATCCGCATTACGATAAAATAGTCCGACTCCATAGGATGATAACACATCACCGGCATAAATATTTACAACACTGAAAATGGCTAAACTGAATAACACTAATTTAAATTTCTTCATAATTGCTCCAAAATCGATCTGATATTAATTTTCAGAAATGGTAACGGGTGGAATACTATAGAAAATTTTAAGTGTTGGCCTTTTGGTTGAATCTGCTGTTGATGAATAGAATGACCTACCGGACCAATGTATAGTTTCTGCCTGACCTTTTAACAGAAAGCCTTTATTTTCATAGCTTTGACGCGCCCATTCCTGAACAATGGATCTGACATTAATTATAAGAGAATCAGAAATAGTTGAAGCATTCAGGTCGCTTTGAGATTGTACGTTGTTGTCTTGTGAAATATCAAAATCTGATTCCAAAGCATTAATTGATACTCCAAAGCCATTAGTCTGGGTAGGCCATGAAGCTAATGTATCCAAAGTCATACTGAGAAGTGCATTATTAATAGTTGCATTTTCCGGTATAACAGAAAGATCAAAATTGAGATAACTTCTATAACCGATACCATTAATTACCCATAATCTATCAGGATCTTGTGCGATTTCATGATGTGATACAAAAGCATCATAATCAAAAAACATGATACGTGAAGAATGAGTTGTATCATCGGCCAGATCAGTTGTGTGTAATTTCATGTAGGATTTATAGGAGCCATCACCGGAAAGAATACTATAGATATTGCCATTATTTGTATAATCCAGGATCAAACCTTTAAATGCCTCGTTATCATCGGCCATCCACTTTTCAACCAAATCATTGGGAATTTTAAAAGATATAGTATCTTTATTGACAATTCGTGGAGTGATATTGACTTCTGCACCCGTCAATCCGTTTTCTTCTACATATTCCCATGTTATGTCATCTTCTTCCCATGAAGCATTAGATTCATAAACCTGTGGAAGGGTGATGTCGTTTGTATCACCTTCCATATTATATACAAACAGGTAGATGAATGCACTGTCAACTTTATGGTTTTCAGGGTATCCGGAAGTATCTACTCTGAAAATTACGTTATATTTAAAATTGTCTTTTTCACCGAGAAGTAGATATTGACTATTTCCTGATTTCATCGGTTCAAGGTAGAATGTGTCTGAAGCTGAGGTTTGGATAAGCAATGAATGCTCTTCTCCAAATTGATCGCGATCAAAAATGTCAAGTCCGACAGGATTTCCATTTTTATCAGTGCATCCCGAATAAAGGATAAACATGATGAATAGGAGTGAAAAAATAACTAGTGAGGATTTACTCATTTTACACCTTTCTCTACATGAAAAATATAGGCTTATATAGTACGCTTTTTTAGTCATTTTGTCAAGGGCGTATTCAATGATTAATTTTTTAAATACATTGCTTGACATAGAGTGATATTTTTTACAAATTATGCCTTATTTTTAGTGTAATCATTCAATTCATTGAATAGATGTTGGTGAAATTGTAAGATATGCAATTTTAAACTGTTGTTTTCAAGAAAAGTTCTGGTAAAATTGTATCCACAATTATCTATTGAAAATAATTTGGAGAAAAAAATGTTGGAATCAAGAAAAAAAATCGTTGTTATTGGTGCTGGGCCCGGTGGATACCCTGCTGCTTTTTTAGCCGCAGATATGGGTATGGATGTAACTTTAATTGATCCTGAGACTAATCCCGGTGGCGTTTGTTTATACCACGGTTGTATTCCTACAAAAACATTACTGCATGGTGCAGCAATTATAAATGAAGCTGCCCATTCTGCTGAATTTGGTGTTATTTTTAATGAGCCTGAGATTGACCATAAGAAAATGGTATCAAAAAAAAATGAAGTCATAAAAAAATTAGTCACAGGCCTTGGCCATTTAACGCGCCAACGTGGAATTAACTATATGCAGGGGTATGCAAAATTTTTAGATAATCGAAATATTGAAGTTTCGTTGAAAGATGGAAATATCGAAAAATTGACATTTGATGATGTAATAATTGCAACCGGAACAAGATCGATGCAGCTTCCTTTTATTAATATGGATTCAGATCGTATAATGGACTCGAGCAATGCAATGGACTTACCGGATATCCCCGGCTCTATGCTTGTAATTGGTGGCGGATATATTGGTCTTGAACTGGGAACTGTTTATGCCGCACTTGGTACCGAAGTTACAGTAGTTGATATTTTACCTCAATTATTGCCGGGCGCAGATGCTGATCTTGTAAGAACATTTTCCATGCGTGCCAGAAAAATATATTCAAAAATATTATTACAGACAAAGGTTGTCAGTGTTGAGGCAGATAGTGACGGTGTCAATGTTAAAATGGTGGATGCCGCAAAAAAAGAAATTGAACAACGTTTTGACAAAGTATTACTCACTGTGGGAAGAACGCCAAATACAGATAATCTTGGCCTGGAAAATACAAAAATTGCCATTGATGATAGAGGCTTTATTAAAGTAAATCCCAATAGAGAGACAGATGAAGCTCATATCTGGGCCATTGGTGATGTTGTTGGCGGTGCCATGCTTGCACATAAAGCTACTGCAGAGGGTAAATCCGCAGTTCGTGCAATTAACGGAGATGCCTCTGTTTTCTCACCTAAAGCAATTCCCGCTGTCCTTTTCACTGATCCGGAACTGACATGGGTTGGAATAACAGAAGCAGAGGCACGAGAGCGGGGAATAGATGTGGCAATTACAAAATTTAATTGGGCCGGATCAGGCCGTTGTTTAAGTTTGGGCCGCATGGATGGCCTTAGCAAACTGATTATTGAAAAATCTACGGATAAAGTACTTGGTGTGGGTATTGTTGGGCCGGGTGCCGGGGAACTGATTGCCGAAGGCGCGCTTATCGTAGAGCAGGGGCTTACTGCTGCACAATTAGCGCACACCATACATCCGCATCCCACATTATCAGAAACCATTATGGAAGCAGCCGAAATGTATTACGGAGAGTGCACACACCAGGCACCTCCGAAAAAAAGATAAATAGAAAGAGCGGGCAGAACAGGATTGACAGGAGGATTAAGTGAATCCTGTAATGTATAGCCAATGGGCTGATGAATATCCAATGTCCAATAGCCAATATCGAATGTCGAAGTAAAAACTACTTGGAAATTCGATATTCGATATTCTGCTGTTCAAATATGAGTATTATAAATCCTAACCCATAGAATACTCGGAAGAACCTAAAAAAAAGTATTTAACTACGAAATACACAGAGTTCTTTTATTTTTGCATCCTGATCGAGAAATGTTAATAAGGCGTTTTCAAAATCAATCCAGTTAATTTCAGTATTCTTGCATGGGCCTTCAGGGCGGATATTTGGTATTCCTATAACAGGAATTTTGTTCAATACGTCCTGAATGCCACTTAAAAGATCGCGTTCACATGCTACACCAATCAAAGCTTTAGGTCTATTCTCAATAATGACCTGTCTGGCTTTGCTACCACCTGATACAATATATGTTGGTATGCAAAGACTCTTGGATATGGATTGAATTCTACCAAGAACATTTTTATGCAGACAGCGAGGCAGAATTATCATCAACTGTTCCGGAAGTACTTTCCTAACGCGAGTTCTTATCAATAAATTACTAACATTCACAAAGGAATTGCTAAGTCTGTCTCTGGAAATACCGAGACGACTTCCTGTTCTGAAAGCAATGGGAATAATAAAAGTTAAAGAGAATGTGCGTCCTCTGAAATGAATAAGGAAGTCCCGGCGTGTAATTAGTGAGAGTGCCAGAAGTCCGAACCATAGTCCAAGACCTATCCAGATTGAACCTGTTATTATCGCGGTTATTAAAGGTAAAGCAGGATAGAACTGGGCTAATCTTGGTGATATAAGGTACCATATTAAAGAAGCTATGCCGCCCCAACTAATCCAGATCAACAGCAATACACCCATGAAAATTCGTTTGCCGGAGCTGCTGTCCATTGCAGTGTAGTCAATATCTCCCTGCCAGTTTTCCCACTCACCGCCCAGTTTACGGTCTGAGACTTTTACAGAAAGATTTGTCTTTTGATTTTGAGGCATATTTTTCTCAGATTATTATAGATGATTGTGTATAATATACGACGGCTATCGATGTTATGTTCAATAAAAAATTATCATTATTAAAATAAAAGCATAAAAAGCAAATTCCAAATATCAAATGAGTTTCATGGCACCCTGAAACAATATAGAATCAAAAATTAATTTATGGGGGGGGTAATTTTTACTTGACTATGGCTAATACGTGATATATCTTAAATATAATAATTTTATTTGTACGCTTACTTTTAGGCGTATTTCACGTTGGCGATTTTAATGGGGAGTCGTCAACGCATTTACTATGGCTATATATCTTAATTATATTGAGGAGTAGCTGCTATGATACCGGATCCCTGTCTCTCCCGGATCAAAGAATTAATTGATCAGGATATCCGCAATTATCACACCGTTGACAAGATAGTCAACAGCTTCCACATTGACCGGCAAATTCTTCATGAGCAGTTTATCTATTTTTATGGAATTTCTCCAAAACAGTATATCCAAGAGCGAAGGCTGGCTGTGCTGAAAGAATTGATACTTAGGTCTCGTAACGGGCATTCTGCCTGTTTCTATGCGCAACCTCTTGGTTTCAAAGCTGCTTCTTCATTACGCACTTTTGTCAACCGTTCTACAGGTAAGACCTTTGATGAGTTTAAAAAGGATTTTGTTTTATTACTAAACCGTTACTTAAAGGACATCTCATGATGAAGTATAAATTTATTATTCTCTGTTTTTTTGGTTTTCAAATATGTTATTCACAGAAAATTGACTGGAAGAACCTGCCTGTTGAAGTGAAAGAGCCAATACAGATCCTGGATTCTGATGATGAAGATGGTGATGCTGTATATATTGGCCGTTGTGCCAATATCAAATGGAACAACAAAGATAGGCACCTATATGTTTCTGACGTTGTAAATCATCAGATTCATCTATATAATGAGGATTTAGAGTGGGTGAAATCTCTGGGACGCATGGGCCAGGGACCGGGAGAGTTTCAATATCCGGTAGGACGGGGTTTTAATTCTTCTAATCAACTTGTAGTCTTTGATCATTATAATGCCCGGCTGCAGATTTTAAACACAAAAGGACAGTGTTTAAAATCTATTATAAATATCAATGTACGCTGCCCGGAAAATTATGCCCTGGTTGATCACAAAGACAGAATTTATGTTAATCTAGCAGGGGATGGGCATCTGTTTTCTGTGTTCAGCATGGCCGGAGAGAGGCTTGGAGAATTTGGAAAAACAGTATCTATAAGTGGTATCCATAAAAAGGACGCATGGCTTAATATGGTAGGTTTTTCTGTTGATAGTACCGGAATCTATTGTGTATTCAATGAATTCCCCATACTTAGAAAGTACAATTTAAATTGGCAGTTGGTCTATGAAATAGATTTATCTGAATGTCCGGAAATAATAGGCCGTCAGAAATTAGTGCAGCTGGATCAAAAAAGATTGAATAAAGCAGGTAGTCCTGGGAGGAGCATGCATGATTTTGTTAAAGGTGTTTCTCTGGACGGGCAATATTTCTATTTTAACCTGCATTCCAGTTCAGTAGAAGGCGAGAATTGTTTCTCCAATGTATATGTAATGGAGAAGAATACCGGGAAAATTGTGAAAAAAATTCACCTGAAGACATTGGGAAGAGCATACCCCGACATGTGTTATTACCCTGATTTTTCAGATAAAAAATATATTTTTGCCATGCGTATAGATTTTTGTTCCCTTTTAAAATATCATCAATGAGGAGAAGATATTATGAAGAAAATTTCTATCTGGCTGCTATGTATTGCGATGTTGCTTAGTGTAATTAATCTTATTGCTGCGCCATCTTATAATTGTGAGGGATGCATGGCTCATGTTGACTGTATAGAGCCAGCCAGTTGTCATGCTGGTTTAGTTTGTCAAAAACAACCATGCTATGAAAGTGAAAGTGATTGTTGGACATCTAGATACTGTATGGTTTTTTGTGTCCCCTATTGGAAGCAAATACCAACCAATAAATGTGAATTTTGTGATCCTACAGATAATGCCTGGGGTTGCGATTCTTAATCAATTCAACACTATATGATTTTTAAACAGTAGTAGTATCACCTTCTGCGGTTTAAATTTTACTTACTTGTAAAGTAAGCTTGTGGTATTACCTTTTAAAAAAGTCACTTTGTGATGATCATGCGGAAGATAACAGCAATGTAGATCTGTAACGGTAGACTTGTCACAAAGTAAACATTCAAGTACATTCCATTATGAAGAATCAAATATTTTTAGAGGAGGGGAGGTTATAATACTTCCCCTCCTGCTTTATAATTTCAACACAGAATAGTATTGTGTGACTTTACAAATCCGGGAGCCTGTCTAGCCGCAATGAGAGTACCCGCATATATGGCAGACACTACAGCCTCCTTCTGTCTCCATGCTGCTGCCACAGTCGGGACATTCCGGACCATGTATTGCTAAAGTAGAACCTGCCGAAGTGGATGTTTTTATTGTATGTGCGGTATGTCCGGCTTCTTCTCTTAAGTGCTTGAACTCTTGAAGTAAGATCTGGCCAATTGCGTCCGGTACTGATTTAATTAATGATCCTTCATTCCAGACAGGGCGCGAACCGGTAATGCCTATAAGGGTTTTTGCTACTTCTTCAACCGAGATTCGTTTTTGCAACGCAATTGATATTAATCTGCCAATTGCCTCGGAAAGTGCGGAAGTGTCTCCACCGCTCTTGCCAATATTGGCAAAAACTTCAACAGGACGTTTTTGCGTGTCAGAATTGATTGTAACATAGAGTGAACCCTGTCCAGTATTTAATTTAGTTGTAAAACCATTGAGTAGTTGAGGCCTGTCATGAACACTAAATGGAGCAGGATTGAGTTTATCATTCGCAGATTCAGTTTTTTTACCTTTGTTCAAGACCTGAACATCTCTGCTACCATCACGGTATATAGTTACACCTTTACAATTCAAATCATGAGCAAGTTTGTAGACTGTTGCAACATCTTCATGAGTGGCAGAATTTGCAAAATTAACGGTTTTGGAGACAGCATTATCAGTATTCTCCTGGAACGCCGCCTGCATGCGGATATGCCATTCGGGATCAATGTCATGAGATGTTAGATAGACCGATCTCATAGATTGAGGAATATCGCTCATATTCTGAATGGAACCATATTGAATAACACGATCAATAATTGCGTTTGTAAAAATATCCAGGCCCTTAAGATCTTCAAGAAACATGGGATGAACTTCTGCCAACTTGTCATCATCCATTACATGACGCGTAAATGCCAGTGCAAATAGAGGCTCAATACCACTTGAACAACCTGCAATTATGCTGATAGTGCCTGTAGGAGCAATAGTCGTACATGTAGCATTACGCAGTATAGCATCACCGTTTTTTTGATAAGTACTGCCTTCCCATGCTGGGAACGCGCCTCTTTCATTTGCAAGTTGATTCGATTTTACTTTAGCTTCATCATCAATAAATTTCATGAGCTTACGTGCAATTTCTATGGCATGTACAGAGTCGTATGGTATGCCTAATCTAATTAGCATATCAGCAAAACCCATTACTCCCAGGCCTACTTTACGCGTAGTTCTGGTCATTTCGGCAATTTGATCAATGGGGTAGCGGTTAACATCAATTACATTATCCAGGAAATGAACGCCATTATGAACGGTTTTACGTAATTTGTCATAATCAATAGACCAACCTTCATTGTCAAAGCGAATCATTTTGGAGAGATTGATAGATCCGAGGTTACATGATTCATATGGTAGAAGCGGCTGTTCGCCACACGGATTAGTAGATTCAACCATACCCAGGTGAGGAACCGGATTATCCATATTGATTTTATCAATAAAAACAACTCCAGGATCTCCGTTTTCCCATGCGTGATCAACAATATCCTGAAATACGGATTTTGCGCTAAGAGATCCGGAGAACTCACCGTTATGAGGATTAATCAATTCATACTCGCGATTCTGTTCAAGCGCTCTCCAGAATTTTTCAGTAATACCGACTGATATGTTAAAGTTGTTTAGTTTATCATTATCTTTTTTGCAGTGAATGAATTCCATGATATCGGGATGGTCAACACGCATAATGGCCATATTGGCACCTCGTCTCGTCCCGCCTTGTTTAACCGTTTCTGTGGCTGCGTCAAAGACCTGCAAAAAAGAGATGGGCCCTGAAGCAACTCCAGATGTTGATCTTACAATATCATTTGCCGGACGCACTCTGGAGAAAGAAAAGCCTGTTCCACCGCCTGATTTATGTATAAGGGCAGTGTACTTTACAGCATCAAATATTGATTCCATAGAATCTTCAATGGGTAGTACAAAACAAGCTGATAATTGTCCCAGTTCTCTGCCGGCGTTCATTAGAGTAGGGGAATTGGGAAGAAATTCCAGCTTTGCCATCATACTATAGAATTCATCTTCAATAGTTTGTTGATTTATATTACTGTCGTATGCCTTGTCTGCACTGGCAATAAAACTGGCAACACGGCGAAACATTTCAACGGGCGTTTCAACTATATTGGCATTACGATCTTTTAAAAGATAACGTCGTTTTAATACTGTCATGGCATTTTCTGATAGTTCGGGTTCAATATGTATATGTGAAGCGGTTTTATTCAACTCAATTGACATTCGATTTGCCTCAATATTTGGCGGTTCTTTGATATCATTTTCACCTTCAGGATGCAGTTCAATGCTAAGTCCTTTATCATCAACATTTTCATGTAAATCAAAAGGAATTGTTGATCTTGTTGCTTCGTTTTGTTCGTTATTTACGGACGCAAAAAGATCGGCGGCCGATTTAACCACATCCTCGGGATTTGAATTCATAATCACTCTCTTTTGTTGGAAATTAATTCGGGGTGTCGACTGGAATTATATGAAATTTTTACTGCTTTTGTCAAGTAAAAAATTAAGAAAATTCAACTAGATGTGGTATTTTTACAAACAATTGTACTATAATTTGTATTTTTTTCAAAAATAAAAATGAACCTTGACTTGCCCGTTCCATTGTTGTAAATTATCTAAATTTCTTCAGGGCGAGGTGTAATTCCTCACCGGTGGTGAAAGCCCACGAGTCTCATATATAATGTGACTGATCCGGCGCAATTCCGGAGCCGACGGTAATAGTCCGGATGGAAGAAGAAAAAAATCATTTTAATGATTTCATTCCAATAAAAAGAACCCTGAATTTAGTACTGCATCAAGGGTTTTTTATATGCATCCAAAAAAATATATGCAACAAGTTATAAGCTTGGCCAGACAAGGATACGGAAAAGTCAGCCCTAATCCGTTGGTAGGCTGTCTTCTTGTTAAAGATGGTGTTATAATTGCCAAAGGGGCTCATAAAAAATTTGGCGGACCTCATGCTGAAGTCAATGCCTTATCAAAGGTAGATGCACAGGGTACGGACCTGTACGTTAATCTGGAACCCTGTAACCATCACGGCAAAACTCCGCCGTGTACAGAAAATATTATAGAATCAGGCGTAAAAAGGGTTTTTATTGGCATGGAAGACCCTAATCCTTTGGTTGCAGGTAGCGGTATTAAAAGACTTAAACAGGCAGGACTTGAAGTAGTATCAGGAATTTGTGAAGATAAATGCCGCAAGCTTAATGAGGCATTTATAACTTTTATGAAATTGAAACGGCCATTTGTTACACTCAAAATTGCTCAAACGCTTGATGGTAAAATTGCTCTGCCTAATGGCCGTTCACAATGGATAACAGGGCCGGAAGCCAGGAGAGCGGTTCATCGAATGAGGAGCAGACATGATGCTGTTTTAACAGGAATTGGAACTGTAATAGCTGATGACTGCCAACTTGATGTCCGCAATATCAAAGGAGTATCACCAAAGCGAATTGTTCTGGATACACTTTGTGATATATCGTTGAAAGCGAAAATTATTAATAAACGCCCTCAAAATACAGTACTTGCCATTGCGGAAGATAGCAGGTCAGACAAAATACAGACTATAAGGGCTTTGGGCGTAACAATCTGGCCCATGCCGGTGAAAAATAATTTTATTGATATCCATGCACTTTTAAATGCTGCATATAATGCATCAATTCAATCTATCATGATAGAAGCCGGACCTGTTATTGCTCAATCATTCATTAAAGCGGGCTTCGTGGATAAAATTATAACATTTATTGCTCCGAAAATATTTGGCAACGGATTGTCACCAATAAATGATTTGGATCTTGAACATCCGGATGAGGCACTTAAATTAATGGATACATCAATGAAAAAAGTTGGATCTGACTATCAATTTACAGGATATTTGACATGTTTACCGGATTAATTGAAACTATTGGTACAGTTGTGAGCGTTAACAACCTGGCTAATGGTAAGAGTTTTAGTTTTAAGTGTCCTGAGCTTTTGGATGATCTTAAGGCTGATGATTCCGTTGCAGTAAACGGAATATGCCTGACAGTAACTGAGTTGACAGGCCAGGGGTTTAAAGCCATTGCCGTAGGTGAAACTTTGAATATGACAAATCTCAACTCAATGTCAGCGGGATCAAAAGTCAATTTGGAGAGAGCACTTAAATTGGGTGATCGCCTTGGCGGGCATCTGGTACAGGGCCATATTGATGGTACCGGAGTAGTTCTATCTATTATAAGCTCCGGAACCGGATATTGGCTGGAACTTCAATTACCGCAAAAACTTCACAGATATGCAATACATAAGGGGTCTATTACTCTAAACGGTATAAGTTTGACAATTGCAAGTATAATAGATGACTATATTAAAGTTGCTGTCATTCCCTATACATGGGAGAATACATGCCTTAAATTGCTTAAATATGGTGATAAGATTAATATTGAAATGGATATGATTGGAAAATATGTTGAAAAAATGATTGGGAAAACCTCTGAATCGGGATTAAATTTTGAAAAATTGAAATCTCTGGGCTATTAATTTTGTCTTGTAAGAAAGGCTCGTCAAATTTGACGTGAAAATATCATGGCTAAGTTCAGTAATATTGAAGATGCAATAAAAGATTATCATGACGGCAAAGTTCTCATTGTTATTGATGATGAAGACAGAGAGAACGAAGGTGATTTTGTATGTGCGGCTGAAAAGGCCTCACCGGAAATAATCAATTTTATGATTACTCACGGACGCGGTCTTGTATGCATTGGTATGACAGCAGAGAGACTGGCAGAATTGAAAATTGCACCTATGGTGCATGATAATACATCGCTTCACACAACTGCATTTACTGTCTCGGTTGATGCTGTTAAGAACACTACAACAGGCATTTCTGCACATGACAGGGCCGAGACTGTGCGGGTTCTTGTTGATGAAATGGCCCGCCCCGATGATCTTGGGCGTCCCGGACATATTTTCCCTCTAAAGGCCGCAGAAGGCGGTGTACTTTCCAGGGCCGGTCACACAGAAGCCGTTGTAGATTTAGCCAAACTGGCTGGCTTAAAACCCGCCGGCGTACTGTGTGAAGTAATGAATGATGATGGCAGTATGGCTCGTGTTCCACATTTGGAGAAAATAGCTGACAAGCATAATATTAAAATGATTACTATTCGCGATTTAATTGCTTATCGATGTAATAATGACCATTTGATCAGACGTGTTGTATCAACAAATTTCCCAACAAGATACGGTGAATTTATCCTGCATCTCTATGAAAGTGCAATTGACAACCATCATCATCTGGCAATTGTAAAGGGCGATATTGATCCTGATAAACCTGTGTTGGTGCGTGTTCACTCAGAATGTCTTACAGGAGATGTATTCGGATCCATGCGTTGTGATTGTGGAGACCAACTTGCAACCGCAATGAAACATATTGAGAAAGAAGGTAATGGTATTTTACTGTATATGCGGCAGGAAGGGCGCGGTATAGGGCTTGATAATAAACTAAAAGCATATAGTCTTCAGGATGAAGGTGCGGATACAGTTGAAGCCAATGAAGCTTTGGGTTTTCCGGCTGATGTGCGTGATTACGGAATAGGAGCTCAAATACTTGCACATCTGGGAGCGCATAAACTCAGACTGCTTACGAATAATCCTAAAAAACTAATTGGTCTTGAAGGATATGGACTTGAAGTTGTTGAACGAGTTCCATTGGAAATTTGCCCTAATCATACAAACGCTAAATACCTTGAAACCAAAAGAGACAAATTGGGTCATTTAATTTTAAATGATTGGGTTATTAAAGATATAAAATAATCTGCATTTAAGGAGGAGTAGATCATGAAAGTAATACAGGGACAACTTAAAGCCGATAATATTAAATTTGGAATAGTAATAAGCCGATTCAACGAATTTATTACAAACAAACTTCTTGGCGGTGCCATGGACTGCATAGATCGTCATGGAGCTGACCTGGATACAGTTGAAATAGTGTGGGTGCCGGGTTCATTTGAAATACCGCTTGTTGCACAAAAAATGGCAAATTCAAAGAAGTATGATGCCATTATCTGTCTTGCGGCTGTCATTCGTGGCGGAACTCCGCATTTTGACTATGTTGCAGCAGAAGTAACCAAGGGTGTAGCCCAAGTAGGCCTTCTATCCGGTGTACCGACTATTTTTGGAGTGCTTACAACAAATAATATCGAAGAAGCCGTAGAACGGGCTGGTACAAAACAGGGCAATAAAGGTTGGGATGCAGCTTTATCAGCTATTGAAATGGCCGATCTGATAAAAAAATTGGACTAATAATGAATCGACTAATTATCTTCATAATGATAATGTGCTCACAGGTGACACTGTATGCACAGCATTTATCATTAAAATGGACCAGTTTGACAGCTGTAAATGAAATACAGGATATATGTATCTCCGGGGATCGTATATGGGCGGCAACATCAGGAGGATTAAGATCATTCAATCAAATGAATGAACACCAGGATATCTGGACTAATACTGAGCATCTTACTTCAAATAATTTGCGCGTTGTTGCTCCTGATCTTGTCGGTGGAATCTGGATTGGGCATAATAATGGCATTATTCAACATTATGATCCCAAAGAAGACAGATGGTCTGATATAAGGGATTTCGAGAATCACCCTGTTCATAGCCTAATGCAGGCAGGTGATACCCTGTGGGTGGGGCTTGATATTGGTATAAGTCTCTATCTTCTTGACAGGGATGAAGTAAAAGAAACTTATCGAAATCTTGGATCGCTGCCTGTGGACCTGCCGGTTCATTCATTAGTAATTTTCAATAATAAGATATGGGCAGCCACAGATTACGGTATTGCTTCTGCAGATCTTTCTATAACAAATCTTCTGGACCCTGCATCGTGGAATGTATACACAGAAGATAGCGGACTTCTTCAGAAAGATATATCCAAATTAGTAGCTACGTCAATGGGTATTGCAGCCGGTGGAAGTAAAGGAATCACCATACTGGATAATGAAGAGTGGGAGATTGTCTACCAAGGCGCAGTGTATGACCTCATAGCTCACTCTGAACTCCTTGTTGCTGCAACAGGACACGGAGTTAGAGAGTGGAATGGCAATCAGTGGGCATCGCTTGATAATAGCGGCCAAAGCATCCGACAATTGGGTTATATTGATAATGAGTACTATGGAAGCAAGAACAGGGGCTTTTTCAGGTTAAAAGCAGGAGTAACCGTATGGGAAGAATTACCTGAAATCTCTTTGAATGGTAATCTTGTGTCCAGTATATCAAAGAATAGCAATGGAGACCTGTGGTGTACGCTGCGTGACGGCGGTATATCATCCAAACAGAATGAACAGTGGCAGGCTTATCATAAAGATAATTCTACGGAAATCACTCAAAATGACTGGTATGCATCTGCAATTGATCCGGCAGGAAATATCTGGACCGGCAGCTGGGGGCAAGGTGTAATAAAATTTTCTCCCGATGGAGAGATGACACTCTACAATTCAGATAACAGCGTTCTTTCAGGCATTTTCGGCAATGCAAATTATGTAGTTATTACAAAGCTTTATGTTGATAAAGATGGAACACTATGGATATGTAATTATCGTGCTGACGATGGTAATCCTATTATTGCGGTTGATTCTCAAGGGAATTGGACGGAATATGGATGGAGTGAAGGCATTGGATCAGATTTGGTAAGAGACATTGTTGAAGATGGATTCGGAAGAATGTGGATTGCCACGGAAATCGGATTGTATTGCTATGATGACCGCGGGACTCCGGCAAATATACAAGATGATGGTCAAATAATGTTCTTCACAACTGCACATGGTCTGGCGAGCAACAATGTCAAAGCCCTGAGTGCTGCACAGGACGGTACTATATATGCGGGTACTTCCGATGGCATAAATATGATCTTTGATACACAAATATCATCTATTTACGGACTTCCCGTAAAATCTGTCAATACAATACTTATTGATGGTGCAGGAACATTGTGGGCGGGAACACTTGACGGTTTAGCCCATTTAGATCATCAAAGTTATACATGGACACTCTTTCAGACAGAAGATGGACTCGCCAATAATAATGTGAATACTTTGTCTATGGATTATGATCAGGGTATTTTGTATATTGGAACAAATGGCGGACTCTCCATTGTCGAGACACCTTTTTCCCGTGCTTCAAAAACATTGGAAGATTTGAAGATTTATCCAAATCCATTTCTTCCCCATGAACATCATAACGTCACAATAGACAGAGTAGGAGAAAATGTAGCCGTGTCAATTTTTACATCCAGCGGTTATGAAGTAAGACATTTTGATGCAGCCGATATCTTTGGCAGTCGTTTGACATGGGATGGCAAGGATGATAAAGGACAGGAATTACCTTCGGGTATATACGTAGTAACAGGTGTTAATGATACTGGCAAGACCCAAAAGGGTGCATTAACATTAATTAGATAATAAAGTCAGGCAATTTTCAGGAATGTTAAGAAAACTTTCTATCTCAAATTATGCGTTGATTGAATTACTTCAGCTGGAATTAGAACCGGGGCTTAATATAATTACCGGTGAAACCGGTGCAGGAAAATCAATAATTATAGGTGCCATACAATTATTATTGGGCGCAAGGGCCAAACCTCAAATTGTTAGAAGCGGTGCTTCCAAGCTGGTAATTGAAGGTGAATTTTTATTAAATGATACATTTGATATCTCCGGATTTGACGGGCAATTTGATTGGTGGGACGATGGTCTGCTTCTAAGACGTGAAATCAATGCATCCGGAAGAAGCCGCTGTTTTATTAATGATTCTCCCATGTCACTTACCCAGATGGCTGCCATGGGGGATTTGCTTGTTGATCTCCATGGACAACATGACCATCAAAGTCTGTTGAAAGCCGCATATCACGGCACTTACCTTGACGCCTTTGGCATTGACCTCAAGATTCGAACTAATATGTCAGAAACCTTTAAGCAGTTCAAAGAGGCAGATACTGCTTATAAGAACTTTCTTGCCGAAGAAATTGAAATGCGTGAAAAGCATGACTTTTTACAATTTCAGCTGCGCGAGATTCAAGAAGTACACCCCGAACCAGATGAAGAGGAATCTTTACTCAAAGAAGAGCGCATTTTAAGCAATAGCGAAAAGATATTTGAACTGGTTGCAATGATATCCGGGCAGCTCTATGATGATCAGAATGCTGTTACACCGAAACTCTCGTATTTTGAAGAATCACTCTCTCGTCTCAAGAATATTGATGAGCAATTTGACATCTGGTCAAAACAGTGCGAGAGTGCGCGTATTCAGCTTGAAGAGCTGGTAACAGAACTCCAATCTTTCGCCTCCAGGATTGATTTTGATCCCGAGAGACTTGAAAGTCTGCGTCTGCGTCTTGGTTCCTTTTCCACACTGAAAAAGAAGTATGGCAGATCAATAAAAGATGTTCTGGACATGCAGCAGCGAATTCAGTCTGATCTGAATCAAATAGAACATGTTGATGAACATTTGGAGAATTTAAAGCACGAGAGATCAACTACAAGAGAACGGTTGATCATTGCAGCTGAAGAACTCTCAAGATTACGAAAAGTATCGGCAAAAACTCTTGAACGTTCAACAATCACTATATTAAAACAACTTGGACTCGAACAGGCACAATTTTCAATAAAAATTGATCCGAGATACTCTGATCAGGGAAATATACGGCACGACGGACAACGTGTTATTGCTGATGCAAACGGTATGGACCGTATTCAATTTTATGTAAGTTTGAATATTGGTCAGGAACTGGCTCCTCTGGATAAAGTTGCTTCAGGTGGTGAGATATCACGGATTATGTTGGCCCTGAAAAGTGCCCTTGCAAAGGCAGATCAAATACCGGTTCTCATTTTTGATGAAATAGATTCGGGTATATCAGGTCGTATTGGTCGTATTGTCGGCAGGCGCCTGGAAGAACTTGCTACACAACATCAAATATTGTGTATCACACATCTGCCTCAGATTGCATCAATGGGGGATAGTCATTTTCAGGTCTTAAAAACTACACAAAATAATGAAGCGATTACTTCATTGCGAACGTTAAGCAGTGAAGAGCGTGTTCACGAGATTGCCAAGCTACTGGCTGGAAACGCAATAACCGAGCAATCTCTTGAGAGCGCACGGGAACTTTTAGAGAAGGTTGATATTATATGTTCATAATGGATAAACTTGTTGTAGAAGGTGGCAAAGCACTAAAAGGCAATATTTCTGTCAGCGGTGCCAAGAATGCAGTATTGCCAATGATGGCATGTACATTTTTAGCAGAGGGGCAATATCGACTTGATAATGTACCCATGTTGAAAGATGTAAAGACCATGTCTAAATTATTGGAAAATATGGGTGCTGATGTTTCCTTGAAGGAAAACTCAATTGCTATTAAAACTAATGGCCATACAAAATTGGAAGCACCATATGAATTAGTTAAAACTATGCGTGCCTCAATATATGTATTGGGACCGCTTTTGGCCAGACATGGCTACGCCAAGGTCTCACTTCCCGGTGGTTGTGCATGGGGCCCGCGTCCTGTCAATCTGCATATAGAAGGTATGCGAAAGATGGGCGCAGACATAAAAATTGAAAAAGGCTATATAATTGCCAAAGCAAGGCGTTTAAAGGGTGCACATATATCGTTTGATATTCCCAGTGTGGGTGCTACAGGAAACCTGTTAATGGCAGCCACTTTGGCTAAAGGGCGTACAATTATTGAAAATGCAGCCAAAGAGCCCGAAATTTCAGCCACAGCCAAATTTTTAAATGCAATGGGTGCAAAGATTGAAGGTATTGGTACAGATCAATTAATTATTGACGGAACGGATTCATTGCATCCGGCAGATGAGTCTGTAATTGCAGACAGAATTGAAGCCGGCACGTTTATGATTGCGGCATTGATAACCGGTGGTGATATAACGCTTGAGAATGTAGATCCCCATCATGTTGCTGCAATCAGCACCAAGATGGCAGATGCAGGTGCAATAGTCACAGAAGGCCCTAATTGGATCAATATACACTCAAAAGGCAGGATTAAACCTGTTGATATGACCACAGCTGTCTATCCTGGCTTTCCAACTGATATGCAAGCTCAATGGATGGCATTAATGAGTATTGCAAAAGGATCTTCAATTATTACTGACAGTGTATTCCTGGACAGATTTACACATGTTGCAGAACTCAAACGCTTAGGTGCAGATATCACCCTGGATCATAATGTTGCTGTTATAAAAGGAACATCACATCTTTCAGGTGCGCCTGTAATGTCTACTGATTTAAGGGCATCCGCATCTCTAATTTTAGCGGGACTTGTTGCAAAAGGCCAGACAGATGTCTCTCGAGTCTATCACATTGACAGGGGTTATGAGAAAATTGAAAAAAAATTACAGGGGCTTGGTGCAAAAATATGGCGTACAAATGAACAATTAATTACTTGATATGATTTTCAATTAATTCAGGTTTCGTTGTACATTAAGGATAAATTTTTGCGAATCCATACATACGGCAAGCGCACCTGGTAAATTCGGTTAAAAATATTTTTTCCATCCTTTAATTGTACAAAAATACATTGTCAAAGCTTTGTGCATAAATAATATATACGTGCATCTGGCGTAGCAAGGAGATTTACTTAGAATTATGTCTTTTGTTCATCTACATAACCATACACAATATAGCCTGCTTGACGGCGCAATAAGGATAAAAGACTTCATTGAAGCAACAAAAAAGCTTGATATGTCGGCAGTTGCAATGACAGATCATGGCAATATGTTTGGAACAATTCCATTTTATCAGGGCATGAAAAAGGCAGGTATTAAACCTATAATTGGTTTTGAAGCATATGTAGCACCCCGTTCCCGTCTAGACAAAGAGGGTGGCCTGAAAGCTGGCCCTAATAATCACCATCTGATTCTCCTGGCCCGAAATCTTGATGGTTATAGAAATTTGATGAAACTAAGTTCCATCGGTTACACTCAAGGGTTCTATTATAAACCTCGCATTGATCGTGAAGTTCTGGAAAAACATTCAAAAGGATTAATCTGCCTATCTGCCTGCATTAAGGGTGAAGTCCCCTGGAAAATAATACAAAATGATTATGAAGGCGCAAAAAAAGATGCCATCTATTACAGAGAGCTTTTTGGTGACAACTACTATCTTGAGATTCAGGATCATGGCATTCCGGAAGAAAAAATTGCAATTAAGGGATTAATTAATCTCTCAAAAGATCTTGATATACCTTTGGTTGCCACAAATGATTGTCACTACTTGAAGCGTGAATACTCAGTCGCTCAAGATATATTAATTTGTATTCAAACAGGTAAAGATTATGATGATCCGCGTCGTCTTAAATTCTCTACTGATGAACTTTACTTCAAATCAGAAGAGGAGATGAACGACGTTTTTCCGGAAATACCCGAAGCCCTGGCTATAACTGCAGAAATAGCAGATAAATGCGATGTCACCCTTGATTTTGACTCATATCATCTACCGGTTTTTCAAATTCCCGAGGCAGTTAAAGCTGCAAACCTGGATGAATATCTTGAAGAACTTGCCATAGAAGGAATGCATAAACGCTATTCGGAGATCACACCTGAGCTTGAAGAAAGGTTGCACTTCGAACTGGACATTATAAAAAAGATGGGCTTCCCCGGATATTTTTTAATTACAATGGATTTTATCAAGTATGCAAGGGATAACGGTATTCCTGTTGGGCCGGGACGTGGATCAGCAGCAGGTAGTCTTGTCAGTTACTGTACTGAAATTACAAATGTAGATCCCATACGCTACGGGCTTCTGTTTGAACGTTTTTTAAATCCGGAACGTGTTTCCATGCCCGATATTGATATTGATTTCTGCTATGAACAGCGGGAAAATGTAATTGATTATGTACGTGAAAAATATGGTCATGATAATGTAACACAGATCATTACTTTTGGTTCGATGAATGCAAGGGGAGTAATTAGAGATGTTGGGCGTGTGCTGCAAATACCATATAGTAATGTAGACGCCATATCCAAACTAATCCCTACTCAGCCTGGAACAACACTAAATGACGCATATACGAAAGTAAAAGAATTTAAGGATGTCATTAATTCTGATGAGAGACATCGTCTGCTCTATGATACGGCAATTGTTCTTGAAGGTCTGTCCAGACATGCCTCTACACATGCTGCCGGAGTTGTAATAGCACCGGGCGATCTTACAGATTATATCCCGCTCTACAAGCAGCCCCAGGGTGACCTTACCACGCAGTTTGCCATGAAAGCTGTAGAAGAAATAGGTCTCTTGAAGATGGACTTTCTGGGTCTCAGAACTTTGACAGTTATTGATCATGCCATCAAAGCCCTTAAAGAAAAAGACATCAATATAAATATTGACGAAATACCACTTGACGATTCAGATACTTTTGATATCTTTGCAAATGGTGAAACAATTGGCATATTTCAATTTGAATCCAGCGGTATGCGTGAATATTTACGCAAATTAAAGCCCGATTGTATTGAAGACCTTACAGCCATGAACGCTCTGTACCGCCCCGGTCCAATGGATTGGATTGATGATTTTATTGACAGAAAACAGGAACGTGTGCCAGTTGAGTATCTTCATCCTTTAATGGAAGAAGTGCTAAAAGAAACATATGGCATAATTGTTTATCAGGAACAAGTAATGCAAATTGCTGCCAGGCTTGGCGGTTTTTCACTTGGAAAAGCAGATGTTCTGCGTAAAGCTATGGGTAAAAAAATAGCATCTCTGATGGCTGAACAAAAAATAGAATTTATAAAAGGTGCTGCTGAAAAAAATATTCCTGAAAATGATGCTAAAGAAATCTTTGCTATGATTGATAAATTTGCAGGTTATGGTTTTAATAAGTCTCATGCTACCTGCTATTCAATTGTAGCCTATCAGACAGCATATTTGAAAGCTCATCATCCTGCTGAATTTATGGCGGCCAACCTCACCAGTGAGATGGGCAATTCTGATCGGGTTGTAATATTGATCGATGAATGCAAACGTATGGGTATTGATGTGCTTCCTCCTGATATCAATAAAAGCGGCTCAACTTTCATTGCCGAAGATTCAGTGATTCGTTTTGGTCTCTGTGCTGTTAAAAATATCGGATTAAATGCTATTCAGGCTATTATTGTAGGCAGAGAAAAAGTATCTCAATTTAAAACGCTCTTTGATTTTTGTAAAAATATTAATCTTCGGCAAGTAAATCGCAAGGTAATTGAGTCTTTAATTCAAGTAGGAGCTATGGATTCTCTTAAAGGACATAGAGCTCAATTACTGGGATCAGTTGATGTTGGTATCAATTATGGACAGGCAATTCAACAGCAAGAGGGAATGGGGCAATATTCAATGTTCGGAGAAGGATCAGGACAAGAAGAGGCACTAATACCTCTTCTTGTTAATCTACCGGCCTGGACCAGCATTGACATGCTTCAGCGCGAGAAAGATCTGATCGGTATTTATGTTTCCGGGCATCCATTACAGGAATTTAAAGATGAAATAGAAGCTTTTGCCAGACCGGTAATCAGCCATTTGTCCGAGTCGCCAACAGGACTCAAAGTAATGATTTGCGGATTGATTAATGATCTTCAGACCAGACTTGATCGTAAAAATAATACTATGGCCTTCTTTAATCTGGAAGATTTTTCTGGTTCTGTTCGTGTACTAACTTTTTCTTCAATATATGAAAATTTCCGCGATGCAATTCAAGCTGATAATATGGTAATGGTGCGTGGTAAACTGGACAGACGTGACGGAAGAGAAGGTTTTACTATATTAGCAGATGAGATAATTCCTCTTGCCCAGGTAAGGGATAAGTTTGCGAAACGACTTTCTATTACAATGTCTGCAGATTCATTGAACGATGATGATATTGACCGCATTCATATGCTATTGAACAGGAATCCAGGAACATGCCGCATTTTAATCTGTGTGAAAACTGAAAAAGGGCAAGAGATATTAATGCGCTCAAAAACTGTCAGTACACACCCTTCTCCTGAGCTGATTCGGGATTTAAGAGAAATTCTTGGCCATGATAATGTTTGGATTGAAGGATAGATAGAACTATAAGATTATTCCCCGTTGTTTTCCCTTTGTCTTAACTTTAGAACAAAGGGAATTTTAAATCTGATTATTTTGAATTATACTTAAAGCATGATATTTAAATTCACAAAATCCAAGATAATCACAGATAATTTTAATTGATACTTGCCTGTTTTTTTATTATGTTATAAGGTTTAAAAAAACTGATAAGAGCATTCGGGAACCTTGTATTCGAAAATACTAACTTGTGCATTATTTTTACATATGAAACTTCTTGAATGAAATTAATTAATTAATTTTTTTATATCGGAGACCAGACATGTCAGAACCTCTCCTTTTTGAACTTAGTTCGCACGGACGTACAGGCTTTAGTCTCTCTTGTTTGGACGTACCAGAAAAAAATATTGATACAATAATCCCTGCACAATTCCAGAGAACTGCTGCTGCAGATTTGCCTGAATTGAGTGAAATGGATGTTATGAGGCATTTTGTTCATCTGTCATCCTTGAATCACCATGTTGATAAGGGATTTTATCCTCTTGGTTCCTGTACCATGAAGTATAATCCGAAAATTAATGAAACACTTTCAAGAACTGAAAGTTTTGCAGCCACGCATCCATTTCAGGAAGAGGCTGAAGTACCCGGTGCCTTGCAGTTAATTGGTGAACTGGCTGAATATCTTGCTGAAATCACAGGTATGGATGATGTGACAATGCAACCGGCAGCTGGAGCTCATGGTGAGATGACGGGTATTAAAATTATGCGGGCATATCATGAGGCAAATGGTAATCCGCGTCATAAAATTATTATGCCTGATTCTGCACATGGTACAAATCCAGCCAGTGCAACTATATCCGGTTATCAGACTGTTCAGATACGATCTACACCTGAGGGCCTTGTTGATATTAAAGATTTAAAAGAGCATCTGGATGAAGATGTTGCAGGTTTCATGCTTACTAATCCGAATACTCTTGGATTATTTGAATCACAGATACTTGAAATTGCCGAATTAGTTCATGGTGTTGGTGCATTATTGTATATGGATGGTGCCAATTTGAATGCCCTGATGGGATTGGTTCGTCCTGGTGATATAGGGTTTGATATAATGCATTTTAATCTCCATAAGACATTTTCAACTCCTCATGGAGGTGGAGGCCCGGGATCAGGTCCGGTTGGCGTTAAAGCTCATCTATCCAAATATTTGCCATCACCCGTTGTTGTTAATAAAGACGGCCAATATAGACTGGACGATGATAGACCCGATTCAATTGGCAAGATATCCGGTTTTTATGGCAATTTCGGTGTCATGATAAGAGCATATATTTATATTCGTATGCTAGGTGCCAAAGGCCTCAAGAGAGTTTCTACAACAGCAATACTAAACGCCAACTATCTCATGCGCATTCTTGAAAAAACTTTTTTACTACCTCATAAGCAACATGCCATGCATGAATTTGTTTTATCGGGAGACTGGCAGCTAGAGAAAGGGGTCAAAACTCTGGATATAGCTAAACGTCTTCTTGATTATGGAATTCACGCACCAACAGTTTATTTTCCTTTGATTGTTCATGAAGCCATGATGATTGAACCAACAGAAACCGAATCAAAAGAGACTCTTGACTATTTTGCAGAAACTATGATTGCAATTGCGAAAGAAGTCGATGAGAATCCTGAGATCCTCCATGAAGCACCTGTTAATACACCTGTTTCTCGTCTTGATGAGGGCCTTGCGGCACGAAATCTCAATGTAAAATATGTTGCTGACGCTCAATAGCGCGTCATTATGATTAGTAATAGTCAAAATATGACATACCGGAAGCGACTCTATACTGAGTCGCTTCTGGTTGTTGATGATGACGCCAATAGCCGTCTTCTACTTAAAACATATCTTTCAGCTGAAGGATATAACGTAGTCTCTGTTACAAATGGCGAAGACGCAATTTCGTATTGCAAGGAAAATACACCTGACCTGGTTTTGTTGGATGTCAGACTGCCCGGAATTGATGGTTTTGAGGTTTGCAGACGTTTGAAATCTATAAAAAATAGTGCATTTATACCCATTGTTATGGCTACGGCTTTACGTGGAAATGAGCAACGAGTCAAGGGCATAGATGCAGGTGCAGATGATTTTATTACCAAGCCATACAATCGTGTAGAGATGAATACACGGGTACGATCATTACTCAGAATCAGCAAACTTCATAAAAAGTTATCTGCTAAGGTTGTTGAACTTGAGGCTACAAAAGAAAAATTGCGGAAGTTGGCAGTCACAGATGGCTTGACAGGTCTCTATAATTATAGAGCCTTCAAACATCAATTAACACTTGAAGTATCAAGATCTATTAGATTTGGCATGTCTCTTTCATTGCTGATGATAGATATAGATTTTTTTAAAAAATATAATGATATGTGGGGGCACCCTGTTGGTGACACACTACTATCTCAATATGCTAAATTGCTTCAAAAAAATCTAAGAGATGTTGATTTTCCAGCTCGTTATGGCGGCGAAGAATTTGCAATTATACTGCCGGGAGCGAATGTTGAATCGGCAGTAATTGTTGCTGAAAAGCTAAGAGCTTTAACTGAACAAGCTCCATTTTACGGTAAACAAAAAATGCCCGGTCGTGCTATTACAATCAGTCTGGGTATTGCTACTTTCCCAGATAATACCAAGGATGCTGACAAGCTTATAGATCTTGCTGATCATGCTCTGTATTACGCAAAAAAGCATGGTAGAAATCAATGGCAAACCGCTTTATAGCCATTAAAGCCATAGAAGGATAGAAATTTGAATCAATCGTATACCAGAAAAAAGCGGCCAGGATTATTTTTAATATGGCTTCTTGTATTCATATTTGCAATAATAGTTGCAACTGTAAATATTTTATGGCCTTTTAATTCAAAATTTATTCAAACTCAAACTCAGGATCTTTCATCTATTAAAACGGCTTCCTCATTGTTAGATGAGATTGAACGCATATACTATGATAATAATATTGAAATATTGTCAGAATTATCAATACTGTCGGAACTAGACAAGCGAGAAATAGAAAAAAAATCTCAACCATGGCTTGCAAGGCATCCGGAAATAATTACAGCTACATTGTGGTATCCAAATAAGCGCTGGCCGACGCGTTTTTTGTGTGAAAATTTCTGGTCACAAATAAATCAAATGAATTTAGATGCCAGCAATCAATCTAACCTTTTATCTCAGTTGCTTGAACAAGTTCCACCTTCGATTAAAGCCGGAGAGACAGTTGTAAAATATTTCACTCCTGCTTCAAATAGATTACAACTTTTACAGATTACAAAATTGAATGAAAATAAAAAAATCTTCATCCAAATAAAATTTGATGCCCAATATCTTTCTTCTAAAGTAAATGCGTTATTTTCAGAACAGGAAGCTGTTTGTATAAAAACAGACAGTGATCTTATTATAACATCAACAGATGGAGTGGAATTTCCACAAATTGTTAATCAAATGCCTGTGAAAGATTCAAAATTCATATGGGAACGACTTGAGTTTATGCCTGAAAAATGGCAGCTTATATATGGGCAAAAAAGACAGCCAGTTACACAGACCAGTATAAATCCCTGGCCTGTTATCGGTTTAATTACATTGGTAATTGCAGCATTATTTTTAGCACGTTTGATATACAATATACTTTACACTCCCATTACAAGGTTGGCAGAATCTGTAACTGCACTGGCACAGGGGCATTTTGATTCGCCATTACCTCCTGAAAATAATCCCGATCTTGACCATTTAGTCAAATTATTTAACTACATGGCCGGTGAGATGGATAGATTTCAGCGGATTAATGTGCATGAAATCATACATGATAAGCACAAAACAGAAACTATGCTCAGAAATATTGCTGATGGTGTACTGGTTACTGACCATCAGGACAGGATAGTAATTGTTAATGCGGCTGCAGAAAAATGGCTCGGTAAGCGGCAAAATGAATTAATCGGTGCATCCCTCATCGAACATGTACATGATCATGCTTTAATTGATCTGGTCAAATCTGTCAGACATAGTTCCGATGTGCAAAGTGCCGAATTTGAAATGCCGGTTGAAAATTCTCATCGAAAAATAATTATTAAAGCACATTCCGCACCCTTTGAGATTGAAATGGACAAAGGCCAGGGCGTTGTCACTGCTATGCGTGATATAACTTTGGAAAAAGAGGCCGATCAAATAAAAACCGAATTAGTCTCCATGGTAGCCCATGAACTTAAATCCCCATTAACATCCATATATGGTTTTAGTGAACTCTTACTCGATTCAACTACATTAAATGTAAAAGAACAGGAGTATGCTCAAGTTATTTTAACAGAATCAGAGAGACTGGCTGATCTTATAAATAAATTTCTGGATCTTGCCCGACTTGAGTCAGGAAAAACAACAATAAATACACTTCCATTTGATCTGAGCATGTTAATAGAAAAAGTTGTTGAAGTGCACAAGGGCCAGGCTGTTAAAAAGAGAATCAAAATAATAACACAGCTACCTGAACAATTACCTCTGGCCGATGGTGATCAGGATATGATTGAACAAGTATTGGTGAACCTCTTTTCAAATGCTGTCAAATATAGTCCTTTGGATTCCAAGATAGGATTTGAGGTGAAGAACGAAACTGATATGTTGGTTGTCAGTATCATTGATAATGGTTATGGTATTCCAAAAGAATCTTTAAAACATGTTTTTGATAAATTTTATCGTGTTGTCGAAAATGAGGCCTTAGATGAGACAGAGGGTTCCGGTCTTGGTCTAACTCTGGCTAAGGAAATAATTGAACAACATGGCGGTACTATCAAGGTAAGTAGTCGACTTGGTGTAGGCTCTGTATTCACATTTCTTATTCCAAAGGCAAAAATTGATGCATCCAATTTCAATGAGTTGACAATATGAGTGAAAATACCACTAATAACATAATACTGCTTATTGATCCTGATCCGGGAACCCGTCCGCTATTGAATTATGCATTATCCGGTACAGGCCTTCAAATCAAACAATTTGCCTCCGGACAAGAGGGCCTTGCCATAATTCCAGAATTGCAACCTAAATTGATAATTTGCGAATTTATGACGGCAGACTGGACCGGTAAGACAATTTTTGAACATTTTATGACAGATTCGCTCTTTGTACAGTATAGACAAATTCCATTTATTTTCTTTTCACATCAAACCTACAAAAGAATGTTTAAAGCATCATTCTTGAATAAAGGTCTATGGGGTTGGTTTACGAAACCATTTGGTGCTCATGAATTACGAGAAGTAATTGAGAATATTTTTCAGGGTCTTGAGACTGCCCAGAAGAACCAGGAATTACGGCAGGAAGTCAAACGATCCGAATACCGTTATAGAGATCTTCTTGAAACTGCAAATGATTTTATATTTACATTGGATGATAATGGTTGTTTTGCCTATTTGAATAATAGATTTGCTCCATTGACAAATCTTGATAAAGAAGCCTGGATAGGTAGAAATTTTTTAGACCTTATTTCAGATACAGATCGATCACTGGCCCTGGAACGATATGAAATGGCGCATCATGGTAAAGCCAGAATATTTGAAGCTCATGTAATGACACATAATATACAATCACCCATACTATCTTTTAATATAACACCTATTGTTGAGCGAGGAGCCATTGTCGGTTCAATTGGAATTGCCAGAGATGTAACTGATAGAAAAAGGATGGAAAAAGAAATTCTGGATTTAAAGAATTTCAATGAAAGTATTATAGAAAGTATGGAAGCAGGGCTCATGACAATTGATCCCGATGGAAGATTGACATCAATAAATCGGGGCGGTGAGGTTATTTTAGGATTGAAGTCCCAGGATGTTCTTGGTTCAACACTCAATGAGCTACTGGATATTAATGTTGCAAAAATTCTACTTCAGCAGCAGGATAATTCATCTTTGAAACTAAGCAGAGAAGTAGAGCTGTTTAATACGAATGGTGACATTATAAATATTGGTTTTACATCTACTGACAGGATGGATAATCAGGATAGAAAAGTAGGAACAATTATATCATTCCGAGATATAAGTCAGTTAAAACAGATGCAGTCTGAAGTTATACGTATGGATAGATTGGTCTCTCTTGGTGTACTGGCAAGTGGAATAGCACATGAAATCAAGAACCCTCTGGCAGGAATAAAAGCTTTGGCCCAAGCCTGTGATGAAGAATTTGAAGGTGATGATCCGCGAAGGGAATACTTAAGCAGAATTGTCAGGCAGGTAAATCGGCTGGATGATTTACTAAAAACTTTCTTTGCTTATGCAAGACCTACGCCACCTGACAGGAAAAGACATAATTTAAAAGAAATACTGCTTGAAGTTACAAATCTTGTTGGAAAAAAGATGATTCATAGTGGTGTGGAATTTTCAGAAACAGAACATCTACCTGTAGAAGAAGCTTATGTTGATTCTCAACAATTGCAACAGGTTTTCCTGAACCTTATTCTTAATGCAATTGACGCCATGCCCAATGGTGGTTGTTTAACCTTTGATTTTAGTACAATAATAAAAGAAGACCACAAACTTCCATGGGCTCAGGTTAAAATCAAAGATACCGGACATGGAATAGCTGCAAATAAGTTGGAGACAATATTCGATCCGTTTTTCACCACAAAACCCAATGGACTTGGTTTGGGATTGTCAATTGTATACAGAATAATAAATGAACATGGTGGAGACATTCGCGTATTTAGTCAAAAGAGTGAAGGTACTACATTTATTTTAAGACTACCCACAGGAGCAGGTAAATGAGTCAAGAAAAAATACTCATCGTTGAAGATAATGAAGATTTGGCTTTTACATTAACTCGTGTTTTACAGAAAGAAGGATATGAGATATTTTGCGCCGGAGACGGTGAAGAAGCCATAAAGGTTTTTAAAAGCGAAATTATTGATCTTGTATTGCTTGATTTAAAACTTCCCAAAATAAGTGGTATGGAAGTTTTGACTAATCTTAAGGAATATGATCCTGATTGTATTGCCTTAATGATGACAGGATCAACTGATCCTAAGCCTGCTATTGAAGCAATGAAAAATGGTGCTTATGACTATTTGATGAAACCGTTTGAACTTGATGAATTAAAGCTTGTTGTTAAAAAAGCACTGGAAACTCATGAACTGAAACGAGAAGTAGCTCGGCTGACAATTAAAAAGAAAAGTAAAAATCCATGTGATGAAATATTTGGTAATAGCAAAGGCATTGAAGATATTAAGAATTTGATTAAAGTTGTAGCAGCAACACCCAAAACTTCGGTTTTGATTCAAGGAGACAGTGGTACCGGTAAAGAACTTGTGGCAAATGCACTGCACTATTCCAGTGCACGAGCAAATGAGCCTTTCATTAAGCTCAACTGTGCCGCCATTCCCGATAATTTGCTGGAAAGTGAATTGTTTGGATTTGAAAAGGGTGCTTTTACCGATGCTAAAACCATGAAAAAAGGTCTGTTTGAATTAGCAAATGACGGTACTATTTTTCTGGATGAAATTTCCAGTTTAAAACTAACACTTCAACCAAAAATATTACGTGTAATCGAATCTCAGACTTTTCGTAGAATTGGTGGCACTTCAGATATCAAGATAAATATCAGAGTTGTAGCAGCAACAAATGTTGATCTCGGTGAACAGGTAAAGGCTAAAGAATTCAGGGATGATCTTTACTACAGACTTAAAGTAATGGAAATAAAACTTCCTCCACTTAAAGAACGCAAAGAAGATATCCTCTTACTTGCTAAACTGTTTATACAAGGTTTTAATAAAGAATTTAACCGCCAAATTAAAAAAATTGATAGCACAACCGAGGAGCTGCTCATTTCATATAACTGGCCCGGGAATATTCGTGAATTAAAAAATGTAATAGAACGATGTGTCATCCTGTCGCAAGATGATGTACTTCAAGCTGAACATCTTCCAATAGAGTTTCAGGAACAAATTGAAGAAGATGTGCCATCATCTGCATCCTTTGGATTAATAAGTCTGATTGAAATGGAAAAACTTCATATTCTTGATATTCTTAATCGTGTAAGCGGCAATAAATCTCAGGCAGCAAGAGTTCTGAATATATCCAGATCTACACTTAGAGAAAAATTAAAAAGTTATGGAATGATGTAGTGCTTATTTTCTGACCAATGAGCTCTTTTAAGTCATGGGTTATAGCTGACAAATGATGAGGGATTGATGTATTGTCAATATGCATGAATCCCTCTAAGTTTTTAAAAAATAACATCTTAAGTTTAGTATTTCATATATAAAGCAAATCAATTTAGTGTATTGATATCAATGGTATGAATTTTGCGTGAAAATGCGGGTCATGTCATTTAAACAATTAATGGAGTATTTCTCTACATGGAGAACTTTAAGAAACGCATTCTCATTGTGGATGACGAAGAAGATCTGACCTGGAGCTTATCAAGAAAACTGGGCCGGAATCCTGAAAAGCTTGAAGTGATATGTGCTAATTCAGGAAGTAAAGCTTTGGAAATCCTGAATGAAAACATTATTGATCTTGTGCTGACTGATTTAAGGATGCCCGGAATCAACGGTCTGCAATTACTCTCAGAAGTACGGTCAAAATATCCGGATACACATGTTATTGTAATGACGGCTTATGGCTCCCCTGAAATCCAGGAAGCCATTAATCACTGGGGTGAGACTGAATATATTGAAAAGCCCTTCGAAATTGAGGAACTTCGCAATTTGATATATGATCAGTTGAATCAACCCATAGTATAAAATATTCAGGTAAAATCATGGTTGCTACAAAAAATAAAAAAATAAAAAGCACAAAGAGTGATAATTCAATGGATTCTGCAATTCAAACATATAAAACTGTTCTTAAAGTAATTGGAGCAGGCGGAGCAGGCAATAACACAATTAATCATCTATATAGAAAAAATGAAGCTAATATAGAAACTATTGCCATTAATACCGATGCTCATGATCTATTAAAAAGAGATGCTCAACGCCGAATCCTGATAGGAAAAGAGATTACAGCAGGACTTGGTGCAGGTGGTGATCCACAGATTGGAGAACATGCCGCGCTTGAGAGTAAGGAAATTATTCGTGCTGCAATTGAAGGTGCAGATATGATTTTCTTAACATGCGGAATGGGAGGTGGTACGGGGACCGGTTCAATGCCTGTCATTGCACAAATAGCCAGAGAACTAGGTATACTAAGTGTCGGCGTTGTAACCATGCCATTCTCTGATGAAGGTGTAATCCGTTGGGAAAATGCACAGATTGGTCTTGAAAAGTTAAGAAAAAAAGTAGATAGCCTGATTGTACTCAGAAATGACAAATTGGTTGATCTCTATGAAGACCTTCCACTAATAGAGGCATTTAATACTGGTGATGAGATTCTGATAAATGCTTTAATTGGTCTTTCGGATCTGATCATGAAAAACGGTGTTATTAATCTTGATTTTGCTGATATTTCCATGGTATTGAGAGATGGACCTAATGCAGTAATTGGTGTTGGTGAGAGTAATACTGAAAACAGGGTTCAGGAAGCCTATGAAAGAGCAATAAATCATCCAATGATGGAATCGGAGATTAATGGTGCACAGAGTGCTCTTGTGCAAATAGCCGGCGGTCCAAATTTAAAATTGCGAGAAGCCAGAGAAGTTATCAGGTTAATTTCAGGCAACCTGGATCCAAGTGCTCGTATAATTTGGGGAGTCTCCGTAGATAAAGTGATGCGTCAAAATTTAAAAGTAATGATTATTGCCAGTGGACTGTCAGAGCCAGGCTATATACATCGTCAAGTTGCTGCTACGGAACATCAGCAATTACCTCATCCGGATAGTAAAAAAGAACAATTTAATAATTTCGAATTTTCAAAAGAAATGGGTAATTCTATCTTTGATATCAAAGAATCAATTCTCTCTTCAGATTCCGAACTGCCTACACATCATGTTAAAACCAGACCCACTAACCAGACAACACAGGTTTTTTATAAAATTTTTGCAGAAGAGGCAACAGCAGATCTTAAAAGATATGATAGATCTATACATTTTTTAAGGCAGAACTTAAATAATAGAAAAGCTATTTTAGACGCAAAACAGGCATGTAAATTGTTACATGCGTCTTCACAGATGTTTGGATTTGATGAGATCAGCGAACTTTTAGCTTCTATTGAGGAAATATTTGTTGCACTTCAATCACGGGAAATATCTTTAACATTAGTCATTCTTGACTCACTATCACTTGCCATGGAAATGGTAGTAGATCTTATGCAAAATCAAAGTGATGGGCGGGGAGAGAGCGGATATATCGTTGATAGATTGCACGAAATCAAAGAAGAAGCATTACATCAATAATGAATAAATGAATAAGTAATTTATTGGCAAAAAAACAGACCTATCTATCAAATTTTACTTGACTTTTCCGGTATTATAATATATCTTAATGGACGATTTGAGGGCGATTAGCTCAGATGGTTAGAGTGCTTGCTTGACATGCAAGAGGTCACTGGTTCGATTCCAGTATCGCCCACAAGAAGTTTTTTATGAGGAATTATATCAAGATAAGGATTTGATACATTGGCGGAAATTGAATTAAGATTACCGAAAGGTAGAGTGTTCGTTGCAGAAGCGGGCCAAACCTTAGCCGATGTATTGAATGCCAACTGGCCGGAAATATTAAGGCAGGCTGTTGCGGCAAAGCTGGATGGTCAGGTTATTGGCTTGTCTGTACCATTGGAAAATAGTGGTGATGTTGAACTACTTACCTGTAGTAATTCCGATGCCCAACAGGTTTTCTGGCACAGTGCTTCGCATTTAATGGCTGCTGCAATTAAGGATCTCTATCCTGAAGCTCAATTTGGAGTCGGACCCGCAATTGCGAATGGTTTTTATTACGACATAAAATTGGATCAAACAATTAGTGTGGAAGATTTACCTGCTATTGAAGCCAGGATGGCTGAGATAGTTAAGGAAGATCTTCCCTTTGTGTATAAGGCCATGAGCCGTAAAGAAGCTCTGTCCATATTTGATAAACAGCATCAGCCATTTAAGGTTGAATTGATTAATGACCTTGATGAAGATGAAATTATTTCAGTATACAGCAATGGTGATTATTTCATGGACCTGTGCCGTGGGCCGCACGTTGCCACAACTGGTCAGATACGTCACTTCAAGCTATTAAGTGTTGCCGGAGCCTATTGGCGTGGCAATGAGACTAATCCAGTGCTACAGCGCATCTACGGAATCGCATTTGATAATCCAAAATCTTTAAAGGCGCATTTAAAGGCATTGGAACTTGCAAAACTCCGTGACCATCGTAAACTTGGCAAAGAATTAGACCTGTTCAGTTTTCAGGCAGAGGGCCCCGGCTTTCCTTTTTGGCATCCACGTGGTAAGACTATCTATAATCAAGTACAAGATTATATGCGCATTACCTTAAAACAGCATGGATATGATGAAATACAGACTCCGATTATCTTAAATGAAGACCTCTGGCATCGTAGCGGGCATTGGGATAATTATAAAGAAAATATGTACTTCACCTCCATTGATGAAAAAGATTATGCTGTAAAGCCTATGAATTGTCCGGGCTGTCTCTTATTATATAAAAACAGCATGCACTCATATCGTGATCTTCCTATCAAATTGTCTGAGATGGGATTGGTACACAGGCATGAAAAATCAGGAGTTCTTCATGGCTTGTTCAGGGTGCGTCAATTTACACAGGATGATGCACATGTATTCTGTATGCCGGAGCAGATGGAAGAAGAAGTTGTTAAACTAATAGATTTGATTTATGAAATTTATAAAACATTTGGTTTTTCTGATTTTCAGCTTGAACTTTCAACCCGTCCGGCAAAATCAATTGGCTCTGACGAGATGTGGGCAAAAGCAGAAGAAGTATTATTTAATGCATTAAAAACCAAGGAAATTGATTATCAATTAAACAAAGGTGATGGTGCTTTTTATGGCCCCAAAATTGATTTCCATATCCGCGATTCCTTAGGACGTATGTGGCAATGCGGTACAATTCAAGTTGATTTCTCCATGCCGGAGAGATTTGATCTTGAATACACAGGTGCTGATGGCCAAAAACATCAGCCTGTTATGATACATCGCGCCATACTTGGTTCTGTAGAGAGATTTATTGGTATATTAATTGAACATTACGGCGGTGCTTTTCCATTATGGTTGGCTCCTATTCAATGTATAATCATGCCGATTACAGATAAACAGCTTGATTTTGCACAAGATGTTAACAATAAACTGCTTGAGGTTGGTATTCGTTCAGAACTTGATTCACGCAATGAGAAAATTGGTTATAAGATCAGAGAAGCCGAACACAAAAAAACACCGTATATTTGTGTTATCGGAGATAGAGAAGTAGAAAGTCGCTCCTTAGCCTTAAGAAAACATAAAGAAGGCCAAATTGGTGACACAACAATCGAGGAATTTATTAAAAAATTAAATAATGAGGTCGCAGGGAGGGTCTATCATAAAAAAAGCTAAGGGCAGGGGGCCTGAAAAAGGTAAAAATGAACCCCGGCTCAACGAAGAAATTCGAATACCGGAAGTTCGCCTTATTGATGCAGATGGACACCAAGCTGGTATCGTTAAGATAGCTGAAGCACTTGCAATGGCCGAACAGCGGGATTTGGACCTTGTTGAAATTGCGCCCAAAGCTGATCCACCCGTTTGCCGTGTGATGGATTACGGTAAATATAAATATCAGCAGAGTAAAAAAGAAAAAGAAAGCAAAAAGAAACAGCATACCATTCATATTAAAGAAATCAGGCTGCGTCCAACTATCGATGAACATGATATCGAATTTAAGATGAAACATGCTCGAAAATTCCTTGAACAGGGAAATCATCTTAAAATAAGGATACTCTTCAGAGGACGCCAAATTGTTCACCCGGAACTTGGAGAAGCCGTCTTGAATCGGGTTCGACAAGAACTTGAAGACTTAGCCAAGTTAGATCGTTCTCCCGTTCGTGAGGGTAGAAGTCTGATTGCGAATTTTATTCCGAAATAAGTGAAGGAGTTTTAAACGATGCCCAAAATGAAAACAAATCGGGGCGCCGCTAAACGGTTTAAATTGACCGGAACAAAAAAAATTAAACGCGGCAAAGCTTATACGAGTCACATTTTAAACAAAAAATCTCCAAAGCGTAAAAGAAATTTACGTCAACCTGGTCTGGTAGCAGATTCTGAGGTAAGACGTGTAAAACGTATGTTGTGTGTTGGTTAATTATTTGTTGAGTTTTTTTTAGGAGTTTGGATCATGCCAAGAGCAAAAACTACCGTTGCTTCACGTAAGCGTCGGAAAAAAATATTAAAAGCTGCCAAGGGATATTGGGGCGGCAAGAAAAACTTATTAAAGACAGCTAAAGAAGCTGTTGAAAAAGGAATGCAATATTCCTATCGTGATCGTCGAGTTAAAAAACGTGAATTCCGCAAATTGTGGATTATACGAATTAATGCTGCTGTACGCCCATATGGATTAAGTTATTCACGCTTCATTCATCTTCTTGATAAAAAAGAGATTGGAATTAATCGTAAAGTTCTTGCAGATCTTGCTGTTTCCGATCCAATTGCATTTCAGAAGATTGTTGAAAGCGTACAAAAGGCTTAGCCGGCGTTTCATGAGTGAAAATGACCTAATTCAGAACGTTCAGCAAACTCAAAAAGAATTTGAATTAGCCCTGGATGTGGCTAAGGACGCAGAGGCTATAGAGGCTCTGCGGATTCAATATTTGGGTAGAAAAGGCTGTGTTGCCGATTTATTTAAAAGCCTGTCCACTATTCCGTCTGAAAATCGCAAGGCGGCGGGACAGGCTTTAAATCAATTGAAAACAAATTTACAAACTGCTTTAGATAAAAAATTTGACAATGTCAAAAATATCAACACTAGTGTGAATGAATTTGACGTGACAATGCCTGGTAACTGGCCGGATTTCGGTCGGCTGCATCCTTTAACAAAGGTAACCAGAGAAATAAAGCAGATTTTCAGCAATATGGGTTTTGGTGTTGCCGACGGTCCGGAAGTTGAATCTGAGTATTACAATTTCGAAGCATTAAATATTCCACAGGGGCACCCTGCTCGTGATATGCAGGACACATTGTTCATTGATGAAGGATTTGTGCTTAGAACCCATACTTCACCTGTTCAGATAAGAACAATGGAGTCAAAGCAACCTCCTTTACGTATTATATCACCTGGCCGCTGTTACCGTCGTGATACACCTGATGCATCACATTCACCAATGTTTCATCAGGTTGAGGGACTATGTGTTGACCAAGGCATTACTTTTGCAGATCTAAAAGGCGTTATACAAAATTTTGCTCAACAGTTATTCGGTTCAGATGTTAAAATACGTTTTCGCCCAAGTTTCTTCCCTTTTGTTGAACCTGGTGCAGAGTATGATTTTACATGTTTAATATGCAGGGGGCAGGGATGCCGTGTGTGTAAAGGAACCGGATGGGTTGAAATATCAGGTGCTGGTATGGTCAATCCTAAAGTATTTGAACATGTTGGTTATGATCCTGAAAAATACACCGGCTTTGCTTTTGGAATGGGTATTGAACGTATAGCAATGTTGCTTTATGGTATTAATGACATTCGTTTATTTTTTGAAAACGATATTAGATTTCTGCAGCAATTTTAAGGCTATTCCATATGAAAATTAGTTTAAATTGGTTAAAACAATATATAAATATTGATGTTTCTACTGAAGATCTTGCCGCTAAATTAACACTTGTCGGTCTTGAAGTTGAAGATATTACTTCTGTCGGTGCCTCATTTTCAGGTGTATTTGTCGGTGAAATTTTATCAGTCGACAAACATCCCAATGCTGACAGACTCAGTGTCTGTCAAGTTAGTATGAGCACTGAAACTTTAAACATCGTCTGTGGTGCACCCAATGTTTCTGCCGGACAAATTGTTGCCGTGGCTAAGGTTGGTGCTGTATTAGAGGGTGGATTTAAAATTACACCGGCAAAATTACGAGGTGTTAAATCTTTTGGCATGTTATGCTCGGAAAGAGAGTTAGGTATATCCGACTCTCATGATTCTATTATGGCTTTGGATCCGGACAAATTTGTAGTTGGTAATGAGTTCAGCCTGGAAAATTCATTGGAACCTGATATTGTATTTGAAATTGCAATTACTCCAAATCGGCCTGATTGTCTATCACATCTGGGTGTAGCTCGTGAAGTAGCGGCAATATTTAATACTCCATTAAATATTCCGGATATCAATATAAAAGAATCAACAAAAGCTGTTGAGTCACTTATTAATATTAATATTCAGGATGTACAGGGTTGTCCCAGGTATTCTGCACGCGTTATTAAAAATGTTAAAATTTCAGAGTCACCACAATGGCTTAAAGAACGACTGGAAGCTGTTAACCTGCGTTCCATCAACAATGTTGTTGATATAACCAATTTTGTACTTATGGAGACCGGACATCCTCTTCATGCATTTGATTATAACACTGTTGAAGATCATAAAATTATTATACGGAATGCCAAGCAAGATGAAAGTTTTACAACTCTTGACAGTCAGAAACATAAACTTGACCCAGGTGATTTGCTCATCTGTGATGGATTGCGAGCTATTGCACTTGCAGGCATAATGGGGGGGCAGAATTCTGAAATTTCTGACTCTACTGTTAATATTTTACTGGAAAGTGCCTATTTTGATCCTAAAAAGATACGTAGAACTGCAAAGCGACTTGGATTATCTACAGACGCATCTCAAAGATTTGAACGTGGAGCTGATCCAAATGGTGTAATTTATGCCTTGGACAGAGCCGCACAATTGATGGCTGAATATGCGGATGGTGAAATATCCCAGGGTATTATTGATTGCTATCCAAAAAAGATAAATGAACATAGTGTTAATGTAAGACCGGCACGCGTTAACCATGTACTCGGTTCAAATTTTTCTGTTGATATAATGACAGATGTTTTTAACCGATTATATCTAACAACTACCGGAAAAGATCCGATAACGGTTACTATTCCAACATTCAGACCTGATTTGACACATGAGATAGATCTGATTGAAGAAGTAGTACGACTTCATGGATTTGATAAAATTACTCCCAAGGCATTGACAACTATTCCACTGTCAGATAACAGAAATACACAAGTTGATTTCATAGACAGAATACGTGATTTTTTTATTGGATCTGGTTTTAATGAATGTGTTCACAGCAGTATGGTTCCAGAATGGCAAGCTGGTATTGAAAAAGATAGAATGGCAATTTCAATAAAAAATCCTCTGAGTCCCGAAACTGCATGTTTAAGAACACGTATTCTGCCATCACTGTTGTCAGCAGTTGTATGGAACCAGAATCGTTCCGAATCAAATTTAAAGTTATTTGAAATCGGTAAACAATTTTGCATTGAAAATGGTAAATATTATGAAGCCTTAGCTGTCTCGGCAGTGATAACAGGTATTGATAACAGAGGTTCTTATTGGTCTGATGACAATAAAAAGTGGGATTTTAATTCGATAAAAGGTGTGATGGCTTCTCTATCTGATTCATTGCATATCAAATTAGATATGGATGTTATGAAGCATTCACTTTATAATAACGAACAATCTGTAGGAATCTCCCTGAATAATCAATCAATTGGTCATCTTGGTAGAGTACATACTAAAATATCTGAAAAGTGGAATATTAATAATGATGTTTTTGCGTTTGAAATTTTAATTTCACCTATGTCAAATGCAACAAATGCCCGTACACAATTTATTCCTCTGCCAAAATATCCGGCAGTAAAACGTGACTTGGCATTTGTCGTTGATTCACACCTGCATATTGGTGAAATAATAAATGTTATAAATGAAAGTGGGGGAGAAACCTGTACTAATGTTGACCTTTTTGATATCTATCATGGTGATCAGATCCCCTCAAATAAAAAGAGTGCTGCTTTTGCTTTAACTTTTATGTCCTTAGAACGTACTTTAACCGATAAAGAAATTGATCCGTTAATTACAAAAATCGTTAATGCAGTAGAAAAACATTTTCAGGCAGTACTCCGCTCCTAATCGAAATATAGCCGGATGAAAAGGAGTCAGTATGGATGCACAAAGTTTTGAATTATTAGAAGAAAAAATTAATAAGATGATAACAACTCTAAATCTGTTTAAGACAGAAAATAAAGAGTTGAAAATGCAAAATCAGGAATTACGTTCTTTGCTTGATAATAAAGAACAGATGATAAACACTCTGAACAATGAAAAGGAACAACTTAAAAGTGTTCAAGGCGATGTTGAGTCTTATAAACAGAATCAGAACCGAATAAAAGAAAAAGTTGATTCCCTATTGTTGAAACTTAAAGAATTCGAAGATTACCAATAAGGGGTAGGACGCTTTAGCGGAAATCATAAATCGAATTATTACAGGTTAATAAATCAGGACAGCCAGATGGGCTCGGAAAAAAATGTCCTCTCTGTAAGAATTTACGGCGCAGAGTATGCAATTCGCGGTCAAACAAATCCGGATGAGATAAAGGCAGTAGCTAATTATCTCGATGAAAAAATGCGTGAAGTTGATAAGAGCATAAGGGTTGATTCATCGCTTAAGGTAGCAATTCTCGCGTCATTAAATATTACATATGAACTTTTCCACGAAAAATCGGAAAAAGAGGCATTAAAAACATTACTTGATGAAAAAATCAAGCAGTTAAACGCGCTTATTGATAAACAATTATAAATTCCTGACAGTCTGTTTTAGTTGATTATAATTTTCCCGCTGAAGTATGTGCAAAGCAGTAATTGTATTTGCAACTTCTATGCGGGATTTTTTTTGGAGGGTATATGGAAATTTTATGGGTTATAATAGCTGCTGTAATAAGTATATCAATGTTTTTTCTTGGCTGGGTTGTTAATCACCGTGTTGGTCAGGGAAAAGTTGCAAATGCTGAAAAATTAGCAGAACGGATTGTTTCAGAATCTGAAAAAGAAGCAAATTCGATTAAAGACAGAAAGATTCTTGAAGCAAAAGAAGAGTGGTATAAACAAAAGCAACTCTTCGAGAGAGACACCAGAAATCAGCGACAGGATATAGATAGAAAAAAAGCAAAACTGCAAAAACGGGAACTGGAGATTGACAGACGTTTAAATCATCTTACCCAGAGAGAAAAAGAATTTAAGGGTATTGAACAGTCAATTAAAGATAAAACTGAACATGTAAAACGTAAACAGGAAGAACTTGACAGTTTAATTCTCGAACAGAATGAACGTCTTGAGAAAATATCCGGTATGTCAAATGAAGAAGCTTTGCGTGAGCTTAAAGCAAACCTTCTTGATAAAGCCAAGCAGGAGTCTGCACAGGAAGTAAAAAATATTCGTGATCAGGCGCGTCTCACTGCAAATAAAGAGGCAAAAGAGATAATAATTTCTGCTATTCAAAGAACTGCTGCCGATCATTCTGTAGAAACTACAGTATCAGTTGTGCATCTTCCCGGTGATGAAATGAAGGGAAGAATTATAGGTCGTGAAGGAAGAAATATAAGGTCTTTTGAAAATGCTACCGGTATTGATGTCATTGTTGATGATACTCCTGAAGCCGTCATACTATCAGGTTTTGATCCGCTCCGTCGTGAAATTGCAAAACGCTCTCTTGAAACTTTAATTTCCGATGGTCGCATTCATCCGGGTAGAATTGAAGAAGTTGTAGAAAAAACCCGTAAGGAAATGGAAGAGGTTATTCTTCAACTTGGTGAACAATCTATGTTGGAAACAGGGGTTCATGGCTTACATCCTGAACTTGTTAAGTTATTAGGAAAGTTGCATTATCGTACCAGTTATGGACAGAATGTTTTGCAGCATTCAATTGAAGCCGCTTATCTTTCTGGCTTAATGGCATCTGAGCTGGGATTAGATCCTATTCTTGCAAAACGTTCAGGTCTATTGCATGATATTGGTAAAGCTGTAGATAGAGATACGGAAGGAACACACTTTGCGATTGGTGCTGATCTTGCAAAAAAATATGGTGAAGGCCCAATTGTACAAAATGCTATTGCTGCCCATCATGGTGAAATTGAAATGATATCACCAATATCAGCATTAGTACAATCTGCTGATGCTATAAGCGGATCACGACCGGGAGCACGCCGTGAAACTCTGGAAGGTTATATAAAACGTTTGGAAAAACTGGAAGGTATTGCTGAATCATTTCAGGGAGTACAAAAAACTTTTGCTATCCAGGCTGGCCGTGAAATTCGAGTACTTGTCCAACCTGAGAAAATTAATGATGCATTGTCAGATCAAATGGCTGCAGATATTGCAGAAAAAATACAAGCGGAAATGGAATATCCCGGACAGATTAAAGTTACGGTTATTCGTGAATATCGTTCTGTCGATTATGCTAAATAAATGAAAGATGAAGTTGATTTGACTAATACTATAAACATTCTTTTTATTGCCGATATAATTGGTAAACCCGGTTTAGATGCTGTAAGTGCATTTATTGATGAATTAAAACGTGAACATAAAATAGACATAACTATAGCCAATGGCGAAAATGCTGCTTCAGGAAAAGGATTGAGCCCAAGACTTGCACACACCTTTTTTGAAATGGGTATCAATGTTATTACTTCTGGAAATCATATATGGAACAGAGATAAAATTTATCCCTTACTGGAAGATAATGACCAGATATTAAGACCTCTAAATTACCCAGTAGAATGCCCTGGTCACGGATCTTGTATTTTTACAACTACTAATTCTATTAGAGTAGGTGTTATAAATTTACAAGGTCGTAGTTTTATGTATCCTATACGGTGTCCCTTTAAGACAGCGGAGGCGGAAATAAGACATTTAAAATCTCAAGGAGCAAAAATAATTTTTGTAGATTTTCATGCTGAAGCGACTGCAGAAAAATTAGCTTTGGCATGGAACCTTGATGGGAAAATATCTGCTCTTATCGGTACACATACACATGTACAAACAGCTGACGAGCGGATATTAACCCAGGGCACTGCATATATCTCCGATGCTGGAATGACAGGACCATTCGATTCTGTTATCGGTATGGAAAAAGCAATTGCAATACAAAGGTTTAAAACACAAATGCCTGTTCCTTACCGAATAGCCTCTGAAGATCCACGCCTAAATGGCGTCATCGTGTCAGTTAATTCGGGAACTGGTTTGGCACAATCAATTAAACGTGTTAATTTATCAATGGAAAATGCCAGCTAAATTGTGGGGGACATAAGTATGGCGCAAATTATCGATGGCAAAAAAATTGCCAAAGAAATTCGGGAAGAAGTAGCTGAAGCCATATTGAAATTTAAGGATAATAATCCTGCTTTAACTGTAATCCTTGTTGGTGATGATCCGGCTTCACATGTCTATGTTCGTAATAAGGCACGAGCTTGTGAAAAAGCCGGTGTTATATCACACACAATTCAGCTGGATGAAGATATAGAGCAATGTGTACTTTTGGAAAAAATTGAAGAATTAAACAATGATACAAGTATTCATGGAATATTAGTACAATTACCATTGCCCGATCATATTGATGAAACTACTGTATTAGAGGCTATATTACCAGAAAAAGACGTTGATGGATTTCATCCCATTAATGTAGGTAAAGTAGTAACTGGCGACACATCGGGGTTTATACCAGCTACCCCTGCTGGAATTATTCAATTGTTGCATAGAAGTGGCCATAGCTCACAGGGAAAACATGTTGTAGTTGTCGGACGAAGTAATATCGTTGGTAAACCGATTGGGATGCTTTTACTCCAAAAAAATCAACTTGGAAATGCTACAGTAACCTATTGCCATTCAAGAACACATAATCTTGCCGACTTTACACGTCAAGCTGATATTTTAATAGCCGCAATAGGAAGACCGGAAATGATTACCGGGGATATGGTGAAAGATGGCGTTATCATTATTGATGTTGGAACAAATAGAGTTATTGATGAGAATACTGTCAAAGGATATCGTTTGGCCGGTGACGTTGATTACGTTTCAGTATTCCCTAAAGCCAAGGCCATTACACCCGTGCCCGGAGGTGTTGGACCAATGACAATTGCCATGTTACTAAAGAATACTCTGAAAGCATTTAAACTGCTTACGGCATAGGCCATTTATTGATTTATAGTGCCTTCAAGGGGAATGTGTTATGACCAATCAAAATACCAGATCCAAATTTATTTCAGTTTGTATAGATATTCCAATTGTAGAAATGCAATTGAACCATACAGAGTTGCATGCAGTTGGAGAAGAGGCCTTTAAAGAAGCTGTTCTAAGCCGTTATCAAGGTGAATCAGGTTTATTGGAAACCTTTATTGAAGATAATAAATTAGTCTTACAATGGATGCCTGAACGCATTGACAGAGAAGCAGAAGCTTATCATCAAGCTGCCCTGGATTTTGCTAAAAGAAAACTGCATGACAAATCAATTAATAATTGGGAAAAAGCAATCAATCTGAATCCCGATGATGTAGACTATAGATATAAAATGGCTCTTTTGCTATATGAGAAACGCCGTTATGCCGATTCTATTTCTCATTTGGAACGTGCAGTCGCCCAATGTCAGATTCACTATAAAGCACATTTACTACTTGGTATGAATTGGCTAAAATTGAGAAAGATATCAAAAGCTCAACATTACTTGGAATTTAGCCGTCTTCTTCATGCAAATAATGTTTTAGTTTATTTAAATCTTGGAGCGGTATACAGTATTCAGAAGAATTTTAATGAAGCAATTGTTATTTTCGAGAAATGTATAGAATTAAAACCAAAAGAAACCAGAGGATATCTGGGACTTGCTCGAATATATTTATTAATAGCAGACAAAGAAAAAGCCAATCAATTTTTCCGTAGAGTTATTGAATTAGCTCCGGGGACAAAAATGGCAGAATATGCTCAAAAATCAATGGCTATTGATCCTCCGGATAATACCACAGGTCAAAATAAAGAAGAAAAGACCTTTAAGCCGATAAATCGAGATGATCAATTTGCTCATGGTATGGGTTATTATATTGCTGGCCAATACGGTCAATCCGCTTCCGAATACAAAGCCTATCTTCAAACACATCCTAATGATGATTATGCCTGGTATTTATTTGGAGAAGCACTTCTTAGAAATAATAAAGTTGCAGAGGCTACAGATTGTTTTAAAAGAGCAATTCGCATAAATGAAAAAAGAGGGCTTTATTATAAAAGTCTTGGTATAGCTCTGCATTTGCTTAAAAAGTCCGGCGAAACTATTCAGGTTATGAAAAAAGCAATGGAACTGGGGAAACGCGATGGTTTAACATTTACCATATACGGTTCCAATCTTCTTCTTGAGAGAAAGGTTGATGAAGGTATAAACCATCTTCAAATGGCAATCAAGAAAAACCCAAATAATCCTATGGCTTTGTACTATCTGGCAAAAGGTGTTATGAAACATAAAGAATCTGATAGAGCAAGAATGTATTTAGACCAGGTAATGGCTCTTAAAGGAGATTATCCCTTTAAAAAGCAAGCTGACGAACTTATTAAAACCCTGGAGACTTGAGTATAAAAAAATGCAAGTTCTACCTTTCCCGCCTTTTTTAAATACTAATTATGTTCTTCGTACAATCCATGTCGCGGAACAAATATTTCGAAATATCCAACCTGATAGTCTATTTAAAGATAGAATCTTCATTAAAGATACACATTTACATATAAATTCTATAGATGGGAAAAAAGAGATAATTCGTTTTGAGAATTACACTAAAATTTTTATGCTTGGTGCTGGTAAAAGCAGTGCGCATTTTGCCAGGGCAATTATACCATTAATACCTCCTGAAAAATTACATACAGGACTTATTCTCACAAAATACGGCTTTTCTGTTCCATGTGAACCATTGCCATGCCTTGAAGGGGCACATCCAATCCCCAATGAATCCAATGTGGAAAACACATTAAAATTAATTTCACTAGCTCTCAAAGCACAAAAAACTGACCTGGTTATTTTTTTGTTGAGTGGCGGTGCATCTGCACTTTTATGTGCGCCACAAGAAGGTATAAGCTTAAAATATATACAGACTTTAACCAGGGAATTGATAGCCGGAGGAGCTTCAATAACAGAGATGAATACTGTACGTTCTTTCATATCACAAGTAAAAGGTGGGGGATTGTTAAAATTAATTTCCCCGGCAGAATGTATAACACTCACAATGAGTGATGTGATTGGAGATTCAAGATCTATAATCGGATCAGGGCCAACCTATTGCACATTTCCCGATCTTCAGCAATGTACTAATATTATTAATAAATATAATTTAAAAGCATTAAAAAGATTGGTGAATGAATCTACAATCAGGAAATTGTACAAAAATCATCAAATTGCCAATAAATATTGTACAGTGACAAATGTTAATGACAGTGCATTGAAATGCAGACAGATAGTTCATCCGGAAAAAATGATAATAATTACAAAAAGGCCGTTTCAAGGAGATATTGTAGATTATTCACTTATATGGTTAGATTCAATAAATAAGGCTCTTAGAGATGGTTTTAGAGGTTATTTAATAGGTTTATCAGAGTGTTCTGTTAATCTTAATCAAGATCACGGTAAAGGTGGTCGGAATCAACATTTAGCACTGCTAATTGCAAAATATCTCGGCAAATTAAACAGAAATATATCATTTATAAGCATGGCAACAGATGGTGATGATGGATATACGATTAATGCCGGCGCTATCATCAATGAATTTACATGGAATAAATCAACTTCTTCTCAAAAATATTTAGATTTATTTGATTCAAATAGTTTTTTTACAAAAATCGGAGGCCTTATAACAACGGGGCCTACAGGAACCAATATAAACGATTTTCAATTGCTATACATCCCATGAGGTTCGCATAAGATATATTATGTTTACCTGGAAGTAGAAAATTTAACCTCCGTTGTTTTTAAACAGCAGAGGTATATTTTTTGCTATAGTATTCATTGTAGTACCCCCGACAGGACTCGAACCTGTGGCCCACTGCTTAGAAGGCAGTTGC
>JAGLOF010000220.1 GCA_023139105.1 bacterium
TACACAATTTATTTTACAGTGCCCATAATTTTAAAACAAAAATACTTTATTAGTTCTTCATATATTAAACTCGTCTTTTTTCCGTGTTTCATCTGTGTTTATCTGTGGCTTAATTATTTTCCGGATATCTACCCACACTATTCGACATAGAACCTTTTGTTTTTTGCTATTTGTTGTGTTGGTATTTGTTCTTCGCTATTTGGAATTTGTTATTTGCTTTTTGGTATTTGATATTTACATAAAGGGAAGAAAGGCGGTGCGGCAAATCCTGACGAACCCAAGGAATCGCCCCTCCTTATAAACTATCAGGAAAAAATCCACACCGCCTTTGGGGTAAAATTAAGGTAGAACAATAAAGCCTCCAACTCCCGCACGCCGTACTTTTTGTAATAGTTCAAAGCATGCGGTATATGTATTTTTTTATATGCAATCCTCATGCCATTATTGTTTTTATTAAACTTAAGACGATTAACTGATCTTGCATTTAAAATTTATGTCCGGCACCGTTACAACAGTGTACGCCAGCGAACAGTAAACGACAATATGGACGTTTTAACATTCCCACTTGGGAATACTTAAATGTAATGATATACTATCCGGATCTTCATCAATTATATTTAAAGAATAGACTTTGGGATACACACTATCCAAACGCTGCCTTATCTCAAGCAACCTGGGTTCCAACATACCAACATTAGGCATTTTCTCGCCTTCACGTGTGATTATTATTGAAACACTATCTTCCTGGCACTCTGCACTACAGGTAATTCGCATGGGGATACCTTCGCGGCCCATTAAAATTTCCATCATCGGCTGAAGCATCATATTGGGGATAGAGTAATCAAGACAGTCATTATCAACATAAACAGAAGCTTGAAAATCACTTCCAAAACGTATTTTTTCTATGTCAATAAAGATACGGACAATTTCAAATTCCCGTTCAAGTGCTACCATTACACCGGAGTCATCTAAGGCACGTCTGAGGAAATCAGATAGTCTGCCAATTAAAAAATCAGCCTGCTTTATATCAATATGAATCAAAGCGGATAAGGCATGAAGTGTATTAAAAAGAAAATGTGGTCTAATCTGTCTTGATAAAAATCTATACTGAGCTTTTGAAACACTGGCTTGAAGTTGTGTCAGACGCAGCTCATTTTCTCTGTAGAAACGAAGCTTATTTGCAAGATGCGTAATAACCGCTATCAACCAATATGCGAGCACATTATAATGCAATAAATTAACAAAGGCAGGAATAAAGTATTTGACGCACTCGGCTCCCAATACGCACCAGCCATGCTTGGTAACTGCATAGACAATTGCCACAACAGATGCAGATAATGCGTTCAGTCCCAGATGCGCAATGAAAGAAAGAGGGAAAAAATTCTTGTTAAACGGATAACGCCTTACTGTACGAATAATCAATGGTGTCAGAAAGGCCCAGGGATACCACCTGGCCATATTAAACCGGAAGTATGTCCAAAATGCCGGAGGTTTCCCTTTCACCCAATACCAGACATATGTCTCACTGGCAAAGAATGCCGCCAGAATCAAAAAAATTCCAAAGATCCAGGCTAAATTTGTAAGTCGCTCTTTTTTCACTGCTAACTCAACAGGGTATTATGAATATTAATCTATCGCTACCAAGATAAAGAAAATTTAAAAATCATAGTAGCTTTTTGGGACTAATTTCCCACTTTTGGGGATCAAAGCATGATGAATCGGGATAAGATTCAGTAAAATGAAGATATGGAGCGATACAAATCAAAAATAATCTTTGAAATTCTGTCGATATTTTCGGCTCAATGTTAGCTGAGCACCATCTTTAAGATCAACATGATACTCACCATTAAACCATGGTTTTATCTCTTTTATTGACTCAATATTAACAATATTAGAACGATGAATTCTTATGAATTGGCTTGGATCCAGCTTAGCTTCCATGCTGGTCATTGTCTCACGAATCAGATATTCCTCGGAACCGACATGCAATGTCACATAATTACCAGCTGCTTCAATCCAATCAATATCAACTGTTTTAATAAAAAAGATACGTCCTTCTGATTTAATAATCAGGCGGCTGACATGCCCCTCCTCCGGTTTAACATCATCGAGCAACTGTTTGATCTGCTTGGCAAGCGGATCCGGGTCTTTCTTTTCAAGCTGAAGGCGCGCCCTTTGTAATGCAAGATGAAAACGCTCCTGATCAAAAGGTTTAAGAAGGTAATCCAGAGCATTTACTTCAAAGGCCTGCAGAGCATATTGATCATATGCCGTAACAAAGATGACATGAGGCATTTTATCAACACCCAAGGTGCTTATGACACCAAATCCATCTACTTCGGGCATCTGCACATCAAGAAAGACTAAATCCGGTTTAAGGGACGTTATCATCTCAATAGCTTCCAAACCATTCTTAGCCTGCCCCACTATTTCAAGATCTTTTTCAATTTTCAGCAGATCAGCAATACGCTGTCTCGCTAAAGGTTCATCATCTACAATGAGAATACTGGTATGTGCCATTACACATTTCCTTGTTCTTTATCATAGTCGGATTATCTCTCAATTGGAAGTTCAATGAATACATGCACACCTCTTTCAGAGCCGTTACGAACAGAAAAAAGATGTGATTCACCATACATCTGATTAAGCCGTGCCCTGGTATTGGTCAGGCCGATTCCACTCTTCTGTTTTTTCATAGCAGCTTCGGACATACCCTGCCCATCATCAGATACTTCCAAAAATAATCTATTATCACGCAGCCCTGAATGAATAGTTAGCTGTCCGCCCTCTTTACGAGGTGAGATACCGTGACGTACAGCGTTTTCAGCCAATGGCTGTAAAATGAGATTGGGTACCAGCATATCCAGAGTATCAGGGTCTATATCCATGATAACAGTCAAACGATCTTGAAATCTAACAGATTCAATCTCCAGATAGAGTTTAAGAAAATCCAATTCTTCTTTCAAAGGCACACGGTGCCTGTCACGATTTTCCAGGCTCAGCCTTAATAAATCAGAGAGGCGGCCAATCATCAAATCAGCATCATCGGGTTGATCATGTACCAGAGCAGAAATAGCATGCAGAGAATTAAATAAAAAGTGTGGGTTTAACTGCATCTTTAGTACATCTAACTGTGCCTGAGAAAGCTGTGCTTCAAGACGAGTTGCCCGTAGTTCACGTTCACGTACACGCCTTGAATAATCAATTATATAAAAAATTCCTACAATAAGAGCATATATTAAAAGATTCCACGGCAGAGAGGAAAAAAAGTTGACTATGTACGCACCCCATTCAGGTGGCCCATAGGATTTGCCATAATATTTGAACCATACAATAAGCATTGTTTTAAGGAAAGAGAAAACAACAAACACTAATAGATGAACAGGCAGATTACGCTTTAACCTGATTTTATCCAATGAAAATTTACGTATTAATTGTAATATTAAAGGAGTAAAAAACATCCATGGCAGCCAGTCAAAAAGATTACCAATAAAACGTGTGGCCACATCGCTCTTGCCCATTTTTATGTAATCCATCAAAGAATAGACACTGGTAAAGAAAAATATTACTATCATATACACGCCAATAATGGCCACAAAGCTTAACCAGCCGCGTTTTTTCATTATTCCCTCTTATAATACCATGTCAACAGAAGATACTTTATTTCTACTCATAAAACCTGTATTGGTTTCATTTATATATAAAAAAAGGGTTCTATGTTGTTTTGAATGGGTAAAGTTCTTCTATTTTCTCTGTGTCCTTTGTGTCCTCTGTGCGAAAAAATAAATGAAATTATCCTCACACGGAGATAGCAAAGGGCCAATTACGAAATAAACAGAAATGTAAATTTAACACGGAAAGGATTCAAAGAACAACTTTGATTGCAGCATACAGAACCCTGGACTTCCACAGCGGAATAAGCGTGCTCACGCCCCTGCTTGTATACTCGGAGTAACGGACATAATTATTCAAAAGATTGTCACCGCTGACAGACAGAGACAGATTTGCATTTAATGTATAGTCAAGCTTGACAGATAGCATACTGTAAGCTTCAGCCAGAGGGTTGCTAAGATCCACATCAGGATTAAGAATGCTCACATTGTGTGATTTGCTGAAATAACTATTATACACTCCAATACTCATTTTCTTGAGGCGATAGAGAAAACCGATTTTCAACATGAAATTAGGATGCAGAGCCGCATTTTCAATTCCTACAGCATTTTTATTACACTGATACATCATATTTCCTGTAATAAGCAGGTTATCAAGTGCCTTATATTTCTCTTCAAATTCTATACCCCACCAATTATGTGTACTGCCATTAGCATATTTCAAATAGAAACCGTAAGGTTCATTTAGTAAATCTTCATGCCAATTCCTTATTATAATATCTGACATATGGCTCTGGAAATAAGTTAAGGAAGATTGCAGTTTCTCAGTCTCATAGAAAAGTTGAAATTCAGCTGTGGCTATCAGTTCCGGGGATATATTTAAATTACCTCGAAAAACCGGATGGTCAAATGAGGTCTCCAAAGGATAGGCCTTACGGAAAGCCGTGCTGAAAAGTCCTTTAAAACCCAGATGTCTACCAAGCTTAGCTATAAATCCTGCACGTGGTGAAAAATTGCCATCTATGCCTTCAATTTTATTATACTGAAAACCGGCAATCAATTTTATTTCTGGTAAAATTTTGTAATCGGCCTGTGAATAAAAACTTAAAATTGCAGTATCATCATCAATTAAAACATCTCCTTTATAGCTATCATGTTCAATAATTCCACCTATAATCAGATTACAATTTTCATTAGGACGATAGAACGCGCATCCTTCAAGCAGTACATCAATCGCCGTGATCTCTCTGTTATTTTCCTGATCAAGATGATGACTATTATACGTGACATTAAACGTTGCATTAAATTTTTCATTAAAAGGGATATTTAAACCGGCATCCGCAAACATCATGCACTGATTCACACTTGAATGTGGGTCAAGATCAGTCCAGGAATTCTGCGAACCACTTAAACCGTATGGATTAAATATTCCGTAATAAAAATTGATATGACTATTTTTATATTTCAAATTAGTCATCAAACCAAGGGTTTTACGATCAAAATTTGCAGCGGAGTAGATTCCACTGTAATCCGTAAAATCATATAAAGGTCCATCATCAACCAAAACAGAGATGCCGACTGTAGCAATTAGATTATTTTTCTTTATTAAAGCCGTTGTTGATCCGGCATATGTCCCGAAAGATCCATAAGTCAAATCAAAATGAATACTATGCCCGTCATCATCCAACCTTCTGGTGATTATATTTATCACACCGGAATATGCACATGAACCATATAGAACCGACCCGGGCCCTCTTATTATTTCAAGGTGATCAATTACATCAACCGGAAAAGAAGCATAAACAGGGCTGTTTAAACCACCTGAAATCGGATCACGAACAGGCCGACCGTTCAATAAAATCAAGGTATGATTATTATATGGCGTCAAAGTCTGACCCCGAAAAAACACCAGGTTATCAGACCAGACATTGGCAGAAATAAAATATGTACTAACCACACGATTTAAAACCTGACCCAAATTCCGGGCGGCAAAACCTTCAATCTCCTGCCTGGATACTACAGTAATGATTCCAGGTGCATCATTAATATTTTCACCATATTTAGAAGCAGTTGTGACTTCTACATTCATCAACTCTTCAAGTGACATCTCAATAAGTTCTTCAATTTGTTGTGCCGTTGCCGGGGAGGACAGTACAGACATAAAAAAAACAGACATAAGCAAGATGATAAAAATCTGTCTTTTCATAGTTATCTCCCTTTTTAAAGAAGTGTTCAGATTGACATATACCTGTTCAAATTGTAATTTCTTTCATTCATTGAATTGATCTGTTTAACTAACCTGGCTTATTCATAAATATCCGGTTGATGCAAGAAAGTCAGTACTGACATAATTTTAACGAATATCGAATAATTACTAATAAAATTTGCAAACATCATACCATAGAATGTAAATAGAGGAATCCACTTCTATCATACCGGACTTGTGATATCCGATTATTTTTTGTATACTATTTACTACTTCAAATATTTCTGATATTTATAAGCGGAGGTTTTTTAATGTCACAAGCGATGATTGATCAATTCATGGAAATGGTTCGTATACCAAGTGAATCAGGTGAAGAAGCCCGGTTCCTTGATTATCTGAAAGAACAATTTATAAAAATTGGTGGTAAAGCGGAGAAAGATGATTACGGTAATCTTATTGCCACGTTTCCAGCCAAGGGCTGTACAACTACAGTACCTATCCTTATGAGCTGCCACGGCGACACAGTTCAGCCGGGCAAAGACATTGAACCGGTGATTAACGGTGATATTATTAGTTCTAAAGGTGATACAATTCTGGGAGCCGATGATAAAGCCGGCATTGCCGAACTTTTGGAAGCAATCCGTACGGCAGATGTCTATCCACCACTGGAGATAGCAATCAGCCGCCAGGAAGAAGTGGGCCTCTTTGGTGTAAAGAATATGGATTATTCAAGAATAACGGCCACCAAGGGTTTTCTACTTGATAATGATACACTGGACACAATCATCATTGGCGGTCCGTCATATTTTGCTATTGATGTTGAAATTACCGGCAAATCAGCTCATGCAGGCATGGAACCTGAAAAAGGCATCAATGCCATTGTTGCAGCAGCAAAAGCCATTGCACACTTAAATCTGGGACGTTTGGACCATGAATCCACGGCTAATGTAGGTGTGATTAAGGGTGGACTTATCCGTAATGGTGTACCTGACAAGGCCAGCTTTCTGGCCGAGTGCCGCAGCCTTAAACATGACAAAGCCCAAAAAATCGCCGATGAAATGGAAGCCATCATCATCAAAGAAGTTGAGGCTGTTGGCGCAGAACTAACCATGAAAATTGATAATCTCTGCAAAGCCGTAGACATTCCCAACGATTCCGATACTGTCAAAACAGCCAAAGCCGCATTAAAAACCGTGGGCATTGAAGCAGAAACCACCTTCATGACCGGTTTCACAGATGCATCAATTTATAATAACATGGGCATTGAGATGGCCGTAGTAGGTATTGGTGCTCAGAACGAACATTCCACAGATGAATGCATTGCCATCAGCGATATGAAAAAAGCGGTGGGTATGATAAAAGAGATATTCAGGTTAAGTGCGGAATAATATGATTGTAGGGGTGAATTGGTATTTGCCCCTACATTTATCATCTTCCAGATTGTTATTGAAAAATATATGCCCCCTTAAACCGGATGCCCCAAGTTCGTACCCGTATTATTATAACCAAAAATAGAAACCACTTGACTTAGGAAGGCAAAAAAATTAACTTAAAAGTGAAAAACGGTTTTACTCTTAAATTAATTCATTCCGGTCATAAGGGGACGATTTATTCTATTCAGATGGCTGGTGAAAAATTAAGTGAATTTGAAAAATTTAAAACCAACCCTGTAATCCATGAGCATAAATCTACTGATGAATTACTTGTTATTTTAAAAGAGATGGCTAACAAGCATGGTTTTCAAAAACGATTCTTTAAAATGAATGAAAGTAAGTTAACCGATGCCGTCGTTGCACTTTCAAGAAAAAATTTACGCCTCTATTGTGGCAGATTCGGAAATATTCTTCTGATACTTGGTAATGGTGGCATTAAGAAAACACAAACCTATAACCAAGATGCTTTACTAAACGCATATGTGAAAGAAATTGCATTTGCTTCCAACAGGGTTGAACAAAGAATTAAAGATAAAGAAATCAAGTACTCTGGGAACCTGTTTAAAGGTAACCTTGAGTTTACCGGGGAGGACCTATGAGTCAATCCATTTTAGAAAAAGCAATTGCCGAAATTCCGATTTCGACAATAAAATTCGTTGAAAAACAAGGTGAAATTGCATCTCAAATAGCTACCATTTTAAAAAGCAAAAAATCATCACAACGAGATTTTGCAAAACAAATTGGCATGAAAGAATCTCAACTCAGTAAAATATTGGCTGCAGATGCAAATTTGACATTAAAGACTATCACAAAAATTGAAGCGGCTCTTGAACAAGATATCATTCAGATTCCCATGTTCACATCACAATCCCTATATGATGAGCTCATATATCATGATAACTCCGATTCACCTCTTGCCAATATACCATTCTCAAAGCCAGATAAAATCATGCCGCATAATACTACAGAGCTATCAGATTTTCCACAGATGAAGGTTTTTAAGGGGGCTGCATGAGTGGAAATGAACTTGAATTAAAGTACAAATTAATAAATATTGAAACTATTAAATTTGTCTATGATTCTACCCAATTGTCAAAATGTCAACTAGAAGATACCAGGCCGGTTATTTTCTACGGACACAAGGTTGACCAAAACAATGAAATCATAAATATTCGAGTGGGTGTAAAAGTTTGTCAGGCAGAGAATAGTAGTAACATTCTTGCAGAACTTGTTGTTGATTATCATTATAAAACTATAGGCATACAATCCGCCGAAGTTACTGAGGACGGACTATTAATACCCGGAAATTTCCTTGTTACATTATTTTCGATAGCTTATAGTACAACACGGGGAATATTTTATGAAAAATTTACCAATGTGTTCCCTAAATACATTATTTTACCTATTATAAATCCAAATGAGTATTTTGAGACGAATGATTGGCTTTGGGAAGATGATTAATCACAATGTATAACCAGTGCCTGCCCTTTTTTACTTCTTCCGTTGTACTATCTGCCTGAACATATACGATCTAATCGCCTTCCTGTACTCGTAATAAAAAGTCCGGCCATTAGATAAAAGATTATCTGCACAAACCATAATTCATGCAAAGAAAAGCTGTACTGCCAACAGCCCCTGAAATAGAGTAGTCTTTCAGCCGCATATCCGATAACGCCAAAAAACATTAGATCACAAAACCACTGAAATCTACAACCAAAACGCTTTTGTATGAGATCAGATATTGAAAGAGCAAGAAGTGCCATAGAACCCCAAGCCAATAATATGAGAAAAGGCACGTCCCGCCAGATCATGGGGCCCATAATTGGGTTGTAAGTCCAACAGAACTCAAAGCAGAATTCATTAAATACTCCAAAAATAAAACCACCCAGCCAATAGCCCCACGACCATCTGCCAATAAGAAAACGTGTCAGTATCGTTAGAAATACAGTAACCAGAGATATAATAACAGTGAGCATTTACTTAATCCTCGTCCATAAAATACACAGAGCCAAGTCCCAACAATACAAAATTGCAATGAGATTTACAACAAAAAAAAGGGGTGATCGTTATGATCACCCCTTTTCTTAATTAATTTCTATTATTCATGCTTTAGAGATTCAACAGGATTTACAACAGCAGCCTTTAAGGCCTGATAGCTGAATGTCAATATAGCAATAACCAGGGCAATGATAGCGGCAAACAGGAATAGAGGCCACTCCAATGAAGTCTGATAAGCAAAATTCTGAAGCCACTTGTTCATGAGATACCAAGCCAGTGGCCAAGCAGCAATGTTGGCAAGAATGACCCAACGGACAAAATCCTTTGTCAGCAATAGCGTTACATTTAAAGCCGTTGCGCCCAGGGCTTTCCTAATTCCTATCTCCTTGGTTTTGACCTCAGCGGTAAAAGCGGCCAGACCTAATAACCCAAGACATGCAACAAAAACCGAGAGACCTGAGAAGACGATGAAAATGTTCTGCATCTTCACTTCCCGGTCATAAAGCCGCTGAATATTCTGATCCAGAAAACTGAATTCAAATTGTTCTCCGGGGAATGTATCTTCCCATTTCTGTTGAACATAATTAATAGATTCACTTACATTGTCCATTTGAATACGGATGGCTACTGAATTGATCCATCGATTATTCAACATGATGGCCAGCGGTTCTACTACTGTGTGCAGCGACTTTAGATGAAAGTCTTTAACCACACCCACAACGCGCGCCCGAAAGACACGATTATACCCTAACTCCTTTCCAATAGCCTCCTCAACAGTCCAACCGGCCCGCTTCACAGCCATCTCATTCAACATAAGTGTACCCACAGTATCTGTAGCAAACTCCCGCGCAAAAACGCGCCCTGCAGCCAGCTCCATTTGATAGGTTTCAACAAAGTCATACTGAGTCCCCAAGATAAGCAAATTCATTACATCATCAGGATTGTCTCGAGATGTAAATCCAATGTTACTAAAAAACGCTTCCCCGGGCACATCAGATGACGCTGAAACCGACAAGACACGGTTGCTTTGGAGTAAGTTATTTCTCAATGTCTCATAATTTTCTATTACTTGGCGTGATTCCACCGAGACCAGCATGACACCTTCTTTGATGTATCCCAAAGATCTTCTTTGGATATACTGCATTTGACG
>JAGLOF010000221.1 GCA_023139105.1 bacterium
TAAAAAATGTGGGACACGGTCAGTTTGCAAAGGGGGAGCCATGTTGTACGGATGTAGAATTATAAGTAGTAGTATGACTTGTTTTTATAAGAGAATTAAAAAATGAAGACTGTTGGGATCTTGAGATAGAATCTTGGAGTTGTTATTTGTTATTTGTTATTTGTTATTTATTATTTGTTGTTTGATATTTGGTGCTTGTTATTTGTTGTTTGGCTTTTGGCTTTTATTAAAACCGCAGCGTAAAGACTGTATTCTTACCCGGTTCTGAAGATACTGCAATGCTGCCTCGGTGCAGGCGCATTATCTGACGTGAGAGGCTGAGACCTATTCCAGAACCAGTTGGTTTGGTAGTAAAAAATGGAATGAATATGCGTTCCTGTACTTCGGGCAAGATACCGGGACCATTGTCAGATATTTGAATTATCACACGTCCTCGTGTATCTATACGGGAGGTAAGAACAATGCGCCGTGGGCGTTTTTCTTTTAATGCCTGTTTTGCATTAAGAATGAGGTTGATAAGAACTTGTTCGATCAATTGTGAATCAGCAGTAAGCTCCAATGTTCGCGGCTCAATGCGCATTTCAAAATCAATGTCCTCTGTGTCAAGCTGGGGGGTCATCAGGTGATCTATCTGGTCAAATAATTCAGTGATAGGAAAGATTTTAAAATTAGGTTTGGGTAGATGTGTCAATTTTCTATATGACTCTACAAAATAGATCAATCCGTCACTACGACGCTCAATTGTTTTAACAGCTGAACGGATATCCTCAAAAGAGTGATCGGGATCCGGGGGCAGTGATTCATCTTCCAGAAGTTCTGCAACAGTAGAAGCCAATGATGAGATAGGCGTAACCGAATTCATAATCTCATGGGTTAGAACACGTATCAAATTCTGCCATGCTTCCATCTCTTTCTCTTCCAATTCACTTTGAATATTCTGAATGGATGCCAAGGTGAAGAGTGTGTCACGCATTACAAATTCGGTTGCATTAATTGAAAGCTGAAGCCACTCTCCGTGATCCTGTACCTTTATCAATGCCTTGTCACCGGATTTGGCCTCAAGTAGTGTGTTGACCAGGTTACTGCTGAATGGACGAAGCTCATTTATATTTTTAAGGTAAGGCAGACGGAGAAGCCGTTTTGCCGCATTATTTATTAGTTCAACATTACCGTCGCTTTGAAAGACCAGCAGGCCGGTGCCAATATGCTCTACAACAATCTGAAGATAACGGAAATGTTCTTCTTTTTCTGCACGTGTTTGCTGGAATTTATACAGAACATCGTTGAAGGCTGTTTTTAAATCATCAAAAGAGGATCCCAGAGCCATACCGGAGAAAGATTGTGAGAAATCATCATACTTTATAGCTTCCAGAAAACGTATAAGTGAACGGTTTGATTGTTCGACATATCTCATCAGGCCTGCAATTTGCGTGATAATTGATATGCAGGCAACCATGGTTACGGTATAAAGATTTGTCTCAAAGATGAGGTAGGCTACAAAAAAAACAGTTCCCGCCAGCAGTGTCAAACGTAGCAACGCTGCCTGACGGAAGGCGAGGCGTTTCATTTTATCCCTGTAATTTGTATGGCAATAAGTGTCATATCATCATGGGCCTGGCCGTTGCCGGTGAATTTGTCAACTGCTTCATGTATTGCTCTGAGCATAGCTTCCGGAGAGCTATGTGGTGTTCGTACTACTTCCAGAAGTCTTTCTTCTCCAAATTCATTCATCTCCGAATCCATGGCCTCTGTAATTCCGTCTGTATAACAGATGATCCAGTCACCGGGAGAGACATTTATGGTTGACTCTGTTACATTATCCTGGAATCTGGCACCGGAATCAAGGCCAAGTCCAATTCCCGGCGCATCCAGGAAACTACAACGAGATTCACTCGCTTTAAAGAAAATTGGAGGATTATGGCCAGCTCTTGCGTAGGTAAAAGTGCCGGCTCGCATATCCAGAACAGCATAAAACATAGAAACAAATGTATCCCGACTGATTGATTGATACATTAATCTATTTACCTTGGTCATAACTGCCTTTGGTGAGACCTGGTCAGCAGCTTCAGACTGAAGAACACCTTTGGTAAGTGTCATGTAGATTGCAGCCGGAAGTCCCTTGCCGGACACGTCACCAATTGCAATACCCATTTTATCCGGGCCTAGTTCAATGTAATCGAAGTAGTCACCACCAACTTCCCGGGCAGGTATACATGCACCGGCTATGCTTACGCCGCGCAGAGCAGGGCTGGTCTTTGGCAAAAGATTAATTTGAACCTGATGAGCGATTTCCAACTCTTTAGACATGCGCTCACGTTCCAGTTCGGTCTCAATATTATGTATGGAAATAAGAGTGTATTTTTCACCTTGCATGATAAACTGAGTTGCGCGTATTGACAACTGCATGTGTACGGGCTTTTCAAGTGTTATAAGGGATTGTGCGCCTGCTGATAGTAGCAGCAATTCTTCTGCAAGACCCGGTTTAAAGCGATTTAATCCTTGTAAGTTTTTTAACTGGTCGATATTAAAGAGACGTTTAGCCATATGGTTAAACAGCTCAACTTCACCATTTTCCTTAAAAGAAATCATGCCAACGCCTACATGCTGGACAATGGTCTGTAGATATCGGTAATGCTCCTCAGTTTTGGATCTGGCTTTCTTGATCTCAGCCATTACTCCTGAAAATGCCTCAGCCAGTTCATTAAATGAAGATCCCGGTGTTCCACCTGTGAAAGTTTGTGAAAAGTCTTCATATTTTACAGCATCAAGGAATCTTGTAAGGTCACGGTTTGTTTTTTGTACATAATATATAAGATTACGTACTTGGTATAAAATTGCAGTGCCGATTGCAATTAATATGGCAAAGTTACTTTCTCTAAAATATGAAAATGCCAGTAGGCACGCAGTTGCTGTTATAGCAATGATCCGAACTGAACAAATTGTCTTAAAGTGTTTATAGTCCATATTTTTCCAGTCGTCTGTAGAGAGATGTTCGTGTGAGTCCCAGCTCCCTGGCAGCTTTACTTATATTACCTTGATGCTTTTTTAAAGCACGTTGAATGGCTAGTTTTTCAATCTCGTCAAGTTTGAACTCATCCAAAGGTAATTCTGATCCCTTTTTCTTTCTGGGTGCTAAAAGAATGTCAGCCGGTGAAAGCGTTTGTGATTCACTCATGATGACAGCTCTCTCTATAGCATGTTGTAATTCCCGGACATTTCCAGGCCATTGATATGTCAGCAGCTTTTCGCGTGAGGCTGCATTTAATGTTTTTGTTCGATGTTGATATTTATTACAGTATTGTTCTAAAAAGTGTTGGGCGAGTAAAAGTATGTCATGACCGCGTTGTCTTAGTGGCGGCAGTTGCAGCTCTACAGTATTTATGCGATATAGTAAGTCTTCACGGAAAATTCCATCGGCAACTTTCTCATGTATTGGTTGGTTGGTTGCTGCAATAAGACGTATGTCTATTGGAATAGGATGATTGGCACCCAATCTAATGACCTGCCGGCGTTCTATAGCAGTAAGAAGTTTGGCCTGGAGCGGCATGGAGAGATTACCTATTTCATCAAGAAATAAAGTCCCTTCAGATGCTTTTTCAAATCTGCCGCGGTGATTTGATACTGCACCTGTAAACGCACCTTTTTCATGTCCAA
>JAGLOF010000222.1 GCA_023139105.1 bacterium
AAGGTTGGACCAATTGATCCGACTTCAACGAAAGATTACAACTCAAAAAAAGACTGATATGCTGGGACACACTTATACACTAATACCGGAGACCAGCAGTAAGCATTCCGACAATGATTGGCTTGGACGTACAGAAACCGACCACACTGTTGTATTCCCTAAAAAAAATAGTATTTTAGGAGAACCTGTGAAGGTTCGGATCGTAAAACTTGAAGGGTCAACACTCATTGGCTGCATTACAGACAATGAATAATGAATAAATAGACATGAAATCAGACAAGATCACAGGATCTACAGGATAAAACAAAACCAGATATTTTGTTTTTTAATATAAATCTTAAGGAGCCGACCATGTGGATTATAAGATGGATTTTGGGAGCTGTATTAATCATTTTAATTTTGGGATTTGCCCTGCAAAACCAGGAGCAAACTGCCACTGTTCAACTATTGAAATGGCAGTCTCCCAACATGCCTCTCTATCTCTATTTATACTTTGCTTTTGGTATTGGATTATTATTCTGGTCGCTGGTATCCGCTTTTAATATATTCAAACTGCGCGGGCAGCTAGGTAAGACAGAACGAGAAAATAAACGGCTACGTAAGGAACTGGATCTCCTGCGTAATGCGGAACTCGATGACGACCTGCCTGTTCCGGCACTTTCTCCCCCGGAACCTGAAACCGAAGTATAATCTCTTCTGAAAGAGAATATAATGATATCTTACATACTAATCGCCATTGCCCTGCTGCTATTGATTCTCCTCATAACAGGATCATTCCGGCGAAAAACGTCTTCCGGAGAAAACAGGGACAACGACTATATAGATGGCCTGCGTAGCATAATTAGCGGTGATATTGATCAGGCGATTATCAAGTTGAAAGCAACAGTTAAAACCAACACAGATAATGTGATGGCCTACCTGGAACTTGGCAGGCTCTTCCGAGAACATGGAAGGCCTGTCCGTGCATCAAAACTGCATCGTCAACTATTGGTACGCGGCGACCTGGACGCAGATATCATTCAGCAGCTTCTCTACCAATTGGTGCTGGACTATCTGGCTGCGGGAGCTTTAGGTAAAGCTCAGGAGATGGCTGAACGACTTGTTGAGCGAAAGAAAAAAGATAAAAAGTATTCGGATTTACTCTTGCAAGTCTATGAAATAAAGGGTGAATGGGACAAGGCACTTATGTATGTTCAAAGTCTAAACAGATGGCAGAAAAAACATCGTGACCTCCCCCGGCTTGCCTATTATAAAGTTCAGTCCGGTTTAGCTAAAGAAAAACAAGGTGCATTCAGAGAAGGCCGGATTCGTTTTCGTGAAGCAGTTAAATTAGACAAGACATGCGCACAGGCCTATCTATATTGGAGTAAAAGTTATTTACGTGAAGACCGCCTGAAAGATGCTGTTAAAATATGGAATGATTTCTGTGAGAGAGTTCCTCAATGGGCGCACCTGGCATTTGAAGAACTGGAAGAGACACTTTTCAAACTAAATAGATATGATGAAATTGAGGGTATATATCAAAAAGTATGGAATAAACGTCCAACGGCACAGGATGCTGTTCTGAGACTTGCTGTCTATTATCAAAAACTTGGCAAAATAAATGAAGCACTGGATATTCTACACCAGGCTATAGAGACATATCCCGATTCAGCCAGAGTAAGATATGCATTGATCACCACCTATAAAGATAACGGTGATTCTGCCAATGTAATATCAGAGGCACAAAAATTTCTTAGTGAACTTGCAGAGACAACTACATTATATACCTGCACTTTCTGTAGCCAAAGCTCTGAAACACCACCATGGAGATGTGAACATTGCGGGAAATGGAACAACTTCTCAAATCAGGATAATAGATGAAAACATACATTGGAAAATTTTCTTATATCTGGTTTATTATGCTTTTATCTGCCCCATTTACTCTCAATGGGCAGATAAGCGAAATAGTAGACTTACTTCAAACCGGCCATATTGACTCTGCAATTACTGCTATCCGAAAGATTGAAGGCGCACAAAATGCTGATACCCGACAATTTCTCCGGGCACTTGCCCAATCTGATGGGAATCAGGCGATAATTGAGTACGAGACCTTGCTTAAAGATTTCCCGCAATATCAATATAACGGTTATGCCCGGCTCCGCCTCGGGCAGGCCTATTTTGCTAATGCCGGCTATCGTACTGCGCTGGAATTTTTCAATGGATTAATCCGTAATATGTCAACAACTCATCAGACAGGCCGTCATAATCAGGCACAGGCTCAGACTGAGCAGGCCTTTCTCTGGGCGGGAAGATCATACCAGGCATTAGGTATGGCCGACTCTGCAGCAAGCAAATATGACTGGTTAATGAATAATGCAGCATCTGAATCATTGATCAATAAAGCCACAAATTCACTTGCATATATGGGTGCCGACACACCACAGAATCAGACTGATATTCTGCAAGAACAAGAGGTTGCAAGACGATGGACTGTACAAGTAGGTGCTTTTTCAAATCAGATCAGGGCAATATCATATAAAGATTTTTTTGAAGATCGCGGCTACTCAACCCGTCTTGGACTAAAACAGCGTGACGGAATGAGCTTCCACCTTGTCTGGATTGGCTCATTCAGAACAAGGAATGAGGCCAGACGAATGAGCGATGAATTAAAGCGCAAGTGGGCGGCCGACGTGACTCTTGTTCAAACCAATCAATAATATGCAGCATCCTGCCTTACATAAATGGGAAAAATTGCTGAAACAGCTACTGGATGAAGTAGATGACGCACTGGAAGACCAATTTGGTAGCAGCTGGCAGCGACATCCTGCCCGTCCTGAACGCGGATCTACCGCAAATAAAGCACATGACGGACTATTTGACATTACAGCTAACTTCTCCCTGGGGATTGGTTCTGAAATAGGACGAGGCTATTCAATAGATATACATATAGCAACACTGGACAGCATATCAACTGATCTACGTAGAACTATTGAAAATACCGCTCTAAACATAATCCGGGAAAAACTACCGGAACACTTCCCCGAACGTTCTCTATCTATCAGTAGAGACGGCTCGCTTCTAAAACTGCACGGTGATCTTTCACTGGGCCATTCAGAGACAAAATAAGAGCTCAATGTAGAACTTGTTAATCCTGCCAATAAAAGAATTAGGCTTTATGTTGAATCGTGTGGGTAAATACTA
>JAGLOF010000223.1 GCA_023139105.1 bacterium
CAACCCCCTTTAAAAAAGGGGGAGCCAATATCTTCGTATGGTGATATATTATGCTTATCCGGGAATCAATTCATTTAGAACGGAGTAAAATTATGTCAATTACACTTGCGGAATATGAAAGCATGTACGGGTCTATCAAATTTTCAAAAAATATCTACACCTCGCTAGCTCAACTCTCATAGTATAAAATACTTATTGCTCCACATCGAATATGAAAACTAATATTACCCTCAATTCAACCAGCCATCTCTACCACGAAGCTTGTACTCCCAATTGAAATGTCCTACCGCTGAGATAATGCGGCGTCATCTTACCACTAAAAACGGAAAAACCCATGACATTCAAATTATTAAAAAGATTAAGCACCTCTTCACGCAGGGTCACAGTCATTCCGGCAACTGTCAATTTCTGAACGAGACCGACATCAAAACGGCTATAAAAATGAAGCCGCTCTGCATTGCGCCTGCCGTGCGTGCTCACATATTCTCCATTCTCACGTTGCTCTGAGACAAATAATGTATATGGCGTTCCGCTGCCGTAGAGCAGCCTTATGAAAATACGGGAACCGGGATAATTGACCATTTTATCTTCCAGCTTAAAGGATATAGTATGCCGCTGATCCGATGGCCTTGGCAGCCATCCCAGTCCGTCATTTTCAATGTTCTCACGTGCTATGAGATAACTGTAACTGATCCAGCTCAGGCAATCTTCCGTCCACTGACCTCTGAAGTGCAGGTCATAACCATATGCATATCCATGGGAATCATTTCGGCCTGTATATACCGTACGCACATCATAAACATCATATGAGATCAGGTCTGAATATTTCCTGTAAAACACCTCTACTTTCAAACTCAACTTGCGGTGATTCCACTGCTTCTCCAGGCCGAGTATGAACTGATCTGCCTTCTGTGCTCTGACAAGGCTGCGGTCTTCAGGTGCAGTATGGCGCAGTTCTTTATATAGAGGTGGCTGAGCATATCGCCCGATATTCAAGGCAATTTCCATATTCTTAATCGGTGTAATAAAAATGCCCCAACGGGGTAGAAACAGATTCTCGCGATTCATATCATACCAGCTATACTTCAACCCCAGCCGCATCCTGCATATGCTGGAAAGCTGCCACCTGTCCTGAACAAATGCAGAATAGCCTGTAATACTAAACGCATCACGCCTCTCCAAGGGTTCTTCCGGATCTCCCGGCAAAAAATATGTTCCCTTTACATATTCCGCAACATCATCGGCGAATGAGGTGGATTTATACTCCATGCCAACACGCCAATGATGGTGTGCATGACGACCCGTGAGTTCCATTTTTAGTTGCCGGGCATTGATCTCCAGACTGCTGTCGAAACGCTCAAGACGATTAGTCTGTGCCAATACTACAGAATCAGCCTGCAAAAAGAGCGAATCATCAATTTCCCCAAAAAAACTATATGCAACTTTTGAGTCCTCAAATTCATTCTGGCGATACATAGATCCGCTGATATTTAAGTCCAATTTATCTGACAAACCGGATTCCCACTCAAGACCGGCAATCTTTGTCTGGTGATTAAACCCTTCCTTACCGTTCATAACAATAGAAATAGGTTTACCCTCAACCAAATCATAAATACGCCCTATAGGCTCAGAATAGTATTTACTCCAGCTCATCAAACCAAATAATCTCATGGTGTTCCGGCCAGAGACATTGAGTGTTGCACTGGCCTGCACATCCTTGAAGTCAGGGCTAAAACTACCCTTGGTACGTAATCCGGAATAAATATAACCATAATTAATTTTACGGGCTGCAACAATAAAGGAGCCCCTGTCTCCCAGAGGGCCTTCCAGGGCGGCTTCGGCTCTCACTGTTGAAAGCATTGCCATACCCTTCATACGCTTCCTATCTCCGGCACGGTAGGCAATATCCAGCGCAGATGATAATTTATCTCCCCAATTCACAGGATATGCGCCGGAGTGCAGCCGTATTGACTCTACCAACCAGGGATTAACAAGACTGGGATTCTCAGCAATGCCCTTACGGACAAGCAATGGCTGAAAGATTTCAACTCCATTTAGCCGGATCAAGTTATCATCATAGCTGCCGCCACGGATATTATAGAAACTGCTCTGGTCATTCACAGAAAAAACACCTGGCAATGTCTTGATTGTCTGCATGGCATCAGGAAGAGGCGAGGCAATACCCGCCACATCTCTTGCGGCAATTTCATATGTCAATATCTTTGCTACCTCTGCATTTCCAGTGATCGTGGTTCCACTTACATGAACGGCTTCGGATTTGAGTTGGATATTGAGCGTAATAGCACCGTCTCCATGTTTGAGGGAGATACTCTGTGTATTAATTTCATAGCCGATATGTGAAAATGTGAGTACATACCTGCCTGCTTCAAGCAGCAACGTGAAACATCCTGAAGTATCGGTGACCGCACCAAGAGGAGTATCCGTTACGAGTATATTCACACCATGAAGCGGTCGCCCCGTATCCTTTGACATTACCCTGCCGGAGACGACTGTTTTATCCTGTGCATGCAGAAAGGTGACTATTGAAAAAATTATAAACAGAAAATAATTTTTCATGGGTGTCCTTAATTATTATTAATATTGCTACCGGGCCGGGCGGCTCCGTGTATTCTGTGGAAA
>JAGLOF010000023.1 GCA_023139105.1 bacterium
TGCTCTATCCAGCTGAGCTACGGAGGCAAATTGAAATAGAGATAAAGATAAGAAGCTTTATCCCATTTGTCAAACTAAATTTGGAAAAAAATGAATTTCATTAACAACATTCAAAGACGTGATTTCATTTTCTCCTTACTTGGTACTAGTGCAGCTCTGGTACTTAATCCATATAAAAGAACACTTGCCAGTCTTATGGGTTCACCATCAGTTATTTACTGGGCCCAACATGGCACACCCGGAAAAAATATAGAAAAAGTATTTTCTATGATGGGAGGTATAACAACACAGTTTTCAAATGATGATATTATTATTATAAAACCTAATTGTCAATGGTGGAATCAGGGTACTGCTAATATAACAGCACTTAGAAGAATTATTGAATTGATTCTAGAAATTCCGAATTTTTCAGGTGAAATTATAATTGCGGAAAATCATCAAAAAAATACTGCTGATTCACGTGGATGGAACTATTTAAATGAAATAAATAACGATATTCATGCTAAAAACATTAATGAATTAATTTCATATTTCCACAATAAAGGCTATAACAACGTTACAAAATATCATTGGCTCAGTACTGATAAAGGTGGAAACAGAACAACAGGCCCCCAGGAAGGTGACGGATATATTAAAACAAATATCCTCTACTCTCACGCTTCAAGATCTACTCCAATGACTTATCCTATATTCACATCTTCCTACAGTGGTAAGACAATAGATTTTAAAAGAGGTATTTGGGAGCATGGCGGATATACAGGTCAGGACTTTCGCTTTATAAATCTTTCATCCTTGAACCATCATTCACTGGGTATTGGCGTAACTGCGTCAGTTAAAAACTTGATGGGTGTTGTAGAACTGCCCGGCAACGAATATGGCCGTATTGAAAATTTATATAATTTTCATTCGATGGGTCTTGAAGGTATGGGTGGAGCCTTAGGTAGGTGGATGGAATCCATTAGAAGACCTGATTTAAATATCATTACCGCAGAGTGGATTGGTTGGGGTAATAGAACAGATCCGGAAAAAGCTGCTTTTGGCCAATCAATATTAGCATCTGCTGATCCTGTGGCCTTGGATTACTGGGCATCAAAGTATCTCCTCTACCCCCTTACTCCAATTAATGAAGAGACACAATATTTAAGAGAATTTAATAATCCGGATAATGATCTACCTTTTAGAAGATATCTGCAAGAATGTCACAACGAAGGTGGTGGCAAACTTAATGAAAATGAGATTGTTTCTTCTTTTTATGATTTCAATACAGGTGTTAACACTCAAAATGATGATAATGGAATTAATCTTTATGAAGCGGCTTTTCCAAATCCATTTAAAACTTATGTAAATATAAGCTTTAAACTTAGCACAACCTCGTATGTATGGTTGAATATATGGAATTTATGCGGACAAAAAGTTAAATCATTAATAAACGGAAGAGAGTTCTCTCAAGGAAATCATACAGTTAATTGGAACCTGCAATTTGATCAACATTTATGTAATGGGACATATTTTGCATGTATACAGATCGCAGAACACTCCGCTGTTCTGAGGATACAACTGCTAAGATGAATCTTGTCTGAACTATTTTGATATTATCAAATTCTCGGGCTTTCTGGGAGGCGTCTTATCAATGAGCAAATCTCTACCCTTAATAATTTGATGTCCCACATTTCCTTCCGCATCAATCAAAGTCCATTGTTCCAAATTAAATTGTCCAAGGCCATTTTTAATATTTGTATCCAGGTCCATTAAACCGGTAAAAATTCTACCAGGTAAATTCCCCTGCAATGTAATACTTAATACTCTGCCACTACTATCAATAAATTTCAACTTATCTGGAATATGTGCCAGAAGAATTGTTGAATTTAATTGCACTTTTACCTGTTCTGGTGTCCGGCCCAAAATATTTATTTCACATCTTGGAGTTTTTTCAAATCCTTGTACAAATATTTGACCGGAATACAAATTGGACGGAAGTCTTTCAGTATCATATGCAATTGCTTCAGTAAACCATAGACCTTGTATGCATGATTGTAATGGTTTAAACCTTATTGATATTGTTCTGGAAACTTCATCAATCATATAAAAATTTGAACGTGCATCAACGTATTGTCCAAGTTTTCCTGATAACTCTGTCCATTGAGATGATGAATTATTCTCTTTACACCATACTGTTTGATCACTTATCGATAGAGAGATGATATAGGTATGCTCGCTTGAAAACCTCCCTCCTCTATCATCCGTTAAGTCCACATTTTTTGATGATACACTAATATCTATAAACGCTAAATCCTTCAATGAAATTTCTTCATTCAATTTTATTTGCATATCAGTCCAATATTCACTAATGAGTCTTGGTAGTTGTATGTTTGAAGATGTTTCAGTAAAATAAATATCATCAATTACCGCAATACTTGGAGTTTCTGTTACCGAAACCTGCCACTGTTTGTTAATAATTGAATTTTCCGAATCTGTAGCAACCAGATTTACTGTATATGTACCTGGTGTATCATATAGATAGGTTAATTTAGAGGAATTGTATATCTCACCATTACCGAGATCCCATTTATATTGATATGGAGACTTTCCTCCAACAGGCGTAACTTCCATTGCAATGTTAAATGGAGCTATACCTGAAAGATCCCCCGTTAATATATCAACAGTAAATGGTTGTTTTACTGTAATAGTAAGTTCTCTTTCAACTTGATTGTTATTTGAATCTTTTACTATACATTTAATTGTGTATACTCCATCATTTGGAAAACTATATACAAATGACTGTTGATTGTCAATCTTACTACCATTTGAAAACCATTCATATTCAAATGGAGCTGCTCCCCCACTAATAACTGCTGATAAAGTTGAGTTAACAGGTAGATAAGCTTCTGATATTGTAGATGTAATTACCAGATTCAACGATCTATTTAATTGAACAGAAATCGTATCCAATATTATCTGGGCGGATTCATCCTGCAATTTCACATAGATTGTATGGCGTTCCTCAGAATTAATAGCTCTTATAACAGACGTTCCAGTATTCTGCACTTTACCGTTCCAGCTCCACTCTATCTCATATGGTTCTATTCCTCCGGATGGTATGGCACTGAGCGTCCACTCTGCTGGTACTGTTTGAGAGGACACTGAGGTAGTTGTACTCAAAGCTAATGGCATATATGTTATGATTTTCAATGTATCAGTCACGGACTGGCCTGATTGATCAGAGACACTAAGAACAAGGACATAATCTCCGCTGTTATTAAAAACATGTGAAAAATTAGCTACATTACTAATAATATCATTATTTAACGACCAGGAATAAATATATGGGTCTTCCCCACCTTCAACTTCTGCAGTCAATGTAGTCGTTACAGGTACCACCATAGCTTTAGAGAGTGGTTTCTTTATTTTTACTTTCAATTCATCAACTTGATTGTTTGAAACATAATTACTTTCAAACGCACCAATATCAGGGCCGTTTCCATGATAGATAAGACTGATTCCTTCATTCATTTGCCAGGATAACTGCCTGTCCAGTTCTAATTCCTGCTGATCTGTATTTATTGATTTCACAATAGCACTTGTGCCTGAAACATGAAAGATAATAGTATCACCGCTTACAATACCATATCCATCAGAAAAGCATCTGGCATTTATTACAGGTACTGTACTGCCGGAACCTGCTGACGTGCACGTTGTTAATGCAAGTCCAGCATCAATAGCGGTTGAATTTTGCGTTAAAGCAATTGAATAATCCCCTGAGCCTGTTGGTGAATCGTTCTCCAGTTCAATGGGAAATACATTAACAACTCTTGAATTCGCTTCTTTTCCCACAGGGCCATTTATCGATTGGAATCGCCGTTTTAGTTCTTCATGATCAATTTTTTCCCAGTTCCACCCCTTCTGAACTGCTGCCATCATCGGTGTATCTGAGCTAAAATACAGATTGCCATCAATTTCAGCCTGATCAAGATCGGCAGTGAGCCGGACTGATATCTCACCCTGATGATTCCCGCCAATGATATTGTTTTTGATCATTGAGAGATCAAAAGTTGGAGCGTATGGTTCGGTAATTATTACACCTACTAATCCGGGGAATCTCCGAAGATAGTCAGTTGGTGCTGTTTCAATTTGTGAGGCAGAACAATCAGGGCCAAGATGGCTTCGGTTATTACCAATAATTGTATTATTTACAACTACCCATCCCCTGTTATGAATGGAGATGCCTCCAAGATTATCATAGATAAAATTTTTCCTGATAAGAATATTGTGTGCCTGTGTATGGCCTATATCCCCTTTCATAATGCCGCCGGTCCCGCCTCCGAGGTTTCCGGAACCATCATTGTCGCCACGACATCCATAAATAATATTACCTTCAATAACTACATGAGCCGCACCCTTTAAATCAATTCCATTTTCCGCATGATTTCCAATTACATTGCCACGAATAATAATTCCACGCATAGTACCATGATCAAAGGATACTGAATAGTCAGGTTCAAACTGGATTCCGTCTTCAGCTTGACTGCCTAAAAGAACATTATTTTCAATCAGCATAGCCTGATTATCACCGAAACTGGTTTGGATATCAATGCAACTGCCATGGGGCCCGATTATTCGATTGCCTCTTACAATATTGAATTTGGGCCTTGCCGTCATTATGATACCTAGATTCCAACTGCCAGTAAACTCATTATTTTCAATTAGTGTCCATTTTGCACTGCCAATCAAGACACCATGATTTCTTGGTTCTGTAGGTGTTGAACATTGGAAATGACAATTTCGTATTGTATTATATTCAGTATTTTTGCCGTATATACAAGCTCCATAACTCGCAAAAGTAGGATCTATTACAAAGCCATCTACAACAATATAATCCGCACCTCTCCAGCCAGCATCCTGTCCCGGATAACCAATGGCGATGACAGCTTCACTTGACTTTGCTCCGGGACCTTTTAATATAACTGTGTCACCCTCATATGCCTTAAAAACAATAGGATTTCCCTGCGTTCCACTATTGGCAGGATTGATGGATTCATGATATGTACCGGCTCGAATATACACTATATCTCCGGCACGCAATGTTTTATTTGCCTTACTTATAGAGTTCCAGGGCTGTGCTATTGTTCCCGGATTACTATCTGTTCCACCAGGTGAGACATAATATTCTGCGGCAAATATTTGTCCGCTGGAAAAAAATATCAATGTAATTAAAAAGCGTTTAATACACTGCATTTGGCTTGAATGAAATGATTTCATTTGTGTTCCCTCAAGAAGGCTTTAGATTACGGCAATAGTTGCATTGCAACAGGCAAAAACTGCACTTATCACGGCACAAAAAAATATTTTCTTAGATTTGATAACTCAAAAATTATACTGCCTTTTATCCTTTATTTCCAATGATTTACAGAGGCTCGTATCAAATCTGATATACTTACTTGGTGAAGCATCATTCTTCAAAATGCAAGGATTGTACCACGTATTTAATTAAAAATAAAAGACTGATCGACCAATCAAACGATTAATTAAATTTCTTTCATCTTTGGCAAATACCTTGTTACAGATAGAAATAAGTGAGTAAAAAATAGCGGCTATTAATCCTGTCAGGATCAATGTAATTGTATTATCCACAATTGATCTGATAAACCAGATAAGAATACACATCAATAGAGAATTGAATACTATTTTTATAAGTTCCTGCCAGGGTATATTAAGAGAGATAGTTTTTTTAATTTTGTAAAAAGTAAAAATATTTTTAAAGAGAATTGCGCTGCTGGTCACAAGTGCAATTCCTACAATGCCAAAGGGTTTTATAACCAGCAGATTCCCCACTAAATTATAAATTGAAAAAATTTTACTATAGAAATGAATTTCTACTCTTTCTTTGGCTTGAATAACCAGACCCAAAGGCATTTCAAATGCATTTAATGCGCTGAATATGGCGGCTATTCCCATCACCTGTAGAGCATCCAGGTATTTTATATCATACACATATCGGATTAGTTGATCACCTAAAAGAAGGATTAGTGCAACAAATGGAATAAAGAAGAAAAAGACAATTTTTATCAGGAAAGAAAACAGCCATACAAGATCTTCATCATCTTTTGAATGAGCATAGCGTGTAAAAAAATATGGCGTTATTACATCTAACAGAAGTCGGTGCGGCATCCATCTTGACATTATCTTTACTGTTTGTGTTGCAAATGCATATAATCCCACCATTTGTGTACCTAAAAAGGCAGATATAATTAAAAAATCCGTAGAAACATCTAGTACTTGTTCACCCATTTCATTAACGTAGGCAAATCCTCCATATCGCATTAATCGTTTGAATGGGAGATTAGTATTGTCAATATTGGAATGTTTTTTTACAAAAAAACGATTATAATAATAATATTGCAAAGAGACCAGAATTAAAAAACCTATTACTTCGCCCAATACCAGGCCCCTTAAGGCCATTCCGGATTGGAGCAGAAAATATACAATCATAGCGCGTAAAATAGAGTAAGCAACTTGCGCAAAAGCAAAATATTTATGCATAAATAATGATGTTAAGGCAAGGCCCAATAATTGAGATTCAAGATAGAAGAAAATCCCGAATGAATACATTAAGAATAGATTCCGGCTGTAAGATATATTGAATAATTTTGAAATCTGAGGAGCAAACACTATTGTGATAGCTAGCAGCAGAATAATCAAGGCTCCTCTTAATAATAATCCATTCTTAACCAGTAAGATTAATTGATTGAAATTTTTCTGATGCAACCACTCCGGAATAAAACGTTTAAAAATGTTCAATAAGCCTAAAGACGAAAACAATCCGATATACGCCATTATAGCAACTAATAAATTGTATACTCCATAATCATGAATATTCAATATTCTGACAATATAAATTGTCATCATGAAAGTTATTATTGGCGTGATCAGTTTTTGTGCAATGATATAAAAACTGGAGTGCCGAATTGTTTTTTCTAGCTCATTAGACATTTTCAATCTTTTCAATATATGAGTGTGCAGTATAGAAACTTACACCATTGAATTGTGAGATATATGATAGAAACTTTTCTGTCATCTTAAATCTGGTATCACATGTATGTCTGAGTTTGAGTTTACTTCTAAAATAAAATCCTCGAGCCAATATTGCTTTCAATGATGTTTTATGATGTACTGCCTTGGTCATTGGTGCAAATTCAGCCGGATGTAAAAGATATACAATCGGTTTTCCTGTTAATCGTGATTCAAATGCCAGAATATTGAAAAAGAGCCGCATAAAACGATATCCGAAGAAATATAGCATACCTGAAATAAATGGTAGTATTATCGCTGAAACAGGAATTACCCACAGATTTCTATCACCTTTCTTAAAGGCATTTTTTATATTTGGCCTGTAAGGTAATCGAGGTGCTGTAATCCAATGTGGATTTATTAAATTTGAACTTATAAAATCAATACGCTGTGGACAAACCGACGAATCAGATAAATACGCAAGATCTTCCAAAACTTCCTGGGTTGCAGCAGATGTCTTAACTCTGGGACCTCGGAAAGACACTGGTGCTTGTCCTATAACTTTTTTAATTTTTTCAGTAGCTTCTTTAAGTATTTTAGTTTGCGTCTCCAAGGGCATAGTAGAGAACTCTTCATCATCGGAGTGTGTCAGGCCATGACATCCAATCTCATGGCCTTCAGCTGTCAAGTCATTAAGTATTGCTGAATATTCATGTGCATTATTTGCAACAGTATAAAAAGTACTCTTAATAGAATATTTATTAAATAGATCTGCACAACGTCTTAGCGCAATACGTTTATCATCAATATTGGCCTCTGGTGTAGGATCAATATCACAGGTAATCAGAACATCTACAGCATGCTTCATTGAGTTTCACCGTTTTCAACTTTATCAGTGTCAGGTTTTTGAAATTTCCTAATCTTTGTAGCAGGCACACCACCAACTAAAGTGTATGGGGGGACATTTCTGCTGACTACTGAACCTGCTGCAACAACTGAATGTTCTCCTATTGTGACTCCCGGGAGAATCGTAACACGTGCTCCTATCCAGCAACCTTGTTTTATTGTAACAGGTTTTGTGTGAGTAGGATATATAGGCTCATGCACAGGAGTACCCGGAGCTGAGTGCATAACAATAAGGCACTCAGGTGCAATGCCAACATCATCTTCGATTGTTAGTAATTCGGTACGCCCCGAATCAAATATCATCATCTCCTGGCCAATAAACACTCTTTCACCAACATTCGCACCAGCCATTTTCAATAATTTGATTCGAATTCCATTACCAATAGCATGCTTTCTGATTTGCTGAAGACATTCTCGATAGATATGTTTTATTTTTGAATAATCTGACATAATAGGTATCTCCTGGATAAATAATTGCTTTGCCTATCTATAAATAACACCTTCTAATCATCGGGCCGACAATATTTGTTACAGGTGTGGGCAGATACCGCCAAATTTTTGAATAACGTTGACGTGTATTACTGGAATGACTGTGATCCGGCATTGCCTTTTGATTATGTAGATAATAGTGATAGTACAATGTCTCTTCAGATGAATTCCATCCCATTTTAAATTTATGAACCCCACTATCTTTTATACATCTTCCAAAATTATAAAATTTTTGGCCATCTTGATAACCTTTTTCCATCAATTTCCATGTTAATAGGTGTTGAGGATAAAGATTTTTATATTCCGGATCTCCATAACTTATTACAGGAAAAATTTGGTCTTTATATATACGCACCATTTTTGTCATTATAATTTTATTTTTGTATTTTACATTTGAAATAAAATGATTATCGGGAAATGCATGAAATACGGATTTTATCCATCGTGGACCTTCTACCGGTGTACCAAAACGTTTCATCCCTTGCGAATAAAGTTTATAGAATGTATCAATATCTTTGGAAAAGATTTCAATTTCCATATCTTCTTTAAAACAACGTTTAAGACGCCGCCGTATATCTTTATTTAATTTTTTGAAGTGTTCTTCCATGTCTGTAAGTGGTACAATAATATTGGCATAACGATCATCAACTACCATTTTTTTGTGTAATGGTTCAATTTGTCTTAGTACCAGATAGTCTACATTTAAACGTCTTGCCTCAGAAATTGCTTTTTCGATGAGTAGTAATTCAACTTCAGAATTTTCAAAACAAATACCCCCAACTACTGCAGCAGGAATAGATAGTAATACCGATCCTCCCAAAAATGTTTTCATATGGAACAGCGGTAATCCGCCCAACATCACACCATTTTCTTCAGCAATGAAATATAAGGGCTTGTGACGATGAATTTTCTCAACTATAGATCTCCACGCCCACTGATGATAAAAAGTACCATTAGCGTGCTTATTAAAATAAGCATCCCAGTGATTTGAATCTTGCTCTTGAGCTTGTCTTATCTGCATATCAAATACCCTTATAAGTGAAAACAGTATTCCCTATATCTAAATCAAATATATGAAAAATTATCTGATCATCTGCCCCAACTTGTTGTCAATTGACAATGGTCTATATCTATGAAACTAATTTTCATCTATCTCTCCCAGATACTGTTGATAGTTGACTAATGCAAGATAAGCCCAGGCCTGCCCCCAGCGAATAAATGGGGTTTTATTGGTCCAGCATTTTCCTCTTCTAAAATAGAAATATCCCTTTGAACTTTGCATTTTATCGAGAAACCATGTAGATATTCTATGTAAATCATGTTTGTTATCCCTGAACGCCGAAGCTCTGGAGAGGGGAATAAGCACTGATATATTGTGTATATCAACTGGATAAGTTTGGTCAGATAGGAATTTTGGAAAACCATCGCCTTTAAACAAATTGCTCGTGTAGAAGTCAAATCCCTTTATTATGACATTTTTTAATTCGATTGAAGGATATTTCTCATATATTGTGATCAAGGCATCAAGATTGAATCCTGTATGGTATGAGTCAATGTGCTGCTGTATACTCCATTCACCATATGACCAGCTGCCATCTTCTTTCTGTCTTGAGATAGCAAAACTTGTGATTTTTTTTATCAAATCATCCAAATCCGGAGATGGCATATATTGACTTGCTCTTGCAAGTAATTTCCCTCCAAGCAGGCTGGCATTGTATACCATAGATTTATCTTCAGGTGTATATGCCAGACAAATTCCGTCAGATTTTTTTGTTCTGTGAATATCCATTAATATGAACTTAACTGAACTCAATACGGAATCAAGATAATCCTGATTTCCCCAAAGCTCATATGCATCTAAAAGAGCATCGGCTATAAATGCCGTATTGACGAGAGTTGGTGTACCCTTTTTAAATAGAAAACGTGTGTTCTGCCAATCAAAATTGTATCCCCAGCAATCTCCATGATAACCCTTGACTTTGGCGTCATTCAAAAGTGCAATTATCTCAAATGCTTTACGTTTGTATTTATCGTTCTGCGTCATTTTATATCGTTTAATATTGGCGGAGAGAAATAATCCCAGGCCTTTCGGATTATATCCTTTTTTTGTAAAAAATAAAGGCCTTAGATTTATAGGAGATCTTCGCATAAGCTGTGTCCATGCAACACGAATCCATTTTTTATTAAAGGATAAAGCACGAATGAGCGGACTGTTCAAGGCGTCAAAGGGATCATATCCTGTCCAGTTTTTGTCTTCTAAATATTGTTCCAGCTTTTCAATTGATCTATCAATAATATCTATTTGATTAGTTGATTTTTTCATGCTCTATCCCCTGTTAAAGAGCTATATAGCTTGTCGAACTTTTCAGAAACAGCCTCAAGACTATAGAGTTGACGTACTTTAACAATATTTGCCTGTCCCATGGCAGATCTCTTTTCAGGATATTCTATCAAATGTTTAATTTTATCAGTCAATTGATCGATTGATTTTATATCCACAACATATCCGTTAATATCATTTTTTATCATCTCAGGAATAGCACCAACACGTGTGGCTACAATGGGGAGCCCGGATGCCATGGCCTCCAGTACCACCATGGGAAAACCCTCAGAATAACTTGGTAAAACAAATATGGAAGAGTGTTGCAAGTGGTGAATAATTTCACTCTTTCCAAGGAAGCCTGTAATTTGTACTTTGTCATCCAAGGTGTGTGTCTTGATAAATGATCGCATAGCTTCTTCTTCTTTCCCGCTTCCGATAATGATCAAGTTACATTGGATGTCATTGGAAGACAATCTGTTAATTGCCTCCAGTATTTCGAAAACACCTTTTTCACGAGTAAAATGAGATGCAATCATAAGAATTGATACGTTGTTATTTCCCTTGTATTGTGGTGTAAATTGAAAATCCGTGTACTCTATCATATTGGGTATGATCAATAGTCTATCTTGAATGTATGTACCCTTAAAAGCATCAGCTTGAAAATTTGATAATACAATTATCTGATGTGCCAGATTAAGTATGTGCAATATAATACGTTGTATTATTTGTGGGTAAATCGCCAAAAATTCATCTAATTTACCGCCATGAATTTGCAATAATATTCGTTTTCCAAAAAAACGACATGTGATCAGATAGAGACTGTCTCTCCAAAATGCACCTGTATTCAATGAGGTATGTATGTGACAGGTATGAGGCTTTTTTTTGATTATCAATCTAATTAGTACAAACCAATCTTTGATGATTTGTTTAATTTTTTTTATCAGGGATTCTACTTTGTAACTATCTGTTCCATGCATACGGGACATGGTTTCAACATGTAGAAATTGATATTTATCCTGCAATGGACCATGAATAATATTTTGTACATGAGTGGCAATACCTCCGATAGTCGGTGGCACAGGGCCAAGCATAGCAATTCGAATATTTTTAGAAGCTGGATTATTTTTCATATAAAAGTATACCCTTTTGACGCCCAACAATATAAAGAATAGTAAAAATATACCATATCATGAATCCTGAAACATCCAATCTGAAGATTGGAGTGTAGACAAGTGCAAGAAAAGAAATAAAAATTACACCTTTATAGCCAAAAGATATCGCTTTCCAGTATGGATCATCAATTTTTAAGAATAATCTATGATTTGTACGGTACAATGTAATTAATATCCAGCAAAATATGCCAAGACCAACAAAACCATATTCCAGACTAATTAGAGCGAATTCTGTGATACCGTAATATATTGAGAGTGAATCCATAACAGAGTCTTTGTTTTTTACAAAACTCTCTGTCAGTGTGCCCGGGCCGTATCCAAATAAAAATTTAACAGGATTATTGATAAGTGTCTTAATTACAAGTTCAGCTACAGCAGCACGGCCAGAAGTTACTTCTTCATTCTTTTGATATGTATATGATGTTGCCCAATCCATTGCTCCCTGCGGATTAGTAAAAAGTTCATTCCAATTAGGGCTTACATAGAGTGCCAGGGCGATAATAATTACAGCCAATGGTGTAAGTGGTAAAACCTTCTTGAAATTTTTCTTTCCGGCACGTATCAACAGGTAAGTAATTGATGCCATAGCAAATAAGGGATATACACGTTTTGGGCATGCATAATAGAATAATTGAAAATATACCATAAAACCAAGATATTGCCATTTAGTACGATCATACAGATAGAACCCCAGACAAATACTATTAACAAACAGTGGAAGAATAGCTGATAAACCTCCTCCAAAATATGCGTATGTCCCAATTGCCCATTCTGTCCTGCCAAAAATAGTCATTTTAATTAAGGCAGTAGGAATCTGAATAATAAATATTCCCAAAAGAAGTAAGTTTAATCTTTTCAGAAACTTTTCATCATAATTGATATGAACAAAAAGATAGAACATCACTGCGTATTTAAACATTTGCCGCATTGAAAAAAACATTGAAAGTGGAGATTGGTCATTTACAACCATTGAAATAACAGCCCATATGGTAAATGCTGCAAACGGTATATCAATATGAGTTCGCACTATTTCTTTATCAATAAGCCGCATAATAACGACCTTGATTGTAAAAATCACCAATGCTACATCAGGAAGCCATGTGAAAGAAGCCGGTATATACCCTAGTGCAAAAAACCAATCAGCAAACCATACTGGTAAAATAATTACATACGGAAGTATCTTTGAGTTATTAAAAAATAAGGCGCGACCTGCAATGAAAAACCCAATTAACATCAAAATAGGATCTTCCTGTATGACAAACAAGCCGACGACAGTCCCTGTTAAAGGAGCAATAATCAAATAATAAGTTAATCTTGATTGGTCGAATACATTACTGATAATTTGAGATATAGAGAATTTCATTTAAGTAAGTTCTGCAAAAATAATTCCAAACGAGCTGCTTGAGAAGACCATGTATAGTGTTCTTTGATTAATTTTGCAGCAAGCAATCCTTGCGCTTTCAAATTATCTTTACTCTTCATTATTTCTATTAAAGCATCTTGCATTAATGCTGGTTTATCAGGTTGATAGTAATATGCAAATGCAGATTCACCAAGGACATCTCGATGGGCCTCAATATCAGTAACAACAACAGGATTGCCTGTTGCGAGGTATTCCATTAATTTTATTGGACTGCTGACACGCCATTCAATTAATGCCGGCAAAGGAATAATTCCGGCATCAATACATTCCAAATATTCTTTTACATCTTTATGCGGGATCGGATTGATTAATGTAAAATAATTAGTGCATCCGGTTTTATGGATTAATATTTCTAATTCTTTTCGTACAGCACCGTCTCCTAATAATATACAATGTATATCAGGCTCTTCATGTCTAATTTTATCAATAGCATAAACAATATTTTCAAGGCCTCTATTTGGACTCATAGCACCATGATACATAAATACAAATTTATTGTCAAGACCAAGTTTCTCTCGAATATTGTTTGAAATTTTATCATCAGAAGTATTATCCTCTACCCAGCTATCCATAGCACCCGATGTCCAATACCCAACACGTTTTTTATTTATATCATAATCATGGCACACAACATGTCTCATAAAAGGTGTAATTACCGTTATACCATCAAATACCGATTTTGCAGAGTGAATGGCTTTCTTGAATTCCCAATGTTGAAATGATGCCATGAAACCTTGTACTTCAACTGGTAGTGTACGAATATCCAGTACCCACCTGGGTGTTATCAATTTAATTTTTTTTAATAATATAAATGGCCATAATCCCTTAACGCCGGAAGGATGGAGTATGATAATATCCGGTTTTTTCACAAAGTTTAAAAAAAACAATATGAAGAATATTGAAACTGTTACTGAGAGTAATCCAAATACTGGTTTTTTAATAGATGGCAGATAATGAATAGAATTACCCAGGGAAAAATTTTCTTTACGTTCACGAAATCCTGCATATAGCTGAACATCATGTCCCAGGGCCTTTAATTGACGTACCATCTCTGTCCAGGTAGTATGGTCAATACTTGTATCAAGGCATTTTTCTACAATCCATGCAATTTTCATTTGTTACTCATATCCAGTTGATCAGTACAGTAAAATTAAATTCCTGCTAATTTGTCTAACATTTTATGAAAAGGTATTTCATATTTTGACCAATGATGATTTTCAACAAATCTGAGGGTTTCATGAACTTGTTCTTCACGTTTTGCGGGATTTTTCAATAAGAAAATTATCTTATCAGCAAGGTCTTCAATGTCGCCAGGCCTGAAAAAAGTCACCATTTTATCATCATAATATGTTGTGGCTGCCTTAATAGCCGATACAACAGAAGGAAGTCCCATAGCGTGGTATTCCATACATTTTGAGGATAGACCCTCACCGGCCAGAACACCATCTCTTTTAGGATCTATGCCAAGATCAGCTTTTTTAAGAATAAGCGCAACTTCTTTACGAGGTACCGGATCGTGCAAAATTACAAATTTTTCTACCTTGAGACTGCATGCAAGTTCATGCAGCTGTAGCCTTGTTTTTCCTTGACCATAAATATGTAATTGAGTATTAGGAAACGCTTGTAAGACGCGCGGCAAAGCGGATATAGCCAGATCAATACCAAATATTTCAGTTAAATTTCCATGATAACTAAGAATATAAGGGCCCTTCTTTTTAACTGGTAATTCACTACCGTCTCTAAAAAAAATGTCAGGGTCCGGAGTGTTCAAAACAACTGAACACTTTGCTGGAGTCACAGATCTACTGATCAGTGTTTTTTCCCAGATTGTTGTAACAGTTATTACATGATGTGAAAACTTGCAAGCCATTTTTTCAACTAAACGTAACATTCGGATAATAATGTGATTGTATTCCAAATTAAATTTGCGTTGATAAAATTCAGGAACCAGATCGTGATTATCAAAGACGATCTTTGCACCAAACAACTTAGGGATAGTCATTGCAAAAATACCAAAATCAGGGATGTTGTGAAAATGCATAATTTGGTATTTTGATTTAAAATGTAATCTTGTACACAAACACCCTGCTTTCCAGAAAAATTTTAGCATTCTTGCAAGATATGTAATAGGACTCTTTTCATTGTAATCTCTGCTTTGAATACGAAAGAGCCGAACTCCGTTCAGACTACCTTGAAAATCTTGTTCAGGCGTTCCAAGACAAATTACATCTACATCATCGCCGCGCTTGATTAATGATTCGCCATATCTATGAACACGATTGTCAAATTCGTATTGAGAGTATGATATCATACAAATTCTCATGTAATTTCCTCCACTCTAAGTCTCCTTTGTTTAGCAAGTAATTGCCTGAATCTTACAAATTCAACAATACGACGGAATGGTTTAAATTGAAAGAAAAGTTTTTCAACGAAATCAGTTGCAAATAAGGCGGCAATTATATATGCAAATGGACCATATTTCGCATACATTCTCTGTACAGCGCGACGGGTTACCTGTTTTTCTATATTTCGGATTCTTTTCATCAAGACTACTCGCTCATCAAAACTGATTTCCGGAGTATCAAATACCGGTGTATTTTCATTTTCCGTAACAAAATTCAAGTATTCTTCAGGTTGTTTAATGAACCAACCATTATCTCTAACCGTATCAAAAAGCTCTGTGCCCGGATAAGGAATTGGATTATTTAATAGAACTCTTTTAATTGGATATTTAGCTACAAGTCTCAATGCATCTTCAATATCTTCCATTGTTTCTTGCGGCATTGCAAGTATTACGAAAATCTTGACATCAAAACCCAATTCAGTCGCATTCTTGATACCTGCTTCAATCTGCTCAATAGTTTCACCTTTTTTATTGATTTTGAGCATACGATTATTTCCACCATCTACACCGAATGCAATATAATTGAAACCGACTTCCCGCATTCTTTTAAGTAATGCGCGATCAGTCCTGTCTGCCCTGATTCCATTAGAACAACGAAATTCAATATCTTTAATGCCCCGTTTCTCCACATCGTCGCAAATATCGTAGACACGGCGGTTATCTAAAGTGAAATTATCATCATCATAGTTGAAAATGCGGTATCCCTTTCCATACCAATACTCAATTTCATCAACAACATCCGTGGCACTTCTAAACCTCCATTTACGTGTCATCATTTTATTTGGACAGAAAACGCACTCATAAGGGCAACCCCTGCTTGAGTTGAAGGCCATTTCTTTTATGTATTTTTTCATTTCAAATTTTTCATATCTTGGCCATGATAAATCATCAAGATTTGCAGGTAATTCACGAATGCCATTAAATACAACATCTTTAGCATTCCTGAAAATAATCCCTTTTATCTCTGAGATTTCACTATTTCCTTTGCATAATTCAATTAGAGTCGCTTCTCCCTCTCTCACAACACCGTAATCAATTGATTCGCATTCCTGCATTACTTCTACTCGTAATACAGTAACATGTGGACCGCCCACAATAATTCCTGCGTCAGGTTTATAAGCTTTTATCTGATCTATTAGCGCATAAGATTTAAGGTACTCAAGAGAAACCAGTGTAATCCCAATTAAATCAGGATTGAATTCATCTATCTTTTTCTTCAAGTGCTTCCATTTATAACCTAATCTCATATCAAGGATTTCATATTCAATATGATTATCTAAAAGAGCTTGGGCAAGGAAACCAAGATTCTGTGGTGGACGCGCCGCACCTAAATAACTTGATGATGGCGGACTGATGAGCAATACTCTATTATAACGCATGTATACCTCCGTTTTTCCGGATGTGCCTATTGATTATTTTCACTTGCTTATACGGAAGAGCACGATATACAGGCCCAACCTTCTCTTTATCGATATTTACAGATCCATGCTTTTTTTGAGCTATTAATTTAATTACTTCACACATAAGCTCTGCACCGCGTAAAACTGCTCTGTCATTAATGGTGGCTACGCTGTCATTTCTATGTACTTCTACTCTCTCTCGTTTCAACAATGAACCCTTATCAATAGCAGCGTCGATAAAATGAACAGAAACGCCGGGTTTTTCTCCATTTTTTAATGCATGAGCATTTGCACCGATACCGCGATATTCCGGCAGCCAGCCGGGATGCGCATTCAAACAACCTATTGATGCTGTTTCAAAAACCTTTGTCTTGAGTATAGGAGCAGATACAATACACAGAAGTGCAGGTTGTAAACTGGTAAGTGCATCTATTCCTTGTGGTCCATTGAACGTATCTACTTTTATGAGTGGAACAGAGTGGCGTTTTGCGAGATCTACTATTGTTTGCCTGGAAATTTTCATTGTTAAAATTTGAATTATCCTACGAAGAGTATCTTTCAGGCCGTCCTTTTTAATCTTTTCCAGAAATCGGCCTTTATTTTGACTACTTCCCATAGTTTCAACGACCACAGCCTGTATAGGAATATTATTCTTTATGAACGTTTTAAAAAACACATGCCCAACAGGATTATCCGGATAGGCAAGCAGTACACATGAAGGTATATTAAGAGATGAACCCATTCTTTAATCCTCGTCATTCCATGTTGCAAGCAGTGATTTCCCGGCCAAAACATGTTGACCTTCTTTTATCTTTAGACAAAGGTCAGGTAAAAGGGGTAATATTATATCCACTTGTGAACCGAATTTTATCATTCCAATACGTTCACCTGTCTCCATTTGCTGATCAGGTAGAACATAGGATACTATTCTCCTTACAAGTCGTGATGCAATTTGGACCATACCAATGTTGTATTTGCCGTGCTTGATAACAGTAGACATTCTTTCATTTTGTGTAATGGCTTCCATTGTTCTTAATGAATAGAAAGGTCCCGGATGTGCTTCCTGATAGACAATTTTACCAGAAATTGGCGTTCTATTAACATGAACATCCAATACGCTCATCTCAATACCAATTATAATACCATCCGAATCCAATAATGCAGTATGTGCAAATTCTTTTAAAGCTATACTTCTTTTTTTCTTTTGTGCAAATGGTATTTCTCCGGCTTCAATTTGATGAATATATCTTATTGTTCCATCTGCCGGTGACACAATATTACCAGTTGAATCAGGTACTATGCGGTCAGGATCTCTGAAAAATCTAAATGCAATAATAATCAATGTTACGACAATTATCATTGTGCCTTCAAGGAATAATGTGATGATCAAAGGCAATGTACTTGTAATTAAGTATACGGCAATACTACAAAATAAACCAATAATCACTCCGGAAATCACGCCTATAGTCCGTGATATGTTTATTTTCCAGGATAATATCGACAATAAAAGGATACCGGTAATAGTACCCATTAAAATGGTAATAATCATATTAAAAACCTCTTTTAAAAATCAGAAAAGGTAATAAAAATAATTCTACAAAGAATGGTAGGGGATCTTTTAGAGACCATACTGCATAGGTTTTAGCACCTTTTAATGTACGCATGTATTCCCACAAAGTCCATCGACCTTTTAAACTTTCAGATAGTCCTACGGCAAGATCAGTTAATAATCTTATCCATCGTGCATTATGATAGTCTGACGGAGTAATTTTTTCTCCAATACACCAAAGATAAGTGAGATATGGCAGGTTTACGCCAGCTGCAATTGCCAATGTATGCCAGCCCCAAATTCTGGGATTAACCTCTAAAAATTTAAATTGCCCGTCTCTTGGATCTTTTATAAATTCGACTTCTCCCAAACCGGAATAACCCACGCTCTTCAAATAGCGAGTACCCATGGTTTCCAATTCCGGTTCACGTACTATTTCAGCAAAAGTACTGGCCTGCCCAAAATCCATAGGATGCTGCCTGATACGTTTTGCTACAATTCTGGCCAGTGTTGAACTTCCGTCAAACAATGGACAGAATGAGTATAAGTTATTCGAAACATCTGGAATTTCTTCTTGTATTAAAATTTCACTGGCAGGAATAATCTGTACGGCTTTTTTATAAGCATCTTGCAATTCAATCATATTCCCGGCAGGGAAAACTTTTTTACCTGTCTGCTTAAAAAAGGATCTCATGATTGCAGGTTTAATTAATGCCGGAAATGGGCCGTCCCATTTTGCCACATCTTCAATTGACTGAGGATATGCTGTCTTTGGTATGGGTATACCAATTTTTTCTGCTAATTTATAACCGATACCTTTGTGATAAAGTGGTTCAATAAATTCCCATGCAGGTGTCCAAAGATTGAAATATTTGGATAATTCGGCATGATTTATTGACAAAAAGTGTACAGTCTCATCGTCTATGGGGAAAAGCACTGCTTTTTGTAATGAATATTTTTCACAAGATTTCAGTAAAAATTGGAGATATTTTTCTCTATCAGAAAGATCCGGGGATTTTATATACTGAGAGACATATCTGGAAAACTTACTTATATTGGGCTCATGATCCATTAATACAACTGATACGCCTGATTCACCTAATGCCCGAATAGCACCTAAACCTTGAAAATGCCCCCCAAGAACTATTGCTTTGAAAGTATGTTTGTTTTTCGAAGACTTTTTCAATAGATTGTTCATCCTTCTGAAGTTATTTTTTCTGAACTATAATCAACATAGTTTGAAAAATATTCACTATATGCATATGGATCCTGCTTTTTGATTCCTGTAAGTATAGCACCTATTAAACTGGCTTTTACATATTTCAACAATTTCAATGTCTTCATCAAAGATTCTCGTGGTGTCTGATTTGCTTTTACAACCAAGATCACACCGTCCATTAAGGAAGAAAGAACAACAGTATCAGTGACAGGAAGAATTGGAGCACTATCGAATATAATTGCTCCATACTCTTTCCTCACCTCAGTGATGAAATCAGGTAAAGCACGGGAACTTATGAGTTCCGAGGCATTTTTCACGTCAAGACCTGCACCCATAATATAAAGTCCATGAATAGTGGTCTCTCTTATTGTGGAGTGCCAATCTACATCTCCACTTAATATATTTGCAAATCCATGTTTTCTATGACTACCGGTAAATAAAATATCTATAACAGGCTTGCGAAGATCTGCATCTATCAATAATGTTTTAACACCTTTTTGTGCAATGGTAATAGCCAGATTTGCTGCTGTTGTAGATTTCCCTTCTGAAGGATTAGGACTTGTAACCAGTAAAGTACGCCATGGTTTTTTTGTGTCAGAAAAATACAGAGCTGTTCTTATGCTTCTATATGCTTCTGCAATAGAAGAGTGTGTATGCTTATGTGCAATTAAATGAGGATAGATTGATTTTGCTCGTGAAATTTCCTGACTCTTTCTTTTTGTACTGAAAAGAGATTTAAAATTATCACTACTCTGAATTACACTCCCCAATAAACGTACTTGAAATTTTTCTATATCCTGTGCGGAGCGTATTGCATCCTGAAAATAGTCTCTACTATACGCCATTCCTACACCGAGCAGCATTCCAAAAAAGAAGCCCATAAAAAGGTTGCGTCCTTTTTTTGGCATTACAGCTACTCTTGGAGGCTCAGCCAGATCAACTACTTTAACAATATCCATCTGCCCTGCTTCACGTATCTTTATCTGCTCATGATTTTCGCGTAAAGTAAAATACAGATTATTGGTTACTTGAAGCTCAAGCTCCAGACTGGCTAATTTTAAACTCTTATCAGGCAGGTTCTCTAACCTTTTTTTGTATTCAGCCAAGATTGTTTTCTGTTTATTTTTTCTGGCATTCAAACTGATTTCTTCAGTTTCAAGATTAAAAATTTCTTCAATTAAATTTGCAGATTTATCAAGAGGATTTTGATTTCTCATATCCGTATTGATAAACGTGGATAGTTCCTGAGTCAATCTCTTTTTCAAACCGTCTATATGAGACTGCAGCCGTCGTAATTGAGGAGATTGCTCAAATGCTATCCCTTCAGAGATTAATTGAGCTTCCAAAGATGCTCTCTCTGACTCTTTTCCGCCAATAAGATCCTGGATACTTTTTATTGCAGGCGTTGAATACTGCTGTATGTCTGTAGTAATGTATTTATGCGTTTCCTTAAGTTCTTTCCTCAAAAAAGATAATTTCTTTTCAGTTGTTTCAAGATTTGTCCGTGTTTTATCCAGTTCAGATTGAAACATAGCAGATTGCTCAACCAATTGTTGAGTTTCTTCGGATAGTGAAACTACTTTTTCTTTCTTTTGATAATCAGCCAATGCCTTTTGTGCTCTCGCTAATTGTGACTCTATTTCAGCTAATTTGTTTTCAATAAATAATTTTGTTCTGACTACTTCTCCTCTGGTATCAGCCTGACTATATGCTTTATATGCTCTAACCCAGGAATTAGCTAAAATTGCAGCTTCCCATGCAGTTGAAGATCTTGTTTTTAAATATATAATATCTGATTCAGGATCCGCTGTTACACGAGCATTTCTTTGAAAGCGAAGAATTAAATCTTGAAAGGTTGGTGGTTTGGGAGGTATCGCCTTTTTTCCCAATCGTGCTAATATTTTTGTCTTCAATGTTTTTTTTGCAACTTTTTGGCGATACCCAAGAATCTGCAACGAGTCCGCATATGTTATTTTTTGAAGAGCACTTATAACTTCTGCAGCTAAGGTTCTACTTTGAAGATGAGTAACCTGGTTGTTAATTAAACTTTTTTGTGCCAGGAAACTAGGCATATTGAATATTTGATTCTGTATCTCGCCGCTATCCCGGATTGAAAGTGTTGCAGTTGCTTCATAGACATATTCTGCCGTAAAAGTCATATACGTTACAGTTATCATTACACTGATAAAAGCAAGCATTACAATCATCCAATGTCGTCTTATCGGACCTAATAAAGTCTTAATATCAAAAATCCGAATTGCATTAGTTTCCACGAAACCGCTCCCAAAAATCTATTAAGTCAATACCGTCAATATCACCACTAACTGCAATACATGATTTTTTTCCAGACGGCCAGTTTGCCAATTTTAAAATTTTTTCAGATGAATTTTTGACAATTTCATCAAGAAGTTCAGATGTAATTTTTGAAACATTCTCAGGTAACTGTACAGCAGCATCATTCAAATTAGTATCAAGGATATAGGAATAACCGCTATTTTTTATAGTAGAAAGCCACTGCTCTTTTTGATTTGCATTAACAGCAATAGCAGGCATGTAGTTAGCGGTCCATTTATGTGACAAATCAGAAACGATCCTCTCACCTGCCTGCCATACTTCCAAATTACATGGTTTGTCGCTCATATTTGCCAATTCCCAATTCTGAGCAGCATTTTCAAATTTAAACCGAAACTCTGATCGCTTCTTCCACCAAGAAGAAATTTCGTTAAGTGAGGCCATCCAAATTGTACCTCGATTCATTGCCTCTTTTAGAATATTTTCCAGGGCAGTTTTGAAATAAACAAAGCGTTCCGGATGCAATTGGAGTATAAAAAGTGATTCTTTTTTATAGTGTTCCTCAAGCATTTGATATAGAATATTTGTAATAGCACTATTATCTTTTAATTCTAATCTTTCAATTAAGATGTCATCATCTGGTACAGATACCGGAAGATGAATGAAATTATCATTAATTTCAGGCAGACATTTTGTGTTACAAAATTTTGTAGCTTCATATGTGTTTAATATATTTTGATAATTGTCCCAAATTTTTGAATTAAATTGTTCTTGTTTTACACCGGTCCAAACAATTGCGTTACTACTATCCCAGCTATATCCAGTACATTTTAGTACTTCAACGATGTGTGCATTACTTCTCAAATATGGATATCTAAATCCGCAAGTATTAATACCATGCAAATTGAAAATATCTATTGCTTTTTGTGCATGCTGCATAACATCTCTATCCGGTAATTGAGTGTAATCAATATGCTTCAAACCATGAACAGCAAATTCTACGCCTAAATCTTGGGCTTCCTTAAAAATTTCAGGATGCCGTTTGACAACGGATGCAGTTACAGGAAAAGTTGGGTGTATTTTATATTTCAGACATAATTCTATCATCTCAAATAAATTAGTGCAATATCTATTCGGCTTGAAACCATATCGCTGAAATATAGATCTCACCCGCAAAAACACCCGATCAAATGATCGGGTGCGTATGCGTTTTACAATCTGTTGTATTCGCATAAAATTTCCAGTTATTGTCCGTGATGTGAAAGAGCCGTTTCTTCAACAGTATATGTTTCGGTTTTTCTATGCCCATTCATCGACTGAAGCCATTCATAAGTTAATTTCAGGCCCTTGCGTAGATTGATTGATGGTGACCACCTGAGTACTCGTCTTATTTTTTCTATATTAAGTACTCTTCTACGTATATTGTCAATATCTCTTTTATCTACATAGACCGGGCCAATTGATGAACCTGCAAGCTCGGCAATATATGTTGCCAATTCATTTACACTTGTTTCTATTCCGGAAGCAACATTAAATACTTCCCCAACTGCTTTTGGGCTTAAGGCTGCAAGCAGGGTAGCCTCTACAGCATCAGTAACAAATGTAAAATCTCTGGTCTGTTCTCCATCTCCATGAACATATGGTGCATAGCCATCCATTGCTCTATCAAAGAATTTTGAAACAACACCACAGTAAGGATTTGTAGGTGACTGATTAATGCCATAGACATTTGAGTACCTTACCATACTTACTTCTACACCGTAAGACTCATAAAATGCAGAGCAGAAGTTCTCAGCCGACATCTTACTGGCTGCATAAGGACTAAGTGTACTTACCCGATCATCTTCATTAATAGGCAAATAGCGTGGATTTCCATAAACTGATGCTGAAGAAGAGTATACAATTCTCTCAATTCCGTGATTTCTTGCAGCTTGTAATATGTTAAACATGCCGCCGGTATTTACTTGAAAATCCAATTGAGGTGAAAGAGTTGAGACAATTATATTCCGCACAGCCAGGTTGAATACCATATCAGAACGGCGTATCAGTCTCTCAATAAGATCATAATCCGTTACAGTCCCCTCAATAAATTCAATATCTTTCAGAACGGCAATATTCTCTTTTTTACCTGTAAACAAATCATCAAGCACTGTTACATTGGCCCCATCTTTTACCAGGGCTGTAACCAAATTTGAACCCACAAAACCAGCTCCCCCTGTTACAAGCACTTTTTTATTCTTGAATCTCATGTGCTACCTCCAATACGATCTTTATTTAGCATCGCGATTAAAAAAAATAAATGGAATCGTTTTAAACAAAATTTTCATATCAAACCATAGTGTCCAATGGTCTACATACCATAAATCGAATTTAATTGCTTCTTCATAGTTCTTGGGAGTTAATCTTAAATTAATTTTTGACCAACCTGTTAAACCCGGTTTCACCTGATGACGACGATGGTACCAATCTTTGTATTCACTTACTTCATATGTAGGATGTGGTCGTGGTCCAACAAGGCTCATTTCACCTTTAAAAATATTCCAAAATTGTGGTAATTCATCAAGGCTGGTCTCTCTAAGTAATTTTCCAATTTTTGTTACTTTACCATGGACAAAATCGGTGTACTCTTTGAGTAATCTGTCTCTTTCTTCCGGAGTTGGATCTCCGTCTTGTAGAAGTTGTTTTATGTATGCTTTATGATCTTCTGCGGAATCATAGTGATGCATAGTCCTGAATTTAAATATTTCAAATTCATTTCCAAGTTCACGTATTCTTTTTTGTTTAAAAAAGACAGGTCCCTTGGAGTTACTTTTAATTATCACTGCAATCAAGACCCAGAGAGGAAGAGAAATTAATAATGCAGCACTGGCTCCCATAATATCTATAAATCTTTTTGATTGTAATTGCCAATAGAGGGATTTCTCATCCCCAACAATAAGAACAGAACTATTGTCAATTGCCAGGGTCGAATACTCTGAATTAATATGTGATTTGATTGTAGTTTTCATCATCATATCCAATAATTCTTTAGGCAAACCTATACCCTAAACCATGTATGGTTTGGATATATTTAAGAGCACCTTGATATTCACCTAATTTTTCTCTCAGGCGTTTAACATGTACATCAACAGTGCGGTCAGTAACATAAGCGTGTTCACCCCATACCTTTTGAAGAATCTCATCGCGAGTAAAAACATATTCACGTTTTGAGGCAAGTAGATAGAGAAGTTTAAATTGTGTGTAAGTCAGATCAATCAGAGATCCATCTTTTCTGACTTCATGAGAATCAAGATTTATTTCAATATCATGTATCTGTAGTGTACGTGGTTCACAATAAACTAAATCAATTCGCCTTAGAAGGGCATTTGCCTTTGCAACCAATTCTGCAATATCTACCGGTTTACCAAGGCAATCATCGGCTCCTTCTTCGAGAGCCTTTATCCGAATACGACTATCATCACAATTGGCAATATATATTAGCCCGGTACGGTGACATTCTTCTTTTATCATATTTGATATTCTTTTCATACCGGTATTTACATGATCAATATCAGCAATTAATAAGTGTATATCTAATCCATGAAGACCACGTAAAGCTGCATCTATATCTTCAGTGCTAAAAACATCAAAATTCTCATTCTCAAAAATTTTTATGAAATGAATGGATGTTTCCGATTCATTCATCAGTAACATCATTTTTTTCTTTTCCATCACCTATGACTCCTGCTATCTGTGAGTTTTTATCTACTCACTCTTTAAGCAATGGATGTACCAAACAAAATAAATATGTTATAACTTATTGTAAATTTAAAAGTTAGATGATGTGCAGTTTCCAGTAAGATTGCGAATAGAGGCAATTTTTTCCTAAAAGCGATGGCAGTTATTGCAGTAATGTCACAATTAAGACAATAAAGTTAAATTTACAAATAAAGATCAATCCTGACTCTAAATGTAGTTAATCTCATGATCTCAGGTAATGTAAATTACTATTTACAATACCTGAAGATCAATAATACCAACAAAATCTAAATCTTAAAATATATTAAACGAATCTCAGTAGTAAGTAGATATATGTAAGAGGTGCAACTAAAAGTGGGCTGTCAAAGCGGTCGAGAATGCCTCCATGACCGGGTAGAAGTTTCGAACTATCTTTAACTCCAGCATCTCTTTTAAACATTGATTCTACTAAATCTCCTAATTGTCCAACAACTCCGACAATAATTCCAATTACAATCCCATCTACCAGTAGTAATTGCGGGATAAATAATTTTTGAATTATTACGGAAGAAATGATTCCGAAAACAAATCCGGCGGTTGCTCCTTCCCATGTTTTATTAGGAGAGATTCTTTTAAATAATGGATTTTTGCCTATCCATGATCCAAAGCCATAAGCAGCAGTATCACATATCCATATTGAAATAAAAATTAGAATAATCAGCCATGCACCTGTAGAGTAATCTAAAACAGTATTAATTGGAAGTTGCCTTATCAAAAATAATGAGAAAAACAGCCCTGTATACAGTAACCCTGCTATAGTAATCATGGAATTCATAATTGGATTAACTTTGTTTCTGAAAAGTTCTATTATAGGTACAATTAGTGTAAATAATAGCAAAAAGACAAGAATATCAATGTTGAAATATAGTGAAACACCAAATAGAATCGTAAAGCTAATCCCGAGTATTTTGTTGGGTTTGGATGACTTACGTTCAGCAATTTCATAAAATTCTTTTAGCATCATACTGGCAACAACAATCAAAAATGCTAAGAAATAAAAATCACCCAAAAATATTAAAAAAAATATGAAAGGAATAGCAATAATGGCTACAAAAAGTCGTTTACCCAATTCAGAAATCTGCATGCGGCCCCTTAGTTATTATCTTGAATTAATTGAAACATTATTGAATTAACAGATGATTTGCCGATGTGATTATCATTTAAAGTCAACTTTAACTCGACATCACCCGCCTTTAATTTACCCAAATCCAAAGAAAGATACTCTACTATATTTACATTTGTTCCCTTTCTATGAAAAGAACTGGATATCTCACCTTTTGAAGCCCCTTTAAAAAGACGACCAATCGCACCAAAAGTACTGGAGAGAATGCCTCTTTTGGTTTTTAACATTTTAAGAGTATAAGTTAATGTGTAGTCATTTTGGCCAAGTGCATCTAATGTAAGGTCATAGCCCTCAAAATAGATATAGATTGGTTTTTTATTATTAATAATACGATAAGGATAAGGAATAACTTGAAGATTATTTTTACAAAATATAGACCCATTTTCAAGAGGTTCAATCTTACTGGAGAGTTGAATATCACTAAGATTTAACTTATTTCCATTGTGCTTATCTATTATCAGTGGATTAGAATAGCTCTGTTGCTCATCCCCATTAGAATTCTTAAGATGTACAGCAAAACGATATTGACCAGGTGTTAATACAAAATCTTCCTGATGTAATAAATGACGTGTCTTCAATTCTTCAAGCGAGTTACCGGCAACAGGTATACTTCCCATACGATTAATTATTGTATTGTAACTACTGTCCTGGATAATCATATTATAGGTAATAATAGTGCCAACACTTTTATCTGGCAATTGAGAGCATGTAATTTGATTGAGAGGTATGGCAAAATAGAACTCTACACGCGTTTTTGTATCTTCATCATTAAAACGGGCTGCACTATAATAGAATTCTATTCTTTTACCAGGTAATTCATACCTGAAATTTTCTGATGGTGCCTTCATCTGGGCTTCATACCTTTTCGATTGAAAATCAAGTAATCCATTGGCATGTGCCATTACATTCATATATGAATCTGATAAAGCCATACGTTCTGCATACAATTGCATGGCCAGGGCTCTAGCTTCAGCAGGTGAAAACCGGGCAGGCGCAGCATCCTGTAGGGTAATTACTTCTCTGAAGACATTGCCTCGACTGACGAAATCAAAAGTTAATCCTGGCTCAATAGTTCTTTCATAGGTCCAAGATTCATTATGACGTACACCCTCTGGCAATTGAGAATTGGATCGGGAAACATATTTATCATCAGGTTCACCATATTTAACATATATCTTGCCCCTATCATCAAAATAGGGAGGGATAATATCTCTATATATAACCAACGCCTGCTTTACACGTTTATAATGTACTTCATATCTCTCATTTTTTAAAGTAGTTGGTGTCGGGTCTTTGCTTTTCCAAAATTTCCAGAAGAACCTTCCTTTTTCTTCTAATGGTAAAACCTTATAGAGTTTTTTATCATTTTTTGATAATAAGATTTTGATCTGAGCATATAAATCTTCAAGTATTTCCGGGTCTTTAAGACGTTTTATTCCATTATAAAAATATTCAATCGCTCTTTCAGGTTTATTATATTCAATACAAATATCAGAAAGCCTTATCATGGATTTTGCAATAAATCTATCTTTTGCAATAACACCTTCCAAAATTTCGATTGCTTTTTCCCATTGGCAAAGATGCTGATATGAGACACCGAGTACATAATCAGTATCTTTGTAATTAACATTTCTCTTTAGTACTTCCTGGCAAGACGCTATGGCCTTTCTGTAATTTGAGTCCCCACCTTTTGCCAGATTGTTCAAAGCACTCCAGTAATATGCATCAATATATTCACTATCCAGTTTTAATGCTTTCTTAAATTCACCTGAAGCTCTGGAAAAATTGTCAAGATGAAATAGCTTTTTAATTGCTTCAACCGGAATAAACGCACTCGTACCTTTTCCCAATAAAGAACGGCCTCTTCCTGTATATGCACGAGGAATTTCTTTTACATTTTTAAGATAGAATTTAAATGCATTGTCGGCCTTATTCCATTGTTCATTTTCCAAATAAAGTTCACCTAATTCTATATAAAGTGAATCTTCTCCATTTGAAATTCTGCGCTTGCATTTTTCTATCTTTAATTTGTTTTCATTATTCTGAGCATGTAAAAGATTAATGCCGGATAATGGCATAATAAATAAAATAATTGTTAAACTGATAACGTTTAAATGTTTCAAATACCGCATTTTATCCTCCAGGGTTTATTTGTAAAGATCACTTTTATATACGCGGTATTAAGTTAAATCCCTATCAAACAATATTTTTATAGTAATACGCCAAAATAAATAGAGGCTGTTTTATCTTTTATATCAATATTATCTATTTTGGAAATTGATGATAAACCAAAATGATAACGTCCTTCTAAAAATGCACCTTTACCTAATAACTCAAATTCAATGCCAACACCTACTACGGCAGCCATAGCTGTTTTTTCAACCTTGGTTTTGACACCATCTATTTTAATATCTCCGGATATATGATAATTCCACTCTGGACCTACCATAATATATGGATGAATCAACATAGGTAGAAAACGTTTTTTTATTAGTACCGGAATGGAAATGTAGTTCAATTTGATCTCATCACCATTCTCCAGTACCGTACCTTTTGATTGATATAATAAATCGGCTTGAACAGCAAACACCAAAAATCCCAGTTCAAGGGAAAGACCACCAGAATTTGCCTTTAGTTTATCTATATTTTTAAAGTCATCACCGGTAAATTTTGATTGTGTTCTTCCCAGTTTGAAACCGGTTCTTATTCCAATTTGCGATATGGCCGTTTGAGTATAAACAAGCAGGGCAATAACGATAAATAGATATTTCATAGAGCGGTTCATTTTTAGCTCCTCAAATATGTTATGAATTGAATGGTTTCTTGATAAATTAGTGATCAGATATTGACAAATCAAGCTAAAAGTTAACAAAATAAAAAACCGAGTTGATCTGTATCAACTCGGTTTAAAAGATTAACTTACAGTTAATTTATTCAGATTTCAATTTCTCAACTGGTTTGTCAATGATTGGAGTATTCACCGGTTTTCTATTTTCTACAAACTCCAATTCATCTTTTTTCAGTCTAACTTGTATGCGGCTTCCGTCACCAAAACGATCTTTCAATATCTCTTCTGCAATTGGATCTTCAATATATTTTCTGATAGTTCGTTTTATTTGCCTGGCACCGAAATGTGGGTCATAGCCCTTTTCCGCAAGAAATGTTTTGGCTTGTTTTGTTAGAGTTATATGAATATCACGATCGGAAAGTCCTTCGACCAAATCATCCAAAGCAATATCAATGACATCTTCCATATGTTCTTGAGATAAATTTTTAAACACAACAAGCTCATCAATGCGATTAATGAATTCTGGAGAAAATCGTTTTTTTGTCTCTTCCATAATTGAAGATTTCATCGCATCGTATTCTATCTGTGTATCATCCTGACCAAATCCAATTTGTGAATGGCTGAGAGTACGTGTACCTAAATTTGATGTCATGATCAAAATAGTGTTCTTAAAATTAACTTTGCGTCCCAGGCCGTCAGTCAAGTGGCCTTCATCTAAAATTTGTAGAAGCAGATTAAAAGTATCAGGATGAGCTTTTTCAATTTCATCCAGTAACACAACAGAATAGGGATTACGCCTGACCTTTTCGGTCAATTGTCCGCCTTCCTCATGCCCTACATAACCGGGAGGTGCTCCTGTCATTCTGCTTACGGCAAATTTTTCCATAAACTCAGACATATCAATTCGAATTAGGGAACTCTCATCTTCAAAGAGATATTTTGCAAGTAATCTTGCCAGATATGTTTTTCCGACTCCTGTGGGCCCGAGAAATACAAATGACCCAATAGGCCTTCTGGGATCTTTTAAACCTGCCCTGGTACGCCTTATGGCCTTGCATAATATATCTACAACATCATCCTGGCCCACAATTCTTTTTTTCAGATCTTCTTCCATATTAAGCAGCTTTGCCGATTCTGATTTTGCTACGCGTGAAACAGGAACTCGTGTCATCATTGAAACAACTTCAGCAATGTCATCTTCAGTAACCATGGCAAGAATTTCACCTTCACCCTGCTCCCAGCGTTGTTTTGCCTCATGAAGTTCTGCTTGCAGTCGTTTCTCCCTATCACGTAAAACTGCTGCTTTTTCAAATTCTTGATTAAAAATAACAGATTCTTTCTCATTTTTAACGACTTCAAGTCGCTCTTCAAGAATCGTAATTTCCCTTGGAACGGAAATATTTGCAAGATGAACCTTGGATCCAGCTTCATCAATAACATCAATAGCCTTATCGGGGAAAAATTTATCAGTAATGTATCTATCAGATAGAATGACAGCGGCTTTGAGAGCAGCATCCTCATATTTAATCCGATGATGTTTTTCATATCTATCTTTTAAACCATTAAGAATTTCCAAGGTGTATTCTACAGAAGACTGTTCAACAATGACTTTTTGAAATCGTCTTTCAAGTGCACCATCTTTTTCAATAAATTGACGATATTCATCCAGTGTAGTTGCACCGATACATTGAAGCTCGCCGCGTGACAACGCAGGTTTAAACATGTTTGATGCATCCAATGAACCGGATGCTCCCCCTGCACCAACAATTGTATGAAGTTCATCAATAAAGAGAATGATATTTTTAGATTTTATGAGTTCATTCATTATAGCTTTGAGGCGCTCTTCAAACTGTCCTCTGTATTTTGTCCCCGCTACGATAGCACCCAAATCAAGTGTAACAACTCTTTTATTATGTAAAACTCGTGAAACTTTCTTTTCTATAATGCGCATTGCCAGTCCTTCGGCAATTGCGGTTTTACCAACACCTGGCTCACCAATCAATACAGGATTATTTTTTTTACGCCTTGAGAGAATTTGAGCCACTCTCTGGATCTCATCTTGTCGTCCAATAACAGGATCAAGCTCCCCTTTGGTAGCCATTTCTGTCAAGTCTCTGCCAAAGTGGTCAAGAGCGGGTGTTTGTGTTTTCTCTTTTGTCTCTTTCTTCTCTCCACCATGCCCTCTTAATACTTGCTCCAACTCATTCTGAATAGACTCATATGTAATATGAAAACTATTCATGACCTGAGCGGCAACGCCCTCAATATCTTTCAAGAGTGCAAGGAGAAGATGCTCTGTACCTATAACATTTGATTTAAAACGTTCCGCCTGTGAAGCTGCAACGCGCAGAACTCGCTCAGCTCTCTTTGTAAAGGGTATATTGCCCATTGTAATAGTACCGCCGGTGGAACGAACAGCATCTTCAATAGATTTTTTCAGATTATCCAATTCAACATCTAAATTTTGAATTATCTCAATGGCAACTCCACCTCCTTCGCGCAATATACCCAGGAGAAGATGCTCTGTGCCAATATAGTCGTGCCCCAATCTAATGGCTTCTTCACGTGATAATTGAATCACAACTTGTACTCGTTGGGAAAAATTGTTACGGATCATGAAAATCTGTCCTTATTGTTAAAACAATTTCTGCTCAAATATTGATTTTTATTGTAATCAAATTGATTTTTGCAAATATTGAGCCATGAATTTATTCAAATGAATATTTTGAAATTTCTTTCTACTATTGAACTACGTTTATATCAATTCATCATTTTCACATATCAACCCATCACGGAGAATAATAGATCTGTCCGCCCTATTGGATAGTTTTCGATCATGTGTCACAACTACAAAAGTTGTCTGTTTGTCTCCTACAACTTCCCATATTAATTCATGAAGAGCCTGACTGTTTTTTGAATCCAGATTGCCTGAAGGCTCATCAGCAAGGATTAACAACGGATCATTTACCAACGCTCTTGCAAAAGCAACTCTTTGCTGTTCTCCACCGGAAAGTTCTGAAGGTCTATGGCGAAGCCTCTCTTTCAGCCCGACTTTCAAAAGTAGCGATTCAGCTTTCGGGTAAAGTGTTTTTTTATTTTCACCGGCAATCAGTCCCGGCATCATCACATTCTCAATTGCATTGAATTCTGGCAATAGATAGTGAAACTGAAAAATGAATCCTATAGTTTTATTCCGGAACCTGGCTAATTGTTCCTTGCTCATATCATAAATAGCATCACCATTAATAATAATTTCACCTTCAGATGGTTTATCCAATGCCCCCATGATGTGAAGCAAAGTACTTTTTCCCGCACCAGAATGGCCAATAACAGCTACAATTTCGCCCTGCATTAATTCAAGATCAATCCCTTTTAGTACAGTTAAGGATTTATCTTTATCCATCTGATAACGCTTTATTATTTTTTGTGCAGAGAGAAGCACATTTATTTTTTTATTGGTCAACGCTTTCTCCTATTCATAGCGAATGGCTTCTACAGGGTCTAACTTTGCCGCACGTCTGGCAGGATAGATAGACGATATCAGGCATATAGTTATTGATGCCACTCCTATAGCGATAAAATCAAATAACTGCATTTTTACGGGTAATGCCGATATAAAATAAACATCACCGGGAAGAGATATAAGTCCAAATTTTATCTGGGCCCAGCACAGACTGAATCCGATAAGAAAACCGATAATTGTACCAACTACACCAACTACAATTCCTTCATAAAGAAAAATATTGGTTATAGAACGGTCTGATGCACCCATTGATTTGAATATACCAATTTCCTTTGTCTTTTCCATAACAACCATGATCAAGGTGCTGATTATATTAAATGCTGCAACCAATATTATCAAGCTGAGAATGACAAATGCGGCCCAACGCTCCATCTGCATCCATGAATAAAGTGTTTTCCTCATTTCAAACCATGTTTTTGGATTGAAACGATAATCAAGGCGATCTTTTATCTGATCCCTGACAGTTGAAGCTCTGTTGAGATTATCCAATTTCACTTCAACACCATGGACAGTATCGCCCATTTTATAGAGATCTTGTGCAGATTTAATCGATATATAAAGATAATTATCATCAAATTCAAAGAAACCTGTCTCAAAAATACCAGTGACAACAAATTGTTTCATCGGAGCTATGTGATTGACCATAGAAACACCAGCAATATTAACAAGTAATACTTTTTGCCCGATATTTATCCGCATCCTGTCTGCTAAATATGAACCTATAACCATGCCCGGATATGTTTTTCCATCTGCTGTTGCAATATTGTAAAAATTCAGATCACCTTCAATAAGATTACCCACCAGGTCGGATACATCCTGAATACTCTCAGGATCAGTTCCGCGTACAATTACGCCTGACATATCCTTATTACTACCGCCCAGGGAGCGCAGCATAGCCTTTTCCGCTATATACGGCGATGATGCTACAATATGGGGAATATCTGCAATTTTCTGTTGAATTTCTCTGTAATTTTCAACAGGTTGCATGTAGAATTTTCTTATTTTAATATGGGTATCAATACCTATGATGCGTTCCCTGACTTCAGTTTCAAATCCATTCATCACTGATAGTACAATTATCAAGGCTGTTACACCAATTGCAACTCCCATAATGGAGATATAGGTGATAATATTAATAAAGCCGCTTTTTCGATGTGCCCTCAAATATCTTCCGGCAACAATAAATTCAAAAGGAATTTTCAATTGTTCTCCTTATTTCTTTCAGGACGCATCTGTGGGAATAGTATTACATCACGGATCGATTGTGAATTAGTCAAAATCATAGATAATCTGTCAATTCCCATTCCAAGTCCAGCTGTCGGAGGCATGCCGTATTCCATTGAACGCAGATAGTCTTCATCTACAACCATGGCTTCTTCATCGCCTTGCGCTTTGAGTTTGGCCTGATTTTCAAACCTCTCCCGCTGATCAACAGGATCGTTTAATTCACTGAATGAATTACATAGTTCCATTCTGGCAACAAAACCTTCAAAACGCTCGGTTAAACCTGCATGCTTGCGGTGCTTCTTTGCAAGCGGTGAAAGTTCAATGGGGAAATCTGTTATAAATGTTGGTTGAATTAATGTAGGTTCAACAAATTCACTGAAAATCTGATCTAAGAGATTTCCGAGGCCCTTCACATCGTCAACATTCAGTTTCAATGAGCGGGCAATTGCCCTGACTTCATCCTCTGATTTGCCTGAAAGATCATATTTTGTGGCTTCTTCAATTGCTTTAAGGTAAGGTTTACGAGGCCACGGTGGTGTAAAATCCAGCATATCATCTCCAAATGGCAGCAGCATGGAACCCATTACCTCTTGACACAGGTTTGATGTCATCTGTTCCACAAGGTCCATCATGAAGGTATAATCCTCAAATGCAACATAGAGTTCCATCATAGTAAATTCAGGATTATGGTCTTTATCCATACCCTCATTACGAAAATCCTTGGCAATTTCAAAGACCCCGTCAAAACCACCTACAACAAGGCGCTTGAGATAAAGTTCATCTGCAATTCGCAGGTACAATGACATATCCAAGGTATTGTGATGTGTGACAAATGGCCTTGCAAGAGCACCGCCGTAAACCGGTTGAAGAACAGGAGTTTCAACTTCAATATAACCTCTGCCTTCAAGATAGCGGCGCATAGCGGATATTATATGTGATCTTTTCAGAAAAATCTGCTTTACTTCAGGATTCACAACCAGATCTATATAACGTTGGCGATAACGGGTCTCCTTATCGGCAAATGCGTCATAGACTAGCTTTTCATCACCTTCAAGCTTTTCTTTAACTATGGGTAACGGACGCAATGTTTTTGCCAGCATTTCAACATGTTGGGCTTGAACTGTAATTTCACCTGTGCGTGTGCGAAATAGTCTTCCCTTAATGCCAACAAAATCTCCAAGATCTGTCAGCTTGAACATGGAATAAGCCTCTTCCCCAACTATATCTTTTTTAATATAAATCTGAATCCGGCCGGTGGAGTCCATCAAATGTACAAAAGCAGCTTTACCCATACGACGAATTGCCATTAAGCGGCCAGCAAGTGAAACTTCAGCAGTTTCATCACCTGTCTTTTCAAATTCTTTGATTGTATCGTCTGCAAAATGTGTTCTGTCAAATGAATAAGCATAGGGATTAATGCCCATATCTATTAACTTATCCATTTTTTCACGCCGTTGTCTCTGTAGATCATTTAATGAGTCCAACTGAAACTCCTTATAGTACTAATCATTAAATTCCAATAGATATGCTTTTATAAAGGTAGAGAGATTACCATCCATAACATCCTGGACATTTGAAGTCTCTACTGAAGTACGGTGATCTTTAACCATGTTATATGGATGGAATACATATGAACGGATTTGACTGCCCCATGAAATCTCTTTCTTTTTCTTTTCTATGGCTTCCATCTTTTTGGCATCTTCTTCTTTTTGCTTTTGATAAAGACGTGCCATTAACATTTTCATGGCATTTGCTTTATTTTGAAATTGTGATCGTTCATTTTGACATTGAACAACAATATTTGTAGGGATATGTGTGATTCTAACTGCCGAACTGGTTTTATTAACGTGCTGTCCACCGGCACCTGAGGCGCGATATGTATCAATACGTAAATCGGAGGGATTAATTTCAATTTCAATATCGTCGTCAACTTCCGGATATACAAAAACTGAAGCAAATGAAGTATGTCGGCGTTTATTGGCATCAAATGGTGATATTCTAACAAGACGGTGAACTCCTGCCTCGGCTTTCAGATAACCAAAAGCATATTTTCCGTTCACTTCAATGGTCGCACTTTTTATCCCAGCTTCATCACCCGTTTGCTGATCCATAATTTGAACATCAAATCCGGAACGCTGTGCATATCTAAGATACATCCTGAATAACATCTCAGCCCAATCCTGAGACTCTGTTCCACCAGCTCCGGGATGTATAGTGACAAGTGCACTCTTTGCATCATCTACACCACCCAGCATCCGCATCAACTCAAGCGATTCAAGGTCTTCTTTTATAGTAGCAAGATCTTTCAGCAGATCATTTAAAGTTGATTCTTCTCCCTCATCCTGAGCCATATCTGCCATCATCATAAGTTCTTCAAGCCTGGTATAAAGAGAATCCCATCTGTCGGTCCAATCCTTTAGCTCTTTTATTTTTTTAAGAACAATTTGGGCCTTTTCATTGTCGTTCCAAAAATTGGTATTCGATGTTTCTTTTTCAAGCAAATTTATTCGTTCTTTTTTGGCATCTACGTCAAAGATGCCTCCGTAGTTTCTCAACACGATCAATACTTTTTTTATGTCCCGATTTTATTATGTCATACATTATTAACCTCTATCTTTAACCCAATAGTACCTTATACTAACAAAAAAAACATTGGCTGTACGGCCAATGAATATCAGCCCGCATTATTCATGAATTTTTGAAAAAAAGGAAAGTGTGGATTACTACCAAGAGCATGCGGGAATGACATGGGAAAAATGTATCAGTCCCGAATGTTTTATCAGGAATCCAGGTAGGATATAAGTTTTATTTTTAATTAAATTATGCTTACTATCCCACCATTTCATGAATTAACGAGATTTGCTTTAATATGAGGTTAAATGTACTTAAAATTGTTTAAAAAGTCAAGTAATGTACAATGAAAAATCCCAATTCTCCAGTGTTCAACACGATCCGTCAATATCCAGCATCATTATACCTTGCAAATACTCTTTTTGCACCGGATTGGTAATTTTTGCCAACTTTTGTGTAATATCTCTTATCCTCAATGCATTATTAACAATAATTCTCAAACGTCTGCGCGTATCTTCATCCTGCATACTATCACTCTGAAGTAAAAACTGTGCATTACCTAAAATTGGAACCAATGGATTATTGATAGCATGATTTACAGCAACTGCGGTTTCAACAACAGCGGCTAATCTTTCCGGTTTTGTATCACTACCAATATTCTCATCTATATTGGTTTGTGCTTTACAAATACCCAAAACACCCATAACCTGACCTTCACCGTTCTTCATTGTGGAAATAGAAATATTGACGGGTATTTCTTCACTCTCTTTTGTTATAATAGATGTTTTGTAATTTTTCATCTTTGTTTTTCGCTGCATGTATGTACTGATACGAAGCATTTCAGATACACCGTCTTTTAGAAATTCACTAACGCGTGTCCCGATTAAATCTTCAAATTGGATTCCCAAAAGCTCTTCACAAGCCCGATTACAGAAAGTTACATACCCTTTTGTATCTGTTGTTACAATAGCATCTACAGAAGATTCGATAACTCTTTCCATAAAATCTCTGGATTCACGTATTGTCTCCCAAAAATGTACTTCTTCCATTTTCAACTCATGCGAAACCAATGCATCTTCTATAAAATCCAGAAAATCTCTCTGCCTGAATGGCTTTGTAATACATGCAGAAAAACCCAAACTGTATAAACGTGAGCGGTCTACATGACCATTTGTAGTTAAAGCAATAAAAGGTATATTCCTGGCTCCATCAATTACCGGACTTATAAGATAGCGCATATACAGCTCTTCACCATTGACATCACTTAGATCATAATCAGTAATTACAAGATCGGGAGATTGCTGTTCTATACACTCCAGTGCATCTTCAGCATTTTCACAAAGGTGATATTTATATTGACCGGCAATTAATGCCTGACGCGCTGTCTCTCTGTATTGCGAATCATTATCAACATAGAGAATAAATTTTTTAGTATGAGTATTCATTGTGCAAGTCTTTCTGATACCAGATCTCTCAAAGTCCATAAATCCCAGGGTTTGGATAGATATAATGTTCCATCCGTATTGTTTTCACCGATACATCCAAAATCTACATCAAGATATCCCGATGTTAATACACGAACTGTATCAGGTGAACGATCACGAATTTCCTCAAGAAGGATATCGCCGGGTGCGTCCGGGAGTTTCAGATCTGAAAGTACAAAATCAATTGAATGTTTATTGAATACGGTCAATGCTTCGTCTGCGCGTGATGCAGTGTGTAGTTCATAGCCTTCATCTTTAAATAAATCGACTAATATATCAAGAACGTCGTTCTCATCATCTACAAATAGTAAATTTTTATTTTGATTCATCTCTGCCTCCAGAATGATTTCCTATTTCATCCTTCTAAAAAGCAACACGCATGCCAGAGATAATAGCATGCGTGTTAAAGTTTTGAATTTATTGAATTTAACTAAAATTTGAAGTATTATTTTATGACGGATTCGACTTGATTCAGGGAATGATTTTCCTGTTTGTGGAATGAATTGCCGGTTGTATAATTATATATCTATTCCTTCTTGGCGGTACTCATTCAGTTTATTACGAAGGGTTCGTACAGAGATTCCAAGGATATCTGCAGTTTTTGTTCTGTTAGCTCCATTTTCATCTAGTGTACGTAGAATAAGTTGTTTTTCAACTTCCCGTAAAGTAATATCACCTTCAGGAATTGACGAGGAATTATTTACTCGCAATCTGGCTTGTGGATGGAAATGATGATTTTCTAAAAATTTTGTTTCAGGTTTACACATCACTACTGCACGCTCAACACAATTTTCAATTTCACGTACATTGCCCGGCCAATCCCTATCTGACAGTGCAATCATTGCGTCTTCTGAGACACCTTCAACATTCTTAATATTTTCATCATTAAATTTTTTAACAAAATGGTTAATTAGAAGAGGAATGTCTTCTCTTCTTTTTGTGATTGGCGGCATATATAAAGGAACAACATTTAAACGATAAAAGAGATCTTCCCTGAAACGTCCTTCTCTCACTTCCAGCTCTAGATCACGATTTGTAGTTGCAATAATGCGTACATCCACAGGAGTTAAACGGCCTGCACCAACACGTTCAATCTCCCTTTCCTGGAGAACGCGTAATAATTTTGCCTGCATTCCAATAGATATTTCAGATATCTCATCTAACAATAAAGTTCCCGTGTCGGCTTGTTCAAAGCGTCCTTTGGTAGTTTTAATAGCCCCGGTGAAAGCACCCTTTTCATGACCGAAGAGTTCACTCTCAACAAGGCCTTCAGGTAAAGCAGCACAATTTGTAGTAATAAAAGGATTATTTTTTCTATTACTGTTATAATGAATTGCCCGGGCAACTAATTCTTTACCGGAACCACTGGCACCTTGTATAAGAACAGTTGCTCTACTCTGTGAAACCATGCTGATACTGTCAAATATCTGTTGCATGCTGGAACTGTTACCTACAATATTTTTAAAACTGAATTTACGATCAAGTTCTTTCCTCAGTCGTTTGTTTTCCACAACCAGGTTTTGAAAATCGAAATATTTTTTAACTACTAATTCAATTTCATCTAAATTGAAGGGTTTTGTAATATAATCAAAAGCACCTATTTTCATTGCCCTAACAGCATTTTTGATGGAACCAAATGCCGTAATCATAATAATACCCATATCAATGTACTTCTCACGAACCTCTTCAAGTACTTCCATTCCACTGATATCGGGAAGTCGTAAATCTGTAATTAGAAGATCAAAATCAGTTCTTTCGAGTTTTAATAGGGCTTCGCGGCCATTCATTGCAGTATCAACTTCATAACCATCTTTTATAAATGTTTCACTCAGAAGGTCTCTAATCATTTCTTCATCATCAAGAATGAAAATTTTCTTAGAAGCAGCAGACATTAATTGATCCTTTTAAATGTTAATTCATAACTATGTATATCACCCGTCGTCTTCATAATAAATTTTGCATCATGTGCTTTCATTATTTTGAGAATAACGGATATCGCAAGCCTGGTTTCAACATAATGCATTTGTTCCAGCCATAAATCAATAGATTCGGGCCAAGCCTGCATCAGTTCATGACAACTAAAAGAGAAAATTACACGAGTCTCTTCTAGATCATTTAGATCCGCTTCTACAGAAATTAATTGGCCACGCATATTTATTATACTTTTCAAAACATATTCAAATACTCTTTGCAAAGATCTGGGATCAGCTAAAATAGAGATTTGATTTTTATTAAAACATTCTGCAATATTAATATCAAGTTGATGCAATTCAGGGATTGGAATTAAATTATTCAAAACTTGTTTAATAAAAATTCCAATTCTCACATTTTCCATTGAAAATTCAGCAGGACGAGCTAGAAGCATTACGGCAACGGCAACATCATTAACTTTTCTTACACCGTCTTGTACTTTTTCAGCTAGTCTACGTCGGGGATCTTCAGGTTCAAGATCTCGTTCGAGGAGTGCTGCAAAACCATCAATTCCGCCCATGCCATTTTTTATTTTGTGAATAACATCAACCATCAATTGGTCATTAAACAATGGCAAATCATTATTCCAAACACATTCTATATTGGAATTTTGTTTTTTTAATTCTTTCACTCATTACCCTCGAAATAAAAATTATATTAATGGAAATATAGCTTAAATCATGCCAAATATCAATAACAAGAATTTTAATAATCAGATTTTCAAAAACAACATTAATTAAAGTGCTACAAATAATTTAAAAACAACATTTTACACAATTAATTTCAAACACACAAATAGAGATATAAAAGGAAGATTACAATTATATATAAAGTAAATTTCCATACAGTGAGCGGAATTCAAACATTTTATTAAGCATTTAATAATCCGCGAAGTGATTGCATTAATGGTCTAACCTGATAAGGTTTTTCAACATACTGTTCAATAAGTCCTTGGTAATTCTGGAAATCAAAATCAATTTCACCTTTTTCAACTGCACCTAATACTTTAGCACCAGGACTAATCTGATTGAATTTCTGCATAATTCGTTTGACAGATGCGCCCCGTATATGTAAATCAAGTATTATCAAATCGATTTTTTCATTGTATTTTTTATATAATCCAACAGCCTCTGATGGAGTTTTAGCACTTAAAACTTTATAGCCATATCTAAGCAGCATTTTACGAGCGGTTTCTCTTAAAATTTGTTCATCATCAACTAATAAAATTGTTTCACTTCCCAGCAAAGGCAATTCATCTTTGACAGAATCTTCATTTTTTTCAGTAATAAATCTAGTGGGGAAATGTACTTTTATCATTGATCCTTTATTTGGTTCACTAAATACTGAGATAAATCCGTTGTGGTCATCAAGTATTTCTTTAACAAATGTTAATCCATAGCCAAATCCACTGTCGACTGGTTTTGTACTGCTACCAGGATCAAAAATTCTTGATTTAATTGTTGAATCCATACCGTCACCGGTATCACTGACAGTTAATTGAATATATTGTCCTGGTTTAACACCCTGTTTCTTCCATAAACCGCGGTCACCTACATCGATATTCCGGGTCTTAAAAAACATTTTACCGCCATAGGGCATAGATTCTTTTGCATTTAAGGCCAATTGTAATATAACTTGTTGTATCTGGCTTGAATCAGCTTTAATTTTATGTAACTTTTCATCTAGATCTGCACGGATAATTAAAGATTTATCAGATAATCTTGATAAGATACCGGCAACTTCTTTTACAAGTTGATTCAAATCTAATTTTTCACGTATACAGGCCGAATTTTGAGTAAAAGCCATTAATCTTGAAATTCGCTCTGATGCCTGCTCAGAAGATTTGTGAATTTTTTGTATATCATTATAATATGGACTGTCACTTTTTATTTCCTCATTTAGCAATGATGAAAAACCAAGTATGACAGCCATTAAATTATTAAAATCATGTACCATTCCGCCTGCAATCAAGCCCATTGCCTCAACTTTACGAACCTGACGCAGCTGATATTCCAAACGTTCTTCATCTTTCCTGGAAATAAAATACCAATGATGTACAGGTTTTCCATCAATCTCATCAATAGTAAATGAAGCCCTTACATTGAATGTAGAATTATTCTTTGCCTTCAGAGCAATTATGCAATTACCATCATTTTTTTCTTCATTAAATCCACCTCCAATGATATGTTCAAATCTATCCCTGTCTTCTTCGGAGATCAAATCGACTAATCTCTGACCTGTTAATGCAGACTTTGGCTTGCCAAGATTTTCTTGAATCCATTGATTTGTATTTGAAATAATGCCATCACGTACTTCCATCATTCCCATCAATGAAAATTCTTGTATACCTGATAACATATTAGGCGCTACTTTATCAGAAGATTTTATTGATGAATCAATTCCTGATAGATAATTGGTCAAGTTTGAAATAAATTTGAATGTTTCCATATCAATAGATGAAGATAACTGTTTTAATACATATAAAAATGCTCTATTCCCACTCTCGAGTTGAATGCTCCATACTGCAACAAATTGGATTTTGTCAAAAACCTGTCTAAGTAGTTGTGCTTTATCTTTGTCAAATTTTGTATCTATTTCATCCAATGATTCTATAAATCCACCAATTTCTCCATTGTCTGCATTATATATATTGATTTCACTAGCAAACTCCTCCCATTGCTCAACAGGCCAGGAAAGACATACCGGTTGTATACCTATGGGGGCAATTGTTGGATCAATTACATGAAGACGTCCATGTCCAGGCCATGTGCATCCAGCATATGTTACAGATAACGTTTCTCTTATTTTTTCCAGAAATATGGGCAAAGATTTAATGGTAATAGGAATATATTTTGAAATGGACGAGCTTAAATCAATTAACTTCCTTAATTGATATTCAGTTGTAACTTCTTTTAAATATATATGAAGAAGTGCAGGGTTTCCATTTTCATCATTATATGAAATAGCATTAAATAGAAAGTGTTTTTCTTCCAGTTGGCCTGCAAGTAAAATAACAGGCTCTTCACGAACAATTCCTCGATTAATGCATTGATCTATCAACATCTTTAATCTACTACGGTATTGAACATTTGTAAATTTATAAATTTCTATGCCAATATAATCGGATTCCTGACATTGCAATTTTTCTTCAGCACTGCTGTTCAGCGAAATAATTATTCCTTGAGCGTCCAACTCAAAAAATAAAATACCGGCACGTGAATAGATTTTCCCCGCATCCTGAGGCAATGGATTTGAACCGGACGTATTGTATTTAGTAATGGCATCCATACAGAATGAAAACTATGCTCCATTAAAGGTAATTATTGATCTCAATATACCTTTAGCAAAAGCCGTTCCATACAATATGAAACTAGCGGTTATTTTGAAGAATTTTTTGAATGGTTTTTATAAGTATTTCCGTTTGGAAGGGTTTTTGGATGAAAAATTGGTTCCCCATTTGGAGAAGTTCAGGCTTATCTTCAGGGCTGTATCCTGAAAGAAAACAGATCAGTACAGATGGCAAAATTTCTTTCAAACGTCTGGAACATTCCTTACCACCCATAAATGGCATCATCCAATCCAGCAAAACAAGATCGATATTGTCATGCTCCTTTTCAAAAATCTTTAACGCCTCAATACCATTTTCAGCAGTTATTACAGAGAAACCTCCTCGTTCAAGCATTCTCTGTCCAACTTCACGAATCACCAGTTCATCATCTACTAACAAAATACGATTACCAAGTTTAGTCTTCTTTTGAACAGACGTTATTGCAGTTTTAGGTTCTTGAACAATTCTTGGTAAATAGAGTGTGACTGTAGTCCCCAGCTGGATTTCAGACTTAATATTGATTCCGCCGCCATGATTTTTAATTACGCCATAAACCATTGCCATACCCAACCCAGCTCCATCACCGGCAGTTTTTGTAGTAAAGAATGGTTCGAAGACTCGATTTTTTGTGCGATCATCCATTCCCTGACCATTATCAGAAATTATAACCTGGACATAGTCACCTTTCTCCAAAACAGCTGTTTCTTTAACAGAAATTGAATCAAGAGAGACACAGTGGGTCTCGATACTAATTTTACCGTGTCCTCTTAAGGAATCAATACCATTTATACATATATTCAGTATGGCCTGTTGAATCTGTATTGCATCACCACTCACTAACCATATATCAGAATGGAAATTTGTATCCAGGATCATTGTCTGATCCATGTTTTCTTTCAAAATTGGTAATATCTGTGAAATAATATTGTTAATATTCAATCTTCTTACCTGATATTTACCACCACGGGCAAATGCCAATAATCGGCTTGTAAGTTCTGCAGCTCGTTTAGCGGTTCTGGAAATAGTTTCAATATCAGCATAATATGGATGGGATTCTGGCATGTCGCTTAATAAAAGGGATGCATAACCGAGAATACCACCTAACAAATTATTGAAATCATGTGCAATCCCACCAGCCAGTGTGCTGATTGATTCCATTTTTTTTGTTTCTAAAAGTTCCCTGGCCATTGTTTTTCGTTCGGTAATATCAATAATATTTCCAAGTATAGTGGGCTGGCCTTTCAAAATTACTCTTCGCGAACGGATTTCACACCATAAAAGTTGTCCGTTTTTACGCATCAGTCGTATTTCGTAATGCTCAGGTACTTCCTCGCCATTTTCTCTTCTACGTTCTCTCTCTGTAACCCATATTCTATCCTCAGGATGTACAAGACTGTAAAAACCAACATCAAAAAGCTCTTCTTTTGAAAAACCTGTCAGAGATTCAAATTGAGAATTTGCAAATAATATTGTGTCCCCTCTTAAATTGAACACACTGACAAGGCTGGATTCAACCAAAATTCGATATTTATTTTTAGATTCTTTTAAACTTATTTCAAGTTGTTTTCTAAGAGAGATATTCCGGATAAAACTCTGTATTGTCTCTTCACCATGGAACCAGACCCGTCTCGAAGAAATTTCCGCAAAAAATGAATTGCCGTTAGCTTTCAGTAATTTCGTATCAAGAGGACGATCAGTTGTTTTTTTAAGGACATTTTCAAAAAACAGTTGCTGATTATCCAGGGCTTCCTTTGGAACAATTTGTGTCCATTTCATATCAACTAATTGTTTACGATTATATCCAAGCATTTGACAGGCAACATGATTTGCCTCAAATATGGCACCATCTTTATCATGAACAACAATACCGTCATTTGCACCTTCAAAAAGTGCATGAAACTGAAATTCCTGTTCTAATAATCTTTTAGTACCATCCTGGATACGTCTTTCGACTTCCGCACTCCACTCTTTCAATAGGGCTGTTTTATTTTTTAATTCATTAAATAATCGGGCATTTTGAAGTGACAGAGCCAATACAGAAGATATTGCTGTAACAAAATCAAGTATTTTGCCAGGATATCTACTCATTGATAAATTTAAAATGACCAAGACATCATAGTAGTCATTATCAAAATTAAATGGAGCAACCAATAAATTACTAATATTATTAATATTTAAAAGTTTAAAGAAATCAGGGTCAGATTTAAAGTCATCAAGTAAAAGTATATCTTTTTTTTCATTAGCCAACTTTACCATCTCTACAAGTATTTTTTTATCAACAGATATCTGATTTTTATCCGGAGCAGTTTGGATAATTTTTATATTGAGATCTGATTTTGTTATCTGTAATAACAGGACTTCTTCTGCAAGAACACGTTTGTGTATTTCAACAAGAAATTGTTGTGTTCTTTGCCATGGATCGGTCTCTTGAAAGAGCATTTCTTTTTTAGATGCCCATTCAATAAATGAGGATTCTTTTGAGAAAAAGCTATTTTTCTCATTTGATGTTTTCTTAAAAACTGACAATCAAAGATCCCTATTGATTAATGACTTGACTCGCGCTGTAACAATAAAAAATGCAACCTAAATTCAATGTTAACAGGTAAAAAAATGGAGATACACAGAATATGTTGAATATTATTAAATTTACCAATAAAAGTCAAGATAAAATTTGTTAAAGTATTGTCATATTTTAATACAAAAATGCGTCTATATTGAAAAAAGCGAAGGAGTTCTTACATTAAAATTCAAGATTCGGTGTGTAGAGATTGAATATTCATCATTTCTAGGGAACGCAAAAAGATTTCCGAGTCAACATGGGAGAAAAGGGAGCAGAACACATCATCCGTAAGAGCTCTTTATCTGACAGGATTAACATGATATACGTAATGATCATGTTAATCCTGTGATCCTGCCCTGCTCTTTTTTTATATTGTAGAGCAGTGCCGAAAGGTACCGTGTATTATGTGTATTCCGTGGTAAAATGCTTTTTCTTTTTGGCTCTTCCGGGTATTCTATGGATTAATAACCTATATATCAACATGCTATACTCATCTGCGTTATCTGTAAATTTATAATTTCACACAATTGCCGGAAGAGCCTATTGCCTTATTCTATTTCATTATTCTTTGATTTTTTATAACTATTTATCAAAATCCCGATACCAATTACAATAATCAAGATCGGCCAAAAATATTCCCATATATTATCCAGATCTATATCCCATATACCCAGACTATCAATAGCACTCGACAGGCCTACCATAATTAATACTGCGCCGGGTATTAGTACACCCCATTTCTGTGTATCAATAATGAATTTACCAACAAATCCCAACCCAAATGCCAGAGGAAAAATTGGCCAATATTCATCGGGATAGAGATACATTATTAAATTTAGATTTCTTGCAGCAAGAAAACAACCAATTACTGCAAGCGATATCCCCCAAAAAATAGCTGAAGATGATTTATTCCTGAATGCCTGATATAGCAATAGAGATGCAAATGCAAGAATTAATACAGGATAATAATCATAGAGCGAATCATCTAATCCGAATCTATCAGAGATCATCCAAAGTCCGAAAACTATAAGTAGCATACCGGGGATAAGACTACTGCGTTTCTCTTTCATTTTTATGCCTCCTCTGTTTGTGATTCAGGGACAGCAACCCATAAACCGATATACAGGAGAAGGAAGAGCGGAGCATGTGTTGCCAGGCTAACCGCAACATAGGCTATTCTGACAATAACAGGTTCAATATTCAGATATTTGGCCAAGCCACTTAAAACACCTGCAATCCAGCGGTCACTTACACTACGCTGCATTTTTTTTCTATTATCAGTATCTGAGGTAGTAGTAGTTTTTGTAGTTTTAGTTGTGTCTTTTTTGTGATTTAGAGTGTAGACAATATATATTATTCCACAAGCCAAAATCAAGAATGGTAAGATCTCCCCAAAATCCATAAATCCTATACCGCGATAGTTAAAATGACGTGAATTATGCAATGGATTAAAAAAATGCCAGCTATCTGATAATATAAGGAGTCCTAATAATATTAATCCTCCGCCCCAAATTAATCCCTGATTATGTGTAACTTTATCAGTTGATTTCATATTTTCCTGCTCAGGATTTTTTGGCATAAACAGTAAACTGGCCAGATATGCCCAGAATCCTATCCCACCCGCAAATATACTCATTACCCATATTACTCTTACAATAGTAACATCAAAGCCAAAATATTCGGCAACTCCACCACAAACACCATCAATCATCTTATCTTTTTTAGACTTATAAAGTTTCTTTGATTTTATATCTTCCGATATTTTTTTTACCATGATGACCTCGCTTTATTTTTGTTGCATGGTATGATACTTCTATTACTCGGATAACGTATTTTTAAAGCGATTGTTTCAGAATATCATTATTGTCTTTCTTTTTGTATCTCACCGGTCATCTTGACAAAGCGTACGGGAATCAAACGTTTTCTTTCAATCTGGCCCATATTCTTTTCAACAAGCATTAATTCCTGGTAATCATCTTCGCCAACAGGTAATATCATCCTCCCGCCATCTTTTAATTGATCAAGTAATTCCTCTAAAATTCTGGGCGGCGCAGCAGTAATTATAATTGCATCAAATGGTGCTTTGTCAGGCCAGCCTTTAAGTCCATCACCAGCCTTTACAAAAATATTATTATACTGAAGTTTTTCAAAAAGAAGTTTTGCTTTAGGTACTAATGGATTAACAATTTCTATTGTATACACTTCAGCAACAATTTTTGAAAGAATTGCTGCCTGATATCCTGAACCGGTACCAATTTCCAATACACGCTCATTAGCCTTTAATTGCAGTTTTTCTGTCATCAAGGCTACAATATATGGTTGAGATATAGTTTGATCATATCCTATAGGTAAAGGAGAATCGTTATATGCAGATGTAGCCAGTTCAGGAGGAACAAATAAATGCCTGGGGACTGATTTCATAGCATTCAGGACTGCAATATCATTGATATCTCTGGCCTTTATCTGCTGATCAATCATCATTAATCTTTTTTCAGTAAACATATCTTCCCTTTCGTCAATATTAATATGACGATCATCACCGGATTGCTTACAACCGCAAATTAGTATTAATAAAGACACAGCCATAATTTTAAAGACATAGTTCATGATTCCCCCAATGTTTTTTAAAAATATCGATCACTACTGGTTGTCGCATTAATAGCCAGGTTGATACGTTTTCTATGATTTTTACGGTTCCAATATTGTCTATGAATTTCATAGACAACAGTGGCAAAAGTACAGCCAACATTCATACTGTTCTTAAATCCCTGCATTGGAATTTCAATAATATGATCTGCCATTTTCAGAATGGCCGGATCAACACCAAGTGCCTCATTACCCAATACTATTGCAACCGGTAAAGGAAAATCAAACTCCCACAGAATTTTACTTTTATTGGTTAATTCAAGAGCAATAATTGGAATTTTGTTGGATTTAAACTCATTTGCTGCATCAATAGTATTCTCAAAATGCCTGCTTGGAACATAATTGATAGCACCAAGTGAAGTCTTTGTTAGTTTATCATGAGGTGGATACGCAGTACAACCACAGGTAATTACTTCTTTTATTAAAGCACAATCAGCAGTTCTAAAAATAGAACCTACATTAAATGCACTACGCAGGTTATCCAGAACCACTGTTATCGGATGTCTTTCAATTTTGCTGAATTCTTCCGGTGTAATATCAGCATCAAAAGATCTGACATGAATATTCGTTTCTATCATAAAACAAATTTTTCCAGATTTTTGGGGATCCCAGTGAAAAATTTAACATTATTCACCTTATCTTGCCAGTCGTTTAAAATATTATCCAACAAATCTGTTGTGAGCTCATTATCTCCAGTTGAACAATAAACAGGCTCACCCAGAACAATCCTACATTTACTGAATGGTTTCGGGATTTGATACCGGTCCCATGTATTATTTAAGACCCACGAGTTGTCACAATGAGTTGCAATTGGAATAATTGAATTACGTGTTTTTTTAGCCAGGAAAATTATTCCTGGTTTGGATTTATATATTGGTCCACGTGGTCCGTCAAGTGCCACACCAACATTTGAACCCCTTTCAATGGCTTTCTTCATACAAAGTAGTGCATGCATTCCTTTACGTTTACTTGAGCCTCTTGTAATTTGATATCCATATTTCTGTAAAAGAGTTGCGATAATACTCCCGATCCAACTTACATCAACCATGATTGTAGAATGCCATTTCCCAAAAAAAGGGACAAGAAGAAATTGACGTCCATGCCAGAAACCAAATAATTGTCCCTTATGGCCAGTCTCCAGGAAAGACGGATGACACTCATATCTAATTTTTAATGTAAAAAAATAAAACTTAAAAAACAACCAGCCACACCCAGCGAGAATATTAATAAATCCATCAGAATAAGTAATGCGCCTTCTTATCCTTTTAATTTTTTTTTTAAATCCCTGGTGTTTATCTACAGAAGAAACTGTCATATCATTATTCCAAATGTGGCTGTTACTATCTGTGGACGTGTAGATGGTTCAAAAAGCAAATGCCAGCGTAATTCAAAACGAGTTGCCCAGAATGTATGATAATTCCAGTTTGTCATGCCCAGTGTCAATCCACCGGTATTTAATGTGTGGAGTTTTTTATCAAAAAGTTGTTCATGTTGATAATAACCATATCCGATAGATACAAAACTTTCTTTTAACAGAAAACCCCTTAATTGAATCATCAGGTCAGCAGTAGCCCAATTCGTATTAAACTTTAGCTCACTATTTTTCCCGCTGGCTGTTCCCAAACTAAAACTATGAAGAGCATTTGCAGTTAATTGCAAAGCAAAACGATGATTAAATCGAACAAAACTGAAGACATTGGCAGTTATTGCAACAGGCGGTCTGTAAACATTGAGCGGTACTTTAGGCAGCCCCACACCTGCCATGATTCCTGCATGAATTGGCTTAAAAGCTGCCGGCTGAGCCATGACTGGTAAAACAGCTATAAAAATGAATATATATATGAAAAAAATTTTCATTGCATACTCCATATTTACAAATAATTCAAATTAGTTTATAGATCATTTATCAGACTTAGGCTCTTGATTATGGTTAAAAGGATTAAACGATTTCAATTCCTGCGAATTACTACCTTGATGTATTTTTTCATATCCATATTTTATTCTGACTGCATCAACGGCCCTGGCAATTTTAGATCCGGATTTATGTTGCTTCTGAAATAAATTTTCTTGTATACCGGTGCTTAATTGCAATTGTGTAATCCCCACACCTACAAGTCGTACCGGAAGACCTGTAAACTCCTGCTCAATAAGTCTTAAACATTCATCACGTATTATCTCTGCTAATTGAGTATTTTCTGTTAAAGTAGAGTGCCTTATTTTAGTAGAAAAATCCTGAAACCTAATCTTAAGAATTACAGTCTTGCCGGTTAGCCCGGATTGTCTTAATCTATATGCAACTTTATCAGATAAAGAAATAACAGTATCATGTACCAGCTGCCTGGAAATAGTATCATTAGAAAATGTTATTTCATTACTTATTGATTTTGCTGTTCTGAAATTTAATACGGGTGAATTATCTTCACCCCTGCACATTGAGTAGAGAGATTGGCCAAAGCTACCAAATATCCTTTCCAGAGACGTCATATCCAGTTGTTGAATATGACTTATTGTTGTAATTCCCAGTGATAAAAGCCTGGCTTCACTTTTTTTCCCGATACCGCTAAGTCTTCTAACAGGCAAAGGTGCTAAAAAGTCAAGTCTTTCTTCAGGTTTGACTAATACAAAACCATCGGGTTTATCATGATCCGATGCAATTTTAGCAATCATTTTATTTGGGCCGATTCCCACTGAAGCGACTAATCCCTGTTCTGAAAGAATCCTATGCTTTATCTGTACTCCTATATCACATATATCACCAAACAGCCTAATAGATCCAGTTAAATCCAGGAAGGCTTCATCGAGACTAATTGGTTCTAGAATTGGTGTGTAATATTTGAAGATTTTCATTATATTCCTGCTGATAGACATATAATGAGAGCCTCTCACAGGTAAAAAAATACCATGAGGGCATAGTTTAAAGGCTCTGGATATTGGTAATGCTGAATGAATGCCGAATTTACGAGCTTCATAGGAAGCAGCCGATACAACACCACGCCCGAGGCCATTCTTTGGATCAGCTCCTACAATTACAGGTTTATTCCTGTATTTTGAATTATCACGTTGTTCAATTGATGCATAGAATGCATCCATATCTACATGCATTATAGCGCGCTGCATGAGATTATTCCCTCTTATAAAATATTACTACACTCTAGTTGTCTGAAATAGTCTGATAATATTTGTCTGTGATCGAAAACAATGTTTGAAGGTAGATTACCTTCAGTGAACAATCCAACATCCAAAGCATCATCTGCTGCCTTGGGAATGCCCTCTGTACTGGCTACAAAAACTGTTGAAATAGTATGCAGACGTTTATCCCTGGCTGGATCCGAATATACACCAAGAAGATATTTTAATTGACATTTTAATGATGTCTCTTCTTCAGCTTCTCGCAATGCTGCTGCCTCAACAGATTCTTCATAATCAACAAAACCACCGGGGATTGCCCATCCATAAGGTATATTACATCGCTTAATTAGGACTATCTTTTGATTAAGTTCTATTATAATATCAACTGTAGGTGTTGGATTTTTGTATTCTTTTAATACATTGCCACATTCAGGGCATATTATTTTATTATGTTCAGACATATTTATTTATGATATTTTTCACCACGAATTATCGTATGTGCTCTGTAGAGCTGTTCAAGCATAATAATCCTGGCAAGTTCATGTGTTAAAGTAAGAGAAGACAATGAAAATCTCCAATTTGCTCTTTTTAATACATTGTCAGATAAACCTAATGGACCGCCTATGATAAAAAAAATCTGCCTGATGGATTGATTTTGCCATGATTGTACTTTTTGGGCCAATTGTTCGGATGTGCATTTATCACCGTCTTTATCCAACACTACAACAAACGAAGAATCATCTATTTTATCAAGTATTCTACGGCCTTCTAATTCTATTATATTCTTTGAAGTTACTTTAGACGAAATTTTCTGTCCTTTAACTATTATTTCATTGAAACGGACATAGTGTTTAAGTCTGTTTAAATATATTTTTTGTGCATCTATTACAAATTTTTCTTTTGATGCATCTATCCAGAGAAATGAATATTTCATTATTTAGGTGAAACTCCGGTTTGCAATAAAAAATTGATCTCATTAAGCCCTTCTTCTATCTCTATTAAGATCAATTTCAAATTTTTATGTCTATCGTGTGCAGCATGTACCTTTTCATTCAAAAGTTGTGCAATATATACATCTGTATAACCTTGACTTTTAAAATTAGTAATTTTAATAATTTTCTCAAGATCATCGGGTTTGTATAAACGCCTTCCGGTTCTATGTCTAATAGATTTGACTTGTGGGAATCTTAATTCCAAAGATTTTAATTGCTGTACAGTAAGTCCGGTTTCTTCAGAAACATCTTTGGCAGTAAAATAGAGCCGGCGGATTTTAGGGCCTTTCATGAAATATCCTTCCAGCTTTAGTTCATCCTGCATTTTTTCGATGAAGAAGGATCAGCCATGGGTCTAGCCGGTTTAACAATGGCTGTACCATGAGAAAAAAAGTTAATAATTCTCAACTTAATTAATTCAAGTTTTGTCCATAAATTATTGCCGCATTTAGCTTTAATTGTAAATATTGTATCAAAAAGATAACAAGCTTTTCTTTCAATTACAATGATTTCTTTATAATTTGTAGTAATTTTAGAGTTCCAAAATACGCAGATACGTTGATAGCCGGAATTTATGGCAGTCTGAAGGACATGTTTATTATATCTGCCAAAGGGTGGTGCTATAGAATTGATAACTGTATTTAACCTTGATTCTAGTTCAATCTTAGATTGTAAACATTCTTTCTTGATTCTTTTACTTGAAATCCGGGTAAGATCAGGATGGCATTCAGTGTGAGAGCCTATCTCCCATCCGGCAGCCACCAATTGCTCAAGTTGATGCCATGAGGCGTGCTTGAAAAGTTTTCCTCCAAGGTTAACATCCCAGTAATTATTTTTTCCAATAAATTGTGTAATTACAAAGATAGTTGCTTTCATATTAAATTTTTTCAAAATTGGGAATGCATATTTAAATACAGAATCATAAGCATCATCAAAATGTATCATGATCGGCTTTAAAGGTAATTCTTCAGGCCGATCAAGATCATTCGTCGTGATAGTCTCGTAACCTGCTTCTGATAAGTACCTGATAATTTTATAAAATTTATGAGGCGACACACGAGTGACGCCCCATTCAAATTTATTATCAATTTTATGAAATGCCAATGCAGGAATATGTATATAGGACAGAGTATTCAATCAATCCCCTATTTACAATTGTAAGTTTTTACCGCCTTTTTCAAAATTTCAACTGCCCGCAATAAATCGGTCTGATTCAGAACATAAGCTATTCTGGCTTCCTGGCTTCCTCTTCCTGTAGTAGCATAAAAACCGGGGCCCGGAGCCATCATAACTGTTTCGCCATTATCATCGAAATCGGCCAGCAGCCAACGTGTAAAGTCTTCTATGTCTTTAACTGGAAAGGTAACCATCATATAAAATGCGCCGCCAGGTTTCTTAACTTCGACACCTTCAATTTGCATTAATCCATCATAAAGTACGTTACGACGCTGTTTATATTCTTCCAACATATCGTCAAAATATTTATCACCTACTTCTACAACAGCTGCAGATCCTATCTGCTCCAATGTTGGAGGACATAATCTGGCCTGCCCGAATTTAAGCACTGTCTGCATAAATTCTGTATTCTTTGATACAATACACCCGATTCTTGCGCCACAGGCACTATAGCGTTTTGACAGACTATCCATTACTATTGCATGATCTGCCAATTCCGGGAATGACAGTATACTGATTGCAGGATTCTCAAAAGCAAATTCTCTATATACTTCGTCTGATAGAACGTACAGGCCATGTTTGATGGCTATATCTTTAATTCTGCTCATTTCTTCGTGGTTGAAGACAGTACCAGTAGGATTATTAGGAGAACAGATCAAAATGGCTTTGGTTTTTTCAGTAATCATTTTTTCGATATCTTCTTTGGAAGGCATGCGATAACCATCATGAGGATCTGTACCAACAGGAACAATTTTAATACCTGCCATTGAAGCAAAACCATTGTAATTCGGATAAAACGGTTCAAATGTAATTATTTCATCACCCGGTGATGTCACAGCCATCATTGAAAAGATGATAGCCTCACTGCCTCCTGTAGTTACCATAATATCTTCAGTTTCTAAATGGGTCAGATTACAGCGATGATAATAATCTCGTAATTGTTTAAGAAATATGGGGATTCCATTTGATGGATTATAGGCAACAACTTTTTCTTCATATTGATGAATAGCATTAAAAAACTCCTGGGGAGTTTCAATATCAGGTTGGCCTATGTTCAAGTGATAAACTTTAAAACCTTTTTTTTTGGCTTGTTCAGCATATGGAGCAAGTTTTCTAATAGGCGATGCTGGTGTTAGGTATCCACGTTGAGAGATAGTGGGTTGTTTCATTCTCCACTCCTTCACACTAAAGCGCTAGGGTTCAATGATGGCAGAAAACCATCTATTAGAATTGAGATATTGTCTTAATACATCTTGAATATTCTGTGTAGTAATTGATTTGAATCTATTTATAATTGTATTATCTTCAAAAAATTTCCCGTAATGAATCTCCATTTTTGCAAGACGCTGCATCCGTATATGCGAATCTTCCGAAGCGAGTTGAAAACCAAAAACAATTTGATCTTTTATGCGTAACAGATCTTCCTCTGTCATGCTAATGTCTACAAAATCATTGGTTATATTCTTAACCATCGAAACAGCTTTGCTTCTGTTTTTAGGCGATGTCCCGAAATATATGCCTGTTTGACTGGTGTCATGGTAAAAATCATTCCAGGAATATATAGTATATACAAGGCCTGATTCTTCCCTTAGTTGCTGAAAAAGCAATGATGCCATTCCACCACCAAGATATGTATTGCCCAGTATGATTGAATACTTTTCATTATCGGTATAAGAAGGGCCAGCTACACCCAATGCTACATGAGATTGAGATATATCTTTATTGTGAATGATATCGGTTGGAACTCCTGATTTTGTCCTCATATGACCGTTACTATCGCCTGGTTTCATGTTACCAAACAATGCTTCCACCTTCTGAACAAAAACATCATGATCTACATCTCCGGCAGCAGAGATAATTATATGTGATGCATTATACCATTTCTCTCTGTATCTGAATAAATCATCTTGTGAGATTGTGGCAAGCGTTTCCTCTGAACCTAAAACAGGGCGACCCATGGCATCATCCGGATACATTGAAGACATTAAATTGTCTACAACTTGATCTTCAGGACTATCCTCAAGACTTAATATTTCTTCAGCAACTACCGCTTTCTCTATTTCAATATCTTTTTTACTGATTCTGGCCTTCTGCGTCAGATCAGATAGCACTTCAAGTGCATCGTCTATGTGCCTGCTGAGACTGTGAGTATAGTAACATGTATACTCTCTATCTGTTACTGCATTGAGGCTGCCCCCCAATGACTCAAGTGAAACAGCTATATCATAACCGGAACGATGTTCAGTTCCTTTGAAAACCAAATGTTCCAATAGATGAGATATACCGGTTAAATGTATATCTTCATCTACAGAACCACACAAGATCCAAATGCCCAGGGCCACAGAATGTGTCTGATCCATCGTCTCAGATACAATTCGCAGCCCGTTGGGCAATATAGTTTTATTAAATTGAGACATTACTCACCGGATGAATCTTTCATCAGTACTTTACGGCTGAGATCCATCTTACCATCAGGAGTAATTTTAAGAAGCTTTACTTCAATCTCCTGACCTACCTTAAGATGATCTTCAACACGATTAACGCGTTTAATATCAATCTCGGAAATATGTAAGAGACCCTCTTTACCGGGGATAATTTCAACAAAGGCACCAAAATTAGTAATCTTTTTAACACGTCCTTTGTAGACCATGCCAGGTTCCGGCTTTGCAGTAATTGCCCTTATCATTTCTATGGCAGCATTGCAAGATTCTTCTTCAGATGAAGCAATTTGTATTGTACCATCATCCTCGATATTAACCTCAGCACCGGATTTTTCAACAATCTCACGAATCATCTTACCACCGGGGCCGATAATTGCTCCAATATCATCAACATCTATGCGTATTGCTGTTATACGAGGAGCGTATGGCGAAAGATTTTCTCTATGTGTGTCAAGAGTCTCATTCATCTTACCCAAAATATGCAATCTGGCAATACGTGCTTTTTCCAGAGCTTCACTCATTAATTCCTTAGAAATTCCGGCAATTTTAATATCCATCTGGAATGCATTGATACCATCTTTTGTTCCGGCAACTTTGAAGTCCATGTCACCGAGGTGATCTTCATCGCCTAAAATATCTGTTAATATGGCAGCTCTATCACCTTCTTTAACCATGCCCATTGCAACACCGGCCACAGGCGATTTAATCGGAACACCTGCATCCATCAATGATAAACAACCAGCACAGACAGTGGCCATAGATGAGGAACCATTGGATTCCAGAATTTCAGAGACAATGCGCAAAGTATAAGGGAACATCTCTTCACCGGGAATAACCGGCTTCAACGCACGTTCTGCAAGGTTTCCATGTCCAATTTCGCGGCGGCTTGTAAAACCCATTCGCTTTACTTCGCCAACACTGTAAGGTGGAAAGTTGTAGTGCAGCATATAGCTTTTCCATGACTCTCCGTCAAGGCCTTCTACTCTCTGCTCATCAGATTTTGTACCTAAAGTTGTTACTGAAAGACTCTGAGTTTCTCCACGTGTAAAGACAGCAGAACCATGTGTACGTGGCAGAACAGATGTCTCACACTCAATATTTCTAACATCATCAAGACCACGTCCATCAATACGCTTACCATTCAAAATCATTTCCCGAACCATATCTTTTTCTACATCATGAATAATATTTGAGATTATTCGTTCCATATCGGGATATTCTTCGGCTAGAGTCTCTTTAATTTCAGTATATACGGCTTTAACAGCATCACGCCTGGGCATCTTTTCTTTTGTAGTGACAGCTTGCAACATCTTGGCTTCAACCAACTTTGTCACTTTAGCCACTAATTCTTCATTAACCTCTTTTGGTGTTACCTGTCGCTTGGTTTTACCAACTTCAGTAACCAGCTCATTTTGCAGCTCAACAATTTTTCTGATTGCATCGTGGCCAAAATCAAGAGCTTCCAACATATCTGCTTCTGATATTTCATCGGCTTCACCTTCAACCATTGCAATTGCATCAGAAGATGCGGCAATAATTGTATTCATATCACTATCATCCAACTCGGTGAAGGTTGGATTAATAATCAGTTCACCATCGATACGACCAACACGTGCAGCTGCAATCGGCCCATCAAAGGGAATATCGGAAATAGAAAGTGCTGCAGAAGTACCAATAGTTCCAAGTATATCAGCATCATTTTCTTTGTCAGCAGAGAGTACTGTAACTACTACCTGTACTTCATATGGAAAATGCCCCGGGAATAGCGGCCGTATGGGGCGATCAATTAGCCTGGCACTTAGAACCTCTTTCTCATGAGGCTTTCCTTCACGTTTGAAAAAACCACCTGGAATTTTGCCTACAGCATATGTTTTCTCACGGTATTCTACGGAAAGAGGAAAGAAACCTCTATCTTCAACGGCATCTTTCGTGGCAACAACAGTTGCTAATACAACTGTATCGCCATACTGAACTACTACCGAACCATCGGCCTGTTTAGCCAGGCGTCCTGTTTCAATAGATAACGTTCTACCACCAAGTTCAATGCTTTTCTTTATCATCTGTCTTCTCCTAACTCACAGCGGTCGCTGTGAAATCCTGTATTGTCGAAATAGTAAAACCGGTAACCTTCGATTTAAGGTTACCGGAAAATATATTTATCGACGTATGCCCAGCTCTTTAATCAAAATACGATACTCTTCGATTTTATTTTTAGCCAGGTAATCTAGTAAGCGACGTCGCTTACCTACCAACTTTAAAAGTCCGCGTCGTGAATGATGATCTTTTTTGTGGATCTTGAAATGCTCGGTCAACTCACGAATACGCTCGGTAAAGAGTGCAATTTGAACCTTGGTATTACCAGTGTCTTTCTCATTTGCACCGAACTGTTTTGCCAGCTCTCCGACGCGGTCATTGTTTAATGTGGTCATGCTTTGTGTACCTCCTGAAATAGGGTATTATCAAGTAATCCCAAAGAAGAAATTTGATCACGGCAAAGTTGCGCTTTCAATACCTCTAAGGAATCGAACCGTTTTTCATCTCTAATTCTATGCACAAACTCTATTGTAATCATAGAATTATAAATATTTTCATCAAAATCAAATAAATTTACTTCAATGTTTCTTTCAGATCCAGGTATTGATGGTTTATGGCCAATATTGGCCATGCCCTTATACCAGCCATGCTGGTGACAAATTCTAACTGCATAAACACCATCACCGGGAATAAGCTTTTCAATATTGATCAGCTGTAAATTGGCAGTTGGGAAACCAATCTTTCTTCCTATTCCCTGGCCTTTTACCACAATTCCAGATAATGTATGATATCTCCCCAGCATGAATGCGGCATTTTGCACATCACCGTCAAGCAATGTATTTCTAATACGTGTACTGCTGATGGGCTTATTATCATATTGTACCGGTGCAATAACAGATACAGTAAAATCATATTGATTACCCAGTTGCCTGAGATTATCTTCATGACCCTGTCGCTGTTTACCAAAAGCATGGTTATAACCAACTACAAGATGCTTAATTTGCAGACGATCAACAAGTATTTTTTTCACAAACTCTTCAGGTGATAATGCCGCTAAATTCATATCAAAGTGAAGTATCAATAATGCTTGGAGATCTAACTTTGATAATGCATTAGCTTTCTCATCCTGACCGTTTAATAGTCCTATATTACTTTCAGGCCTGAGCACTTGCTGTGGATACGGATTGAAAGTAATGACTACACTGCGTCCATTAAGCACATTTGCAGCTTGAACCGTTGATGTTATAATCTTTTGGTGCCCCAGATGTACACCATCAAAAGTTCCAATTGTAACTGCCGTACCAAAATGATCAGGCAGATTATTTAGTCCGTTATACTGTTTCATGCCGATTTAAAACAGCTTCTTTCAAATTATCCATTGACCATGCATTTTCAACTTTAGCATCGCCAATCGCAGTACGTACCAACGAGCTTAGATGGCCACCACACCCAATCTTATCGCCTAAATCACGGGCCAGAGATCTAATATATGTTCCTTTTCCGCAATGAACTTTTATTTCAAGTTCCGGCAGACCTACACGTATCAATTCAATATCATATATTTCAACTTGCCGGGCCTCTCTTTCAACGACAAGCCCCTTACGTGCTAATTTATATAGACGTTTTCCGTCTTTCTTTAATGCAGAAAACATGGGTGGAACTTGATCTATTGTACCGACAAATTCTGAGAGCAATGTTCGTATATCATCAATATCCAGCATAGGTACTGGTTTGACTTCTAAGACTTCCCCCTCGGCATCATCTGTACTGGTCGATTGTCCCAGGCGGATAGTTGCAACATATTCTTTTGACTGACCGACAAATTCATTCACCTGTTTTGTGGCCTTACCCGTGCATACAATTAAAACACCTGTAGCCAACGGATCAAGAGTGCCGGCGTGTCCTACTTTTTTACACTGTGTCCAACCACGTACTTTTCTTACTACTCCAAATGAAGTAATGCCTGAAGGTTTGTTGATATTGAGCACAGTTCCGGCAGCAAAATCTATATGAGCCAGATTTTCTCCATTTTCTATCAATTAAAAAATGTCTCCAATGCATCAACAATTTTCAATTTTACAGTTTGGGCATCTCCGCATATAGTAGCCCCTGCTGCACGACGATGTCCACCACCTCCAAAAATTTTGGCAACTTCATTGACATCAACATGGTTTTTGGACCGAAAACTTACACGGAAACAGTCTTTATTATGTTCTTTCATAAAAAATTCTACTTCAGTGCCATCAACTGCAAGGAGATTATCAACAAAGCCTTCAGTATCAATATGATCATGCTTACACATAAAATCATTTGACAGAACCATGGAAGCTACTTTACCCTGATAATGAAACTGAAGTGTAGAAAGCGATTCAACCAGCCCTAGAATAGTTGACTGTGATGATCTGAAATAAATTTTATCTGCAATATCAGCTGAAGACGCTCCTTCAGAAACCATTTTTGAACATATGTCTAAAGCCCTGGCTGAAGTGTTGGGAAAAGTAAATCTGCCTGTATCACAAATAATACCAGAATAAACCAGTGTTGCTACATTACTATTCATCTTTACATTACAGTACTCAAGAACCTGCCATGTAACTTCTGCTGCAGAACTTGCTTCTCCAACAACAAGATTAATATCACCAAAATAGTCATTGCTGACATGATGGTCAATATTAATTAAAGTTGCTGACTTGGGAATAATTTTCTCTATATCTCCCAGGCGAGAGATATTTGAAGCATCAAGTGCAAAAACAATATCCGGCTGGCCCAATCTTCCATCAGCTACATCAGTGATTATTTCATGAAAAGAATGGAAAAAATCAAATTTACGTGGAATATGATCATCAACTATTGCAATAACATTTTTAGAATGTTGTTCAAGCAATAGTTTCATCAATAACATTGAAGCCAGGCCATCGCCATCCGGGTGTATGTGCGTTGTTACCCAAAAATTTTGATGCTTATTAATAAGATCAGCTATCTGTTTTGAAATATTGGTAATGTCATTCATTGTAGAATCCCGGTGGATCATTCAGGCTCTTCCGTATCTAAATCATCTTGAACACTATTTAGCAACTCTTCAATACGGGCACCATATGCCAGGGATTTATCAATATAGAAATCAATTTCCGGCATAAAGCGAATGCGGATGCGTGAAGCGGTTTCGGTTTGAATAAATTTTCTGGCACCCTTCAATATTTTCAAAGAATTCTTTAATTGCTCCTCTTCTCCCAGAACACTGAAGTATATCTTTGCATAACGCAAATCATCAGACATTTCTACATCTGTTACAGTAACAAAACCAATTCGAGGGTCACTCAGACGTGTTCTGATAACTTCACTAACAGCAGTCTTTATTTGACCACCTACTTGAAATTTTCTTTTACCTCTCATATCATAAGCCAGGGAATACCCTGCAATCTATCTTTTTAATAAATATCCACAACCTGGTTAACTATCTCTATTCTATTATCTTTATCAATTGCATTAATTATTTTTGATAAAACTGTATCTAAAAAACGACGATCATTTGACACACACGCTATTCCCAATACAGATCTTTGCCATTTATCAAGATAATCAACTTCTGCAATTGAAACGTTAAAGTCTTTCTTAATTTTTGCTTTTATACTACGAAGCACAAATCTTTTTTCTTTTAAAGAAAAAGTAGCATGAAGTAGTAATTCAACCTGAAGTGATGCAATAAGCATAATTTATAGAGTCCTGGCTTCTTCCTCCAGCGTGTATGCTTCAATAATATCACCTTCCTTTACATCTTTGAAGCCATCTACTGTCAGACCGCACTCATAACCTGATGCAACTTCTTTAGTATCATCCTGGAATCGTTTCAGTGAAGATAATTTACCTTCAAATATTGATTCGCCGTCACGCCTTACTCTTACATTTGCATTGCGGACGATTTTTCCATCAGTCACATAACATCCAGCAATTAGCCCAACCTTGGATGCACGGAAAACCGCTCTGACTTCAACTGTACCCATTGCTTTTTCAATAATATCAGGTTCCAGCATACCTTCAAGTGCCAAACGCACATCTTCTACAACATCATATATGATTTTATAAAGTCTAATCTCAACTTTCTCTTTATTTGCCAACTCCCTGGCCTGAACATTCGGATGGACATGAAAGCCTAATATTATAGCCTGGGATGCTGTTGCCAGATCTACATCAGATTCTGATATATCACCAACACCTTTATGTATAATTCGAACAGCTACATCATCAGTAGAAAGCTGCATCAGTGAATCTGCCAAAGCTTCTGTGGAACCGTCAACATCACCCTTAATTATTATTGACAATTCTCTGACTTGACCTTCAGCAATTTGCTTCCCTATTTGATCTAATGTTAAAAGACGATGCTGGCGGAAACTTTGTTCTCTTTTTAATTGCTGCCGCTTCAAACCAATTTCTCTGGCCTCTTGCTCTGAGCCTAAAACTGCCATAACATCTCCCGCCTGGGGCATTCCATTAAAACCAAGAACCTGTACAGGCGTAGAGGGCGGAGCCGAATCCATTTTTTTACCACTTTCATCAAACATTGCGCGAACACGACCATTAAATTGTCCGGCAATAAATGAATCACCTATGTGCAATGTACCTTTTTTGATCAATATTGTACCAACAACACCGCGCCCCTTGTCCATCATTGCTTCTATAACCACACCACGCGGTAAAGCACCCGGATCAGCTTTAAGTTCAAGCAGTTCTGCTTCCAGCAGAATCAACTCTAAAATATGCTCAACACCCATACCGGTTTTTGCTGAAATTTCAGCTGCCTGTACTTTGCCGCCCCACTCTTCAACAAGGACATCAAAATCTGCTAATTTTTTCTTGATGAGATCAGAATTAGCATTAGGTAAATCCATCTTATTAATTGCCACAATCATTGGTACGCCGGCGGCTTTTGCGTGATTAATAGCTTCAATAGTCTGGGGCATGACATTATCATCAGCAGCAACAACAAGTATTACAATATCGGTAACTTGAGCACCGCGTGCACGCATGGCTGTGAAGGCCTCATGACCAGGTGTATCAAGAAATGCAATTCTCTTGCCGTTGTTTTCTACTTCATAGGCACCGATATGCTGCGTAATACCACCCGATTCACCAGAGATGACATTACTTTTTCGAATAAAGTCAAGAAGAGATGTCTTGCCATGATCAACATGTCCCATAATTGTAACAACAGGAGCCCTGTCCACCATTTTTGTGATATCATCTTCTTCTTCAGGTATCTCCTCTGCCTTTTCCTCGCCATATTCAGTCTGAAAATCTACTTCATAATCAAACTCATCAGCCACCATTATAATAGTATCACGATCCAGACGCTGGTTGATTGAAACCATAAGTCCAAGAGAGAAACATGCCTTGATTACATCACTGGCTTCCACATCCATGATGTTTGCCAATTCGTGAACAGAAGCGAATTCAGTAGTCCTGATAGACATTACTTCAATTTCAGCATCAGACTCCTCAGTACGCTCTTTCTTACGTTTTTTACGCTTGGTACCTGAATCATCCATCTTTGCCAATGTAGATTTTATTGATGCTTGTATTTCTTTTTCATCTATTACAACTGCCGGACGTCTTTTCTTTTTACGGCGGCGCTTCTTTTTATTTGCACTATCTGTATCACTACTCTGTTTTTCTTTAACATCATCACGTTTGCCGGATTTGTTTTTCCGCCTATGTTTACTGCCACTGCCATCTTCTTTCTCGCTTTTTTCCGGTGATTCGGATGAAGGACGGCGTTTCAGCTGGCGTTTCGGCTTATTATCGGATTTATCAGAAGTAGTTGACTTCTCGTGTGATTTGCCAGGTGCATCAGCTGTATCTCGAGATTGCGCTCTGCTATGCTCTTTTTTACCTGAAGTTGACTTGGGTACTTCTTTATGTTCATGTCTTATATGTTTTTCTTTCCCGGATTTTACATTTCCGGTTCTGACCACTTCTTCTTTGGTTCCAACAACTACAGCCTCTACCTTTTCCTGGGCAACTGTGTCTACAGATAAGGCAGTATCTTTTTCCATTGGTTTTTGTGGTTTTTTATGTGGCTTCGGATGCGTAATCTCCAATGTTTTAACTGGCTCAAAAACCTCACGACGTGACATCTCTAATAATTCATCAATCTCATGCCGAACGGCTTCTCTCCGTGCTTCTTCAACATTACGCTTTTCTTCAAGTTTTTTACGGAAATCAGATTGTTTTTCAGCTTCCGTCTCTTCACGCGTAAAATTTTTGGACACCAGTTGGAACATCTGTTCATTTATTGGTGCCATATGATTACGCACTTTGAATTTATGCGAAGCTAAAAATTCAATCAAAGTTTCATTGGCAATATTAAAGTCTTTTGCAACTTGATAGACTCTTAATTTTTTCACGTTTTTGCCCTTATCAGTAGTCAATCTGATCCCTTATATACTGTTATATTTTCTATTCTTCTTTATTCTTTTTCTCAACTTTAGCCGCATTATTATCAGCCGACTCTTCGTAATAAGAATTGAGTATATCAATTATTCTTTCAACGGTTTTTGGTCCGAAACCTTTGAGCTTATTAAGAGTATCTGCTCCGGCATCCAAAATTTCATCAGCGGTTTCAAAACCGGCATCAGTCAATTTCTCTACAACTGCGGCAGATAATTCCGGAATTTCTCCAAGCAACAAGCTTTCATCTTTTGTTTCTGTATCCTGCCACTCTGACTCTTTAACAGTAGTAATTTCATAACCTGTCAATCTGGATGCAAGTTGACGATTTTGTCCTCCACGGCCGATTGCCAGAGATATTTGATCATCAGAGATGATTGCAAAAGCAGTCTTATTCTCTTTGTTCATTATTATCCTGGATGGTTTGGCTGGACTCAGGGCACGATTAATAATAATTTCCGGTTCGCTCGATGCATTAATAACATCGATTTTTTCATTATTCAACTCTTTAACAATAGCTTGAATACGTACACCCTTAAGACCAACACATGCACCTACAGCATCAATACGTTTATCATTTGAAAATACTGCAACCTTGGCGCGGTCACCAGGAAAACGAGCCACTTTTCTTATCTCGATTATACCATCATATATTTCCGGCACCTCAATCTCAAAAAGTCTTATTAAAAATCTCTCATCTGTACGTGAAACTATTACTTCCGGACCTCTGTGTGTCTTGGCAACATCTTTGATTACAGCACGAATTGTCTCTCCACGATGATAACGCTCATTATAAATCTGTTCTGATCTTGGTAGCGATACTTCCATATTTTCCACTGAGATCAAGACTTCATCACGATTAATCTGCCTGATATCACCTACAATTATTTCACCAACACGATCTTTAAACTCTTCAAACAGAACTTCTTTCTCAGCTTCTCGAATTTTTTGATTCAGACTCTGCTTGGCCGAGGTAATTAATCTACGTCCAAATGCAGCCGGACTTATAATTTCAATATATTCGTCACCCAGTTCCAGGTCAGGCTCAACTGCAATCGCTTTTTCCAGCTGAATCTCAGTCACCGGATCAACCACTTCCTCGACAATGGTCTTCATCTGATATATTTCGACTTCACCACTATCCATGTTAACAAATATATCAAAATTATCAGTAGTACCAAATTTACGTTTTATCAACGCTAAAAAAATATTCTCAAGGATACCGGCCAAAGCTTCGCGGTCAATATTTCTTTCTTTGGCAATTTGTGTGACCGCTTCAACGATATTGACATTCATTGAATGTCGCCCCTCCTTAGCAATTCCAGTCTATTTGTATGACAGCCTTTTCAATATCTTCATACGGAATGGCTGCGGTACTTTTTTTTAATTCAATCTTAACCTGCATCTCTTCGGCATCGATAATGCGGCCTTCAAGAGATTGTGTTCGCCCTTCTTGCTTCCATTCAATCTTGACTCTGCGTTGAATATTACGCTTAAAATCACGACGGGTTTTTAAAGGACGAGTTAAACCTGGCGATGAGACTTCCAACCGATATTTATCAAGACCCAATTCGCTTTCCAGCAGTTCAAGATGATCAGCCAACTTTCTGGAAAGTTTTGCACAATCATCGAGTAAAACACCACCATCACGGTCTACCAGAATTTCAATTATACGATTTCGAGCAGATCCTCTGATGAGAACATCTACAACTTCAATTTCATCATCATAAAAAAGTTCTTGAACTATTTGTTTTATTCTAACTTTCATATCGTCCTACATACATTAAAAAAAGTGGGCACTGTGACCCACTTTCAGCAAACAATATAAACACACAATGGATATTTTGCAAGTAAAATATGAACTTAAAAGAGATTAAGATGTATATTTTCTTTAATTTAAAGCCTTAAGAAGAAATTCCACATCTCTACTCTCATTTGAATCTGCAAAATCATCCAACATCTGTTGATATATTTGTCGTGCCTTTTCATTTTGCCCGGCAAGCCCGGCACAACGTGCAGCGCTTTTTAAATATGCAGGAGCGTGAAAAGACTCGGGGTCTTTTGAAAATGCTTGCTTATACCAACGCAGAGCTTCATCAAAACTTTTTTCATCTTCAAAACATACAGCATAACCAGCCATAGCTGTAGACGTTAAATAGCTGTTAAAATCATACTTATCTATAAACTTTTTATAATGTGTTTTTGCGTCTTGTGCATTATCAGAAGCAATTGCAGCCTTTGCAAGGTATAAAACTGCCCGGCCAGCTGATTGGGTTCCTGGAAAAGTCTCTAATAGATTATTCAATTCAGGAACAGCAGCATCCCATTGATTGCTGTTTACTAAATTTTCCACAATACCTAATTGAGCAGAAGCTTTATATTCTGCATCTTTTTTCGATTTGATCATTAAAGATGAAATAACAATAATGACAACAATTGCCAATGCACCATATTGAATATACTTGCTATATTCAGTATAAACTTTTTGAGTTTTCACCATGAAAGTGACCAGAGAGTCCTCTTTCATTTCTTTCTTTGAAATTCGTTTTCTTGGATTCAGCATGCATGCTCCGGATGATTCACTATAGGTTAATATCGTCTTCAAATGTGCCGTCAAGCACGTCTTTTACAATTTTTGAGACCGTAGTCTGCAAGTCAGCTGGTTTTGTAAAAAATGGATATCCATGTGTCTTCTGTTGTTCAAGCACTTCAGCTTCATCAGCATACCCGGTCATTAAAATAACTTTTTGATCAGCCTTGCGTTTTCTTAGTTCATTGGCTAATTCAAATCCGCTCATTCTTGGCATGCGGATATCACTAATAACCAGATCTGGCTGAAACCGTTCCCATTCAGTCAGAGCTTCATCACCATTAAAGGCAATATGTACATCATAGCCCTGGCGTTCAAGGAAGCGAGCATAGACTCTAGCAATAGTATCCACATCATCTACTACCAATATTTTTGTCTTCATGATGCTCCTCCATAATTCCGGTCAAATTGCCAATTAATTTTTAATATTATAAGGATTTATCCGTACCCCAGGCAGGAATCGAACCTGCGGCCCACAGTTTAGGAAACTGCGGCTCTATCCACTGAGCTACTGGGGCCCAAAAAATAGTGCTTAAATCTATAAAAACAACTGTCCAAAAACAAGTTTTTTTTAATTTAAAATATTCATCTCCAGGTTGATTTTTATGAGTTATATTTTGTATACTGTATATCAATCTATTCAATTATCGCAAAGCGGGAGGTTTCCATGCCTAACACAATAATAAATAAAGTAACAAATCGAATTGATTCATATAGGCAAGATGTAATTGACATGCAACGACAAATAACTGCTATACCAGCTCTTTCTCCTGTTAACGGCGGACTTGGAGAATCAAAAAAAGCAGCAAAAATCCAGGAAATACTCAAATCTCTTAATCATGATAGTATTAAAAATATAATTGCGCCGGACGAGCGTCTGGAGAATAACGGGCGACCCAATATAATTTTTAGATGGAAAGGTAAATCTTCGGAAAAGACGATTTGGATAATGGCGCATATGGATATTGTTCCTCCTGGTGATCTGGCCGATTGGGATACAGATCCATATACAGTCATTGAAAAAGACGGCAAACTTTACGGTCGTGGAACAGAAGATAATCAACAAGCAATAATTTCAGCAATACTAGCTATCAAAGGACTTCAAGACGAAGGACTGTTACCCGCTTATGATGTAGCTCTTGCATTTGTTGCAGATGAGGAGACAGGTTCAGAATACGGAATCAAACATATTATAAAAGAATTTCCAAACATGTTTACGTCCAATGACTTGATATATATACCAGATGCCGGAGATCCTGATGGCGTCCTCATTGAAGTGGCTGAGAAATCAATACTATGGATAAAGACGACAATAAAAGGCCGTCCTACACATGGTTCTACCCCCGAATGCGGAGCAAATGCACATAAGGCCGGTGCGCATTTAATTGTTAAGATGGATGAGTTGTACCAAATATTTGATAAAAATGATCCTTTGTATAATCCTCCCATATCAACCTTTGAACCAACGCAAAAAGAAATAAATGTTCTTAATGTCAATACAATTCCCGGGCAGGACATATTTTATTTTGATTGTCGCATTCTTCCTGATTACAGTATCGATACAATTAAAGATCAAATTAGAATCTGGGCAAATGAAATTGAAGTAAAATTTGGAGTTAAAATAACATTTTCATATCCACAGGAAGAGACTGCTCCACCGGCAACACCAGCTGACACTCCTGCTGCAAACGCTCTTAAGCTGGCTATTAAGGAAGTTATGAACAAAGAAGCAAGAACAATAGGAATTGGAGGTGGAACTGTTGCAGCCGTTTTCCGCCATAATGGTCTTCCTGCTGTTTGCTGGTGTACTCTGGATGACACACTGCATGCTCCTAATGAATATTCCGTTATTGCCAATGCAATCAACGATGCAAAGGTTTTTGCACATATCTTTATGCAGGAAAATGATGAATAAAAGAGAGTGCTCCACAAATTGGGAAGATTTGAAATCTGGTAAGTTACCTGTATCAATATTCAAATTGCGTGCAGAAATTTTAAATGCAACACGGATCTTTTTTCAGCAAGAGGGTTATTTGGAGATTGAAGCACCTCTTCTGACACCATATCCTACTCTGGATGCAAATATTTCTCCTGTTCCTGTTAACTATGATACGGGAACAGGAGAATCGCTCTCTCTTTTTCTCCATTCATCTCCTGAACATGTTATGAAAAAACTATTGGCTACAGGTGAAAAAAAAATTGTCTCTATTGGAAAAGTTTTCAGAAACGGAGAACAAACTCAATATCATAATGGCGAATTCACTATGGTTGAATGGTATCGGACTGATTCGGATTATCAGGATGTGATACGTGATACCGAGTGCCTCATTCAATTTATTTTACAGCGATGTTTCAACACTGACATGCTGAACTATCAATGCACTGCATTGAATCTGGGCAAGGTATGGAAACAATCTTCAATATGTGAACTTTTCCAAAAATATGTAGATATTGACCTCTCTTTGCACCCATCATTGGAAGAACTGAGAACATCAGCACAGACAGCAGATGTACATACTACCGATGATGATGATTGGAATACAACTTGGTTTAGAATATTTCTACAAAAAATTGAACCATATATTGGAGTCGATGCACCGGAATGGATTATCGACTATCCTGTATCTATGGGTTTAATGGCTCAGAGAAAGCATGATCATTCGGATTTTGTCGAAAGAGCAGAATTATATATTGGCGGAATGGAACTTGCAAATGGATATAGTGAATTGATAGATGCTAATGAACAGCTACAGCGTTTTGAAGTCGATAAAAACATCAAGCTTTGCCAGACAGGTATAGATTATATAATAGACAGAGAACTAATTAAAGCCCTTGGCACGGGGTTGCCGCCATGTGCCGGTATGGCTTTGGGTCTTGACAGGTTGATAATGCTCCTTATGGACAAGTCTGATATTCAAGATGTTATTCTATTCCCTATTCATCAAATGGGTGGAAAAAAATAAAGGACAAAACACTCAACATTGAAATATATGTTCACATTTTTTTATAAGATTCACCGCTTTTATAAAATATCAAACTTGGCATATTGAGCAAGAAATTTCTTAGTCATTCCACCTTCAAATTTCACAGTTACTGTCTGTTTGGCACCACTACCCAATAATTTGGATATTTTCCCTCGACCGAAACTTGCATGAGATACATACATACCTGTTTCAAGCCCGGAGCCGCTCTCCTGAGAGAATGATTCATAGTCGGGCATGGAATCTGAAAACATCTGATCTATTCTTCTACGTGGCTTATGGCGTACTTCTTCACTGGCTGGTGACATGGCGCGTACTACATGCAGATGATCTAAAACGGATTTATCAATCTCTTCCAGAAAACGTGAAGGTGGTCTTGAATTAATTTCATTAAATACGCGGCGGCGCTGAGCATAGAGTAGATATAGTTTTTCCATTGCGCGTGTCATACCAACGTAGAATAGTCTGCGCTCTTCTTCCATAGCTTCAGGATCATCATGGCTTCTGAAGCCCGGAAATAGTCCTTCTTCAAGGCCTGTTATAAAGACAACGGGGAATTCAAGTCCTTTTGCACAATGCAGAGTCATGAGTGTTACTACATTGGATCTATCATCCCACTGATCCATATCAGCCACCAGACTAACTTGCTCAAGAAATTCTGCTAAAGAAGGTTGCTCGGTCTGTGCAGCATATTCACTGATTGCAGCTAGCAATTCACGGATATTCTCAACACGTGCTCTTGCTTCATCTGACATATCTTCTTTGTACATTCGCATCAGCCCGGTTTCATCAACTAGAGCGTGCACAAGTTCATTAGGAGAAATTTCAACTTTCAGATCAATATATTTTTGGATCATGAAGTGGAATTCTCTCATCTTTTTTCTGATGCGTGGTGAGATAGTATCCACATCTGCAATTTGCGTTAATGCGTCAAATAGTCCAAGATCATTCTCTTTGGCAAATAATTCAAAACGCTCAAGGGAAGTAGCACCTATTCCCCTTGTGGGGAAATTTATAATTCTTTTAAAAGAGATAGAATCCTGAGGATTTACAATGATTCTCAAATATGCAAGTATATCTTTAATTTCTTTGCGTTCGTAAAAACGTACGCCACCAACAATAGTATAAGAAATACCAGCTCTACGCAAACCATCTTCTAAATTCCGCGACTGTGCATTAGTGCGATACAGTACGGCAAAATCCTTAAACGTTCTTTTATTGGAAAAAACTTCTTTCTGAATTTTTTCTACAACGCGGCTTGACTCTTGTCTGTCATCCTGAACTTCAATTGCAGATACTTTTTCTCCACCCTTTATTTCAGTCCAAAGTGTCTTGCCTTTTCTACCTTTATTCCTTTTTACAACGGAGTTTGCGGCAGTAAGAATTGCCTCGGTTGAGCGATAATTTTGTTCGAGACGGAATATTTGTGCATCCTTGTAATCTTTCTCAAATTCTAGTATATTTCTTATATCCGCTCCACGCCAGCGATAAATAGACTGATCATCATCACCTACAACACATAAATTACGGTGTGATGAAGCCAGTTGCCGGAGTAATGTATACTGGGCACGATTAGTATCCTGATATTCATCAACTAAAATATATTTAAAACGATTTCTGTATTTCTCAAGAATTTGAGGATGCTGCTCAAAAAGACGTATAGGTATTGTTATTAGGTCATCAAAATCAAATGCCTGGAACTTACGCAGCCTATTCTCATATTCAGGATAGACCTTACTGATTAGTTCTCCCGGATAACTATGAACCTGCTTTAAATATTGAGAAGGTGTTATTAGATCACTCTTTGCATTGCTGATAGCACTTTTTATTGCCTTTGGTGCCAATTGTTCCTTGGATATATTTAAATCACTCATTATTGATTTTATAAGACGTTCCTGATCATCTGAATCATAGATCACAAAATCCCTTGTATAATTAAGTGCTTCAGCTTCCCATCTTAAGATTTTTGCAAATATGGAGTGAAATGTGCCTATCCATAATGGATCTTTGGTATCAAGCATCTCAGAGATACGCAACTTCATTTCACCCGCAGCCTTGTTGGTAAAGGTCATAGCAAGAATTTCCCAGGGTGCTGCAAGTCCTTTATGTACAAGATGTGCTATTCGATAGGTCAAAACTCTTGTTTTGCCACTCCCCGCACCGGCAAGTATCAAAGAAGGTCCTTCGGTACACTCCACAGCTTGACGTTGAACAGCATTTAGTTGAGAAAGCATGTCATTATGTTTGGAACACACGTTTGGATCCTTCCCTATTTACGAGCACTACGCCGTACGTCACGACGAATTTGATTAAAATGAGCTTTGGCACTATTATGGTCGGCAAGAGTTTTTGAAAATGTATGGGCACCATTGCCAATTGCCACAAAATATAGAAAATCGGTATCGTCCGGATAGAGAGCGGCCTTAATAGATGCAATACCAGGATTACCGATTGGTCCCGGTGGAAGTCCGTAATGCATATATGTATTATATGGTGACTGTATTTTCAGATGTTTCTGATACAATCTTCGTGGACCATCCGGTACAATATATTGAATAGTTGGATCAGCTTGCAAAGGAATACGTCGCTGTAGCCGATTATGATAGACTGAAGAAACTTTTGATCTTTCCATATCAACTATAACTTCACCTTCAATGATGGAAGCGAGTGTAATAATTTGATGTAAAGTGAAATTTAATTTTTTTACACGTTGGAGCAAATCATTGTTTAGTTCTATATGAAATTGGTTTACCATACGTAAAATTATTTCTTTTTCAGTTACTCCATCTTCAAAGGCATAAGTATCAGGATATAAATATCCTTCAAGATGAGCAGCTTCGATATTTAGAGATCGACAAAATTCAGGATTTGATACATAATTCATGACTATCGCAGAATCAAGGTTTAATGATTTACTGAGCAAAGAGGCTATGGCTGTAGCACGCATTCCTTCGGGTATGGTAACGCTCTGTAGTAATATATTACCATTATTTAGTTTTTGTAGAATTGCAAAATTGGATTGGCGCTCATCAAAACAATAACGTCCTGCTTTCAAAGACCCAGCTATTCCCATTATTCGAGCTGTCCAGACAAATCGGCCTGCATTACCGATTAACGAATGCTTTTCCAATTCATTGGCAATTTTCATTAAAGACCAGCCACGTTCTATTTGCATTACAATTGCTTCATCTATTGCCGGTCTGTCATGCACGCTGATAAAGGGTATATACCAACTCCATATTAACAGTGGTAATATGATAATCACCAGGATGGTTACACTTAATTTAATTTTATCATTTTTCATATATTGAGTACTCTTGACATAAAAAAAAGACCCAAGATCGGGCCTTGAAATAAATAATATTTTGGTCGCATTAATGTACGATTTTGGCACTGATTTGTCAACTGATTTCATCATTTATGCGCGCTAGTTTATCGCCGGATACATAACTTTAGTGAATATCAGAATCAGAGTTAAATTTCTTTTTATCTATCCATTCAGAAACTTTTCTTTGAACTTGTTTTTTCTGTATTGAATCCGGGAGTGTTTTGATGATTAAATCCAGATATTCATGTTTTTCTATCTGATGCGCAGTCCAGGAGAAATTAATATCATAGATCCACCCCATTTGAAGAATTTTAAAATCATTTATTGTATGTAAATCTTCCTTTCTAACCATTTGAGAATTTAAAAATGTATCATAGACAATTTCTGAAATGTATGGTTTATCCGGTAGATTTAGTGTAATTTTTTCTTGTTTGTTTAAAGGTAGATTATGATAATAGTCGCTAACTAACTTTAGAATGTCTAATTTATCACAATCTCTTAGCATCTTTATTAATTTATTAGTTTTATTATCACTATTTGGTGTGGGATTAAATTTATTATGCTCTGAAATACTTTTAAGTATGCGCTGCATCGACTCTGATGTACGAAATTTTAACCAACCGAAACGCTGTAATATTTCACATCCTAATTCTGCATGATCGGTGGATTGCGCATCCACAAAAGTTCCATATTGAATAAATTGTTCAAATCGACCTGCATCATGAAGCAATCCTGCAAGTATAGCCTCTTCTTTCTCACAAGTATTTAATTCAAGTATATCACAGAGCTCATTCATATTAGCTTGAACACGCAACCCATGATCCCATTTTAATTGAATCATTACAGTATGTTCAGGAAAGGATTTTAAACAACTTTGATAATACAATCTGAATTGTTCAAAAATAGAATTATAAAATTTTTCTTTGAGAATTTTCAAAGCAGCCACAAACCTTTGATTAATTCAGAAATCTTTTCCAATCCCTGTCTGTCTATGTCATCAAAATGATTGTGTTGGTCACTATCAACATCTAATAATGCACGAAGTTTGCCATTTGAATCGAAACATGGGACTACGATTTCGGATTTTGAACGTGGGTCACAGGCCACATGCCCTTCAAAAGTGTTTACATCTTCTACTATCAAAGTTTCTTTACTATCAGCTGACGCTCCGCAAACACCTTTCCTGCAATCAAGATAAACACAGGCTGGTGTGCCCTGAAAAGGTCCAAGCACAAGGCGATCATTTTGAAGAAAATAAAAACCAACCCAATAATAATCCAACCTTTTATTTAGAACTGCTGCTACATTACCCAAATCCGCAATAAGATTTCCACCTTTTCCCAAACGAATTTCTATTTCCCTTATCGAAGCTATATAACAATCTTTTTTGGTCATTTTTACTCCCTTATCATGCAACATACATTAACAGTAATAGTGATCAATTCCTAAGCATATGTTCAAATACATTGTTTATGTATAACAAAGCTGTACCTATTATTTTGCATAATATACAATTATCCTTCTTTAAAGTAAAGAGAGAAAAAATTTGGAATTTGCCAAGAAAATAATTACTCTTATATATCTAACATTAATCTATTTCACTCAATCATCAGGATGCCCCATGGAAATTAGAGAATACACGCCCTCAGATAAAAATAATTGGGATGAGTTTGTTGCTCATTCAAACAATGGAAATATCTTTCATCTTCAAAAATTCTTTGATTACCATACTACGGATAAATTTGAATACAACCATCTTGTTTTTTTGGAACAGGGTAAAATAGTAGCAGTGCTACCAGGAAGGCTAAAGGATGGAATATTTGAATCTCCTATTGGCGCAAGTTATGGTGGCCTTGTTACAGATGATATAAAATTTTCATATGCTATGGAACTGACTGCATGTTTGTTGGAATATGCACGTACAAATAATTTCAGGGAAATCGTATTAACAGCTGCACCCCTTATTTATGAACGTCACCCGAATCAAAATCTGGAATATGCTATGTTGTGGCAGGGATTTGAATACAGGACACACTACATATCAAGTGCAATCGCATTAGATCCTGAACGTGAAACCATACCCAGATTTCAGCGTACTGTGAGGAATTATGTTAGACAGTCATTGAAAAACACAGACATTCGTGTTGAAATTAATGAAGACTATGAAGCATTTCATCCGATTATGCTACACAATCTCAGTAAACATAATGTTAGACCAACTCATTCTTTTAATGATATGATTAAATTAAAGAATCTACTGCCTGATGCTCTAAAACTATTTATGGTTTATAATAAAGATGAACCAATTGGTGGATCTTTAATGTTTTTCTGTAATGACCAGGTAGCTCTCTGTTTTTATAATATGATGTATTATCATCACACAAGCCTACATCCGGTTCATCGCGTATTGTACGAGGTTATAGAGTATTCTACCAAAGCCGGTTACAATTATGTAGATATAGGCGTCTCACAGGACACATCCGCTTTAAATCCAATGACACCTAATGATAGTTTAATTGCTTACAAAGAGACCTTTGATGCAAAAGCTGTAATGCGTAATACACTTGCTATTAAACTTTAAGGCCCTTCCGGCACTAAAAGAAAAAGCATTTAACCACGGAATACACAGAATACACGGAGCCTCCCAGCCCTGCCCTACGACATAAAAAAAGAGCGGGATAGGATTAGCAGGACGAATACATGTATCAAATTAGCCAGTGCAGAGTTCTTAAAAAATCCTGTAGATCCTGATAATCCTGTCCTGTTTTCGACACTTTTCAGGTATTAAAAAAACAAAGCTATAAAAAACAGTAACTTTAGTGCCCTAAAAATGATTTTTTGGGTGTCCCAGCATATTTTTTGTAATATTTACGAGTGCTATGTCGAATCGAATGGGTATTATTTGACTCGGTTAACATGAGTCAACATAGAAAACAAGAAGTTATATTGCCGGGGTAATCTATTCTGCGATAATCCGTATCATCTGCGAAGCAGATCTCCACAGATGAACACAGCAATGTTGATGTGGTTGTATTAATCCATAAAACATCCGGAGAAGCATCGCAACAGTCTCATCAAGGCTCCACCAGCA
>JAGLOF010000024.1 GCA_023139105.1 bacterium
TACTATATCTCCACCCCAGTGAATGGAGGGCTGGTATTAAAACTTAATGTTGCAAGAACAAAAATTTAGCAACGAACAAAACGAACAAGACGAACAACAAACAATTACAATTACGATTACGATTACGATTACGATTGCGAGACCGAGACCGAATGTCCTGTGCATAATTGCATTATTTCCAAATCAATAAATCCCCAAGCTAAAACTTTACCGTATATCCCATGCTGATCTCCGGCATATAGTTCGTTCCGAAACCATATTGTTTCCCCTCACCAAAATTTAGATAAAAAAGCACATTACGGTGAAAAAAGAGTACATTACCCAGAGTAAAGTTGAGATAAGATGCATCTGCTCCTAAAAATTCAGCCAGGTTGGCACCAAAACCTGTACGCAGCCGTTTCTGTAATCCAACATCCAGCCGGATATATAATGGCATACGTACATTATTCTTGCGCTCAGTCCTGCTCAAAGGAAATGATGCATGATTATTGGACACGGGATCGTAATAGAAGTACTGACGCATACCCTGCTCCAGAGTCTTGGGAGTACCCGACTGGACACGCAGTGTGCTGCTGTACGAGAGGCTGGAATTGAGCTGATACTTAATCATCGCCTTGAACGAGTGAGTTCTGTCATAATCAAACATAAACTCCTGTCCGTCCATAATATGGGGATACTGACGGGTAGAGCGACTATAACCATAGCCAACCCATCCGGAAAATGTGCGCCAATTACCTTTCCACAAAAGCTCTATACCCCAGGCCTTACCTGTTCCGGCAATTAACTTATCAGCAAAGTTGTATATATCCAGTTCACTCACATAATAGTCGAAGGTGTAGAGACGCTGTAGGTCCTTGTAATAAAAATCAATGGCGAGGTTCATGCCGTCTGAGAGATCTTTATCAATTCCCAGTATGTAGTGAATTGACCGGCTGGGCTCACGATATCTGAGAGGATAGTAATAGTCCAGCAGCTGGCTCATCTCATATTCCTGAGAATTGATGCTGATTATATACTGATTATACCTACCCCAGGCACCCTTCAATTTCAAACGGCCCGGAAGCTGAAGAACACCGGAAATTCTTGGTTCTTTAAGCCAGCCGTTATCATATTTATATTTAGAAAAGCGCATTCCGGCTCTTAGCATCAATGGGCCAAGGCTGATCTTGTCCTCACCAAAAACAGATATCATATCAGGTTTAAGTTCTGTACTACCCTCACTCAAACCATTGATAGCAAATTCATTCCCAAAGAGATATCGGTTGTACTCACCACCAAAAAGAAAGGCGTTATGCTTTCCAAGACGCAGGCTAAGTGACATTTTGGCACCAACATCCTCAATCTTATTATCTATGTCCGTGCGGTAGTAAAGTTTGAACCTTTCACCCGATTCTTCATCCTCATAATTGAAGTCAAGCATAGATGAATTTTGAGATGAAAAGAAAGAACCGGACACCTGTGTCTTGAGGTAGACATTTGGATTAATTACTGTCTTCAAAATAGCCGTAGCTGCCTGATTCCGCCAGCGGTTTTTATAGACAAGATCATAATCTTCATAGATATCTGTCCACTCTTTAAAGTAAGACATGAAACTGTTCATCGAGATATCCATAATATCCCGGGAGTGAAAATACCGTAAAGAGAGACGATTACGACTATTTATTTTCCAATTGAGTGATAGATTTGTATCAAAGAGATAGTTAGGCGAATACATTAGAAAACGAGAGACAAGGTCGTAATAGGCCCTGCCGGATACCATCATGGTTATATTTTTATTCACTGGAAAATCAAAGGCAAAGGTAGTGGACGATGTTGATGGTTTTATCTCGCCATGCAGCTTCTTGTCGTTGCCCTCTCTCGTGGTTATATATAGTACCGATGCATTTCGCCCACCGTATTCAACACCAAAACCACCTACCAGCATCTCAACCTGCTTGATAGCGGCCAGATTAAACAGACCGGAAGATGTAACACAGTGATAAGGGTTGTAAATGGGGACTCCGTCAAGCAGTATGAGATTGCCGCCCGGATCGCTTCCCCGTACTGAAATTAATGGTGAGAACGGATCAATACCCTCAATTCCCGGCAGATATTTTAACGAACGGAATACATCTCCGCCTGATGCCGGAATGCTGCGTATTGCCTGTGGTGTAATCTCTCTGTGACCACTCTCCATGGAGATATCCATTGCCTCACTACGTTGACCCGTAATCACAATTTTATTCATCTCCAATGCCTTGGGTGCCAACTGAATTTCATCCAACATAATGCTGCCACCGGCAAGTTCTATCTCTACAGATTTCCGGGCATATGCTATATGCATTACATCAAGGGTATAACGACCGGACGTAAGTCCTGGAATTTGGAAGAAACCATTAACATCCGTAGCAGCACCTCTATTTGCACCACGTACAACAATATTCACTCCGATAATGGTCTCACCTGTGGACTGATCAGACACATAACCCGAAACAGTATATCTTTGGGCCAGGAGCGGCTGCACCAAAAGTAAAGCTAAAAATATTAATAACCTGAGCTGTCTCATAGCTTTACTCCCACCTGAAAGAATACTCCTGCATCAAATCTCAGACCCTTTGAAAAAATATAATTCAAATCCTCAATGAGGCCGATTCCAAAAGTAAGCGATGATTGGTCCCGCATATTATAATATACCCCCTGCTTCAGACAGAGGTCACCCTGTACTGCATCATAGAGACGATGATCAACTTCATCAAGGTCGTTCCAGCGGTTGAGCCCAAAAAAGAGCTGCATATTACCCTGAAATACCCACCTGGAATGAAAACGGCGGATCATATAGTCATTTATCAAGCTAAAACCGATAGATTCGAAATCATTCTCTTTCCTGTACCTGAGCACCTTGCCGCTTCGTAAAAAAAACGGTGCTGCCTCTCTGCGGGAAAAGTATAAATCTGCATCCACAATAGTAGAATTGAACATCACAGCCGTGCTGATGCCGCCAAACATATTGAGATTTTTACCTGAATAAAGCTCAGGCCTGAAACCTGTTGGCATTACATTTACGTGCTCTCCACGTGCGACATCGGCAAGATCTTTTTGAAATTGATCCGTCCAATCAGCAAGAATCCGTTTAAAACTCTTTATTTTTTTTGAAAAAACGGGTGGCTTATATACTGTTTCCTCATACACAAGCTCCCCCAGGAATGAGCCGGATGAATCATATACACCGAAAGATGAATTGAGGATATAAGCGGCACTGAATAATCCGCTCCTGTCACTGAATTTGAAAGATGTTATCTTTAGATTGATCTCAGGGATGTCAGAATCTGTAGATTCACCGCCAAGGGATTTAATTTCACGGGCCAGATGATCAGGCGTACATATGAGCTGATCTACCGGAAAGAAGAACAGATGATTTGTCTCATATTCTCCCACTACCGATGAATTTATCCCTGCAAATTCTCCGCCTCTCGCATCTTCAACACGATTGATGTATACCTGTGAATTGAGTCCGGCAGTATTGGGGAAACGTATTTGGAGAGTATCACGAATCATGGTCTGAGAACTTGCTACAGGGACAAATGCAAATAGATAGGCCGATAAACCAAGGATCAATTGAAAAAAGCTGTTCTTCATTAACACCTCATGGAATTCACATTAGAAAATATTGTTTTTTTACGAAAGATTCTCGGTAAGGTTTCATACTCTTTCAAGATACCTACGCTGTTGAAATTATAGCCTTTTCCTGCATCATTTCCAGGAAGTCCACGAGTCCACACACCTGTACGTCCTTCCTCAGAGGATAGCTACCCGGCCTGGGTACAATGATATAATTTTCTGTAGTTTTCAAATCTTCTATAGCAATCTGTAATCCTCGTTCCAATTTGGGAGAAGCCGAGTATTTAATTTCGATACATACTTTTGGCACCCCGCCCAGAGCCAGTACACAGTCAACCTCTGTACCATTATGTGTTCTATAATAGAACATTTCAACACTCTCCGGCAGCATTTGAGCAATCTGCTCAACTACATAACCTTCCCATGAGTGTCCCAGAAGCATATGACCATGCAGCATATCAAGACTTTGTATACCAGCCAAATGGTGAAGCATGCCCGTATCACGGAGATAAACCTTAGGCGATTTTACAAGTCGTTTACCCACATTGGCATGGAATGGTTGCAAACGTCGCACAACAAAGGCACCTTCAAGGAAGTTTAAATAACGATTCACTGTTTGTACAGCAATGCCAAGTGACTTTGAAAATATGCTGGCATTCCAAATATTGCCATGAAAATGAGATAGCATTGTCCAGAAACGCCGCATAAGCACAGGATCTACAGTGAGCCCCAGAAGTCGCAAATCTCTTTCAAGATAGGTCTGGACAAAATTCTGCATCCAGATCTTTGATATGCGATCACTTTTTGCAAGTAACGGTTCAGGGTATCCGCCCCGCATCCAATGATTATCCCGGATTTTAATATCGTTAATCTCGCACAGATTAAAAGGTGCCAGCTCCTTATAGACAATACGTCCAGCCAATGATTCTGAGCTATAAGTTATCATCTTTGGTGAGGCTGAACCAAGAATAAGAAAGCGCCCTGGAACTTTATTCTTATCTACCAGGGCCCGCAGAAGAGGAAAGAGTGAAGGCAGACGCTGTATCTCATCCAGAATAACACATTTATCTTTATACTGCTCAAGAAAAAGCTGGGGTTGACCTAATTTATTAAAGTCTTCTTCCAGCTCCAGGTCAAGATACAGAGAGGGTTTGGCAATCTGTTTCATGAGCTTTTTTGCCAGAGTAGTCTTACCCACCTGGCGCGGACCAATAATACCTGTCACCGGAAAATTATCAATCAAAAACTCTATTTGCGTTGTAATCTGACGTGATAAATACATATAATTATCCATGAAATTTTAAAAGTGATTTTTAAATTTTCATGGATAAATTACATACATATCTTTACAAATGCAAGGACTTTTGGAGTGACTCATGGTAAATCCCGGATATAGAATGGTCTTTTTATCAAATTTTATTCCATCACTTGCAGTTGGCACAACATTAGAGCAGCCTGCTATTCAATCTAACTTATACCACTTAATCACCGCTCGCTGATCACCCGACTCTATATCCTCATCAGGCCAGACAATGGTATAAAACATATTTCCATGTGCAAGAATGATTTTTTCTTTGAATGGCTGTTCTGTAACGATACGCTTGCATTCCAAATTAAAAACATCAATACAGTTTTCAATTTGTACTAACATATATTTTGAATCTACCATAAACGGACCATTGATAATTACAATTTTCTTATCAGTGTTATACATGCTGGATTCAGGTGTGCGGGTCACTAGTAAATCACCATTTAAATTAAACTTTCTAATTTGATAATAGACTGGATTTATTTCATAAATATTATTCATACTATCCAGGCAGACTCCATTACAGAAGCAGCTGAACTCTGTCATTTGAACCTCAGGCTGAAGTTGCGCAAAACTTGATATTTCATTACCAAGCGTATCATATTTAACAATAGTCTCTTGTAACCTGTTAGATATTGGATGCAACATTCCATTGTACATGATAATCTGATTTGGTTCCGGCATAAACACATGGCGCTGCATCCCACTATGCATGATGATTGATTTTATAAATGTATAATCCGCATTATAGACGTTTACTCTCCTGCCCATGTAATCGGCAATCAAAATCTGTCCGGCAGAATTAATTGCTATACTGGTAGGCTCGCTAAATTCGCCTGGACCCTGCCCGGATCGACCTATCTTCTGTATGAAATCACCTTTATTGTCAAACACATAGACGCCGCGCGTCTGATATGAATCTACTATAATAAAATTTCCCTGCGTGTCAATTACCATATCATTTACACCTGCAAAGGCACAATCAATATCAACTGACAGCACAACCTGATCTATAAATTTTGGAGTTATCGAATGGCGTGTATCGGCAAAACTTGATCCGGCAAGGGATAGTACGATTAACATTATTTTCATACTATTCAACAACTGCCATGCTTTTTTGCTCTTCATAGTAGACTCCTCTTAAAAAGCCACATCATCCAACGGATTATATTCCAACGGCAGCCACTCAGACAGACGTTCCCAGTTCCAATAATTATTAATCCTCACAACTTCCTGATTCAGAAAGATCCCACGGGGATCAATCCTGATTATCCCACCTCCAAGGCATTGCAGAATGCTCTTCTGCTGCGAGTGTTCGAATCTCAATTTTGCACGCTTCCTTTCTGGTACGCCTTGCCAGTATGCCGACATTATTTCTAATACCAATGCAAGACCTACTTCATCTTCCTCATGTTTATAGGTGATTTCCAAAAGTCCGTCAAACTGCAGCTCTCTTAATCCACGCCCGGCATCGGGCAGAAGCATATCAAACACATTAACTTTATGTTTCTGATATAATGGATTTTGATGAGGATCATGCCAGACAGTAAATCCGTCTTTCTTTAAAGAATTTTGCACTGTTGCCCTGATGAAATGCATTGTTGAGCCATGATAGGCTTCAAGTCGATTTTCTGCCCACCGCTTCGATTCTCTTTCACTCCTGGCTTGCAATCTTTTAAACCCCATGTCGCCGGAACATGAATAGGTATCATTGGCATATATCTCAAATTTACTGATAATATATGTCACAATGTATCCCAGGGAACGATTTTCAATTTTTAATGCACCGTCACAAGTTGTTATAAAAATGCCAGTTGACTCATCAATTGTAAAATCCAATATCTCGGGATTGACAATTTTGCACTTTTCTGCAAAATGTTTAGGCCCAAGCAATTTTGCAGAAAATATTTTTAGATGTTTTTTCCAGAGTCTGGGAACTTCTCCGGTAATTGATACTGACGTACCCTTAAATATTTTAACTTTTAAATTGAATTCCAACTGCAATCTCTTATCCGGCTGTACTTCTATTGCCCTCTTTTCAACATGATAACCCATCATACTTACAAATAATTCATAATGACCGGATGGGACAGATTCAATCACAAACCTGCCTTGCTTGTCTGTTGTTGTCCCATAATATGTATTTGCCAAAAAGACCTGCACGTTCTTAAGTGGCTTGCCAGTATTTCTTTCAAATACACGCCCGCCTATATCATTACGCTCTGCATAGATCTGCGCAATAAAGAACATCACAAACAGCATCACCTTTGTCATTCCCGCCTCCGTATTATATCAAAATCATCAAAACAGGGGATAATATTTAAAAATTGAACTATCACTAATAATTATACGAGTGTATGCGGGGAATTATTTAACCACCTAAAACATATCAGGGGAAATCGAAACATTTTTATCCAGTTCATGCAGGAGGGAGGGGATTAGCATTTCTTGGTAAAGCCCAGTTCCGCCTTTACATCAGCAAATGAAGTGGTCGGAGAATTGGATTCTTTATCTTTAGCCTCTCTAAGTATACGCAAGTCTTCATAATCAGCCAATTCTTCCTGGATGCTTACAAACTCTTCATATGGTAGAATAGTAAATTCTCTCTTCCCATTCTTTTCTATATAATTTGGATGCAATTCAATCATATACAACCCCTAAACTTATTAGTATGATTGTTTTCTATGTCTGATTCGATAGATAACTATTGTTTTTTCAATGATTTCAATTCATGTTCAATTAAATACACAAAATCTATTCTCGGCTGGTTTTCATAACCTAATAACAATCTCTACTACTTCATTAAATTACAAAACTTATCACTTATTGTAAAGAAGATTTTGGGAAAAGTGACAACGCATAATTCGCAGCTCGGGATCTACCCCGGCAATCATTCCCCAATGAACACGATATCCGCCTCATCTAATGATAAATCACCGCCCCGTTCAGATGAATAAGCACCGCGTTGCACATATCTATGAAAACTTGGCAAAGGCCAACTACGGACATTAGCGAGCCAAGCCTAACCGGAAAAAAACATCATTCCAATGTATCTGTTAAATGATATACATAAAGGCAGAAGTCATCCACCCCGACAAGATATTTCTCATTCATATAGAAATATCGCATTGAAGCAATATTGCCCAAAGTCCCCATATATGTGAAATCAGCAATACTGTATACATCATAATAAAATTTATGCTTCTTTACATCAAATGCCTTGTTAATAATAAAATTCTTATTTACAGCATTTTCTCTAGCTGTATGATAGGACCAATCCAGCTTTGTAACTTGCGTATCATCATCCAATATTGATGTTATAATACCAGGATTCTTTTGCCCGTCTATGGTGGTTCGGATCATGGTTAACCGGCCATCCTCATATAATCCCGCAAGACCGAGATACAATGGAATATGATAAAAAGCATGATCAGAGACTTGCAGGACATTAGAATCATGATATATCGGATTGTATGGCCTTGTTTCATCTATATATTTACCATATGAACGGAGCAGCTTCCTTGCAGTATCATATGTATGATATAAATATCCTTCTCCAAACAACGCCTTCTGTATAGTAATATTTTCTCTACAAAAAATAATTTTATTTGGTTGTGTTGTGCCTGCCGGACGCCATTCATCTATGAATTGCCCGTCTGTACTATATTGAATTACACACAACCTATAAGGATCAACTATAAATATTTTATCATCCTTAATTTTGAAATCCATCACTGCAAGTATTTCTCCGGGGCCTTCCCCATGTCCATTTCCAAATACAGACATTGAGTCTGTTATATAATTGTAAGAATGGATTAATTGTGTAGAGTTATCAATAAAGAAAAACACTTCCGGGCCATACAGTCCGCCTCTTCCGGGTTTGAAAACACTTTCACTCAAATCAATCTTTTTATAAAGCCTTAGTGAATCAGCAAAATATATGCGCTTACGTTGCTTTTGTTTTACAATATCCGGCTTTACCAATGAATCTTTGTTTTGTCCGGATACTATTGAAAATACTACAAAACACAAACACAATACGCTATTATTCATTCTCATAGAGCCTCCACTTGATATATATATCCTTCATGTTTACGGAATCGAACGTAATTTCAATGTCACTTTTTTGTCGGATTTAAGAAAAGTAATCCGACCTACAGACTCATTGCCTATTTAATAATATCATTTTTCAACTATACGGTACACATACAACGCACATCGATCATTATCTCTTAAAAGCATCTTATCACCCACTATTCTCAAGAGCCGCATTTGACTATCCCCGAAGGGATCCAGGGTACACACCCACTGTCCATCATTGGTATATACTTCAAAATGATCATTCAATGTGCGGAGAACACCTCTCCGGCTGCCTTCTGAGTTAAAATATCCCTTCACTTCCTTGTCAGTGTGGGCATCAGAGTAAGATTGAATCCAGATGCGGTCTTTGTGATCCACTTCCAGACGAAGTGTAGAAATAACGAAATGCAGGTCAGTGTAGCCCTCGCCCACATATTTTTTAACTTCATATGGCAGGTCGCGATCAAAACACAATAACAATTCTCCTTCAGGTGTATATTTTTCTATTTTATTTTCATAACATTCTGCTACAAATATATTGTCTTTAGAGTCGCTCCCAATAGATAGTTTATTCCAGGCAGAAAAGCCGATAATCTGCTTCATCCCTTCTCCGTGATTGAAGGGTCTATATCTGATAAAACTATGAAACGTGTTAAAATCTTTATCGGTGATTATAACACGATGTTTGCTACTGTCTACCGCATCAGGAGGGTTGCCGCTATGGTCTGCTATTACTAACTTGTCCTGCTTGAGAACGAGTAAATCATTAATATATCTTATACCATAGAAGATTCTAATTGCATCTTTATCAGTAGTATTTAGTGGAATGCGCTGTGTCCTTCGGCTTCGGGTTTCAAAAACAATTAAATCTCCTTCTGTGTTTATACATAGCTGAGATGGTTGATTAAATTCACCGGGACCCTGCCCTCTACAGCCGATTGTCCGGCAATATTGACCATGGGCGTCGTATATTCTAATGCAGTCATTGGCGACTAAATAGTAATTACCTAAAGCATCTAAAGCCGCATCACTTAAACGACTGAAAATAAAATTTTTATTGGTCTCATCTGCACCGCCAATGGTGAGGTGGTGTTGTAATTCAATTTTAGGATTATTGCCCCATTGAGGATAATGATTATGTACAGTTGTAATACCATTGGCAATTATGACTGTATGGGATTCTGTGTTTTCCTGCGCACAACCAAATAAAAACAAAGCACCAATAAATAATACAATCATTTTTAATGCACTCATTTATTATTCCTTATTTCCAAGTTCGCAGTTTGGGATCTACTTCGGCAATAAAAGGCCTTGCATTAAT
>JAGLOF010000025.1 GCA_023139105.1 bacterium
GCGGCTTCGTGGTCTTTGTGATCTCTGTGCGAGTGCTCTTTTTTTTATATTTTCCGCTCTTTTTCGTAGGCAAATGTTCCTGCTCTTCTTTCATTTTATAAAAATTTGGGTGTCCCTGTGTCGAAAACAGGAAAAGAGCATTTGTCCACGGAATACACAGAGCCCCACCCACCCCGGTCCGAGCCTATGAAAAATGTGGTTTCTCCCCTGATTCAGTTCTAACATCGAAAAGAAGTTTGGGTGTCAGGAGTAAAAAAAACCGGCGGTACTGACACCGCCGGTTTTTTTTAAATTCAGATTTTATACAAAAAAGAGATTTCGATTAATTTTTTAGAACGGACTGGCTTGTTTGGTGTATCCTGAAGGAATCTTAAAGACTTTGGCCGGTGCTTTGGTTTGTTTAATTTCAATTACTTCAGAGTTTGATTTAATAGATGAACCCATGACTTTCATCTCAATTTCCGTACGAACCACTACGCCTTTAATCTTGCCCATTTGTGTATTCAGTTCTTTGATTTTATCTTTGAGTCCGGGAAACATTGCCATGGCAGATGTCATGTATTGACGGTACAATTTTTTGTCAATTTTTACATCATTGGTTGCATACATTATCTGTGTGAGAGGGCCCATCATGGTTTTCATGGTAAATTTATAACCTTTACAGTTCCATTTCCCCACTTTTTTATTTTCACCGGTAGGTTCAACGGAAATCTCTGTTTTCATCATTCCCTGCATTAAGCTGGCTATACCCTGTGTCTCTTCGTCGTCATCTGCTTCAAAATCAAAATTCATTGACATTTCAGTGTAGGTTTTTTCAACATGATTGATAACTGTCATGGTCTTATTTTTTAAATCGTTGATTATTGTATTTTCTTCGTCGATTGTAGCAATGGCATCTTTTGAAAACCAGATTGTCTGAATAACGTCTTTTGCGGGCTGGGTCTGACCCATGATATTGGTTTCATCGGAATGAGCTTTCTGCTTGATCATGAAGTTTTGACCAATAACAGGCTGCACGGCCAGCATGATAAATGCCAGCATCAATGTGATCTGAATAATGCGTTTCATTGTTTTCTCCATCCATCTTTATAAGGGGCGATTATTTAAAAGTGCATTTATATACGCACCTATTTTATAGCTGTTTCAGCAGTGCTTCCTCTGTAATGGCCACTGTCTCTAAGGTATGCTTGACTACTTCGTCTCGTATTTTTTTGGCTTCTGCCAGAGTCTCGGTTTTAAAGGCTTCATCCTCAATGCCGGGCAGGTTGATGACCACATTTAAGTAAGCACCCACAGCGGCCGTATTTGCTGTTAAAGCAGCTACGCCTCCGTCTGACATTGAGTTGGGATTGCCTCTCTCTACAACGGCACGAGCGATATGTGCAGCCTCAAGTGTTCTTTTTAGCACACCAAACGGAATCAATGTTGCAAGCTTGGTAGCTTCTTCAATTGCTGCAAGGCGCAGTGCCTTGTCCTCGTCAGATTTTTTTGGAAGGCGCATTGCATCCATTATTTGGTTAAATGCGTCAGTATCTGCATCTACATCTTTAAGGAAGGCGTCTTTCAGTGCCTGACCATTGACTCCGATCTCTTCCATTTCGGGATATACATCCTCATGCCCCTTTTTCCCATGGGTTAGGGCACCTACCATTGCAGAGAGAGCGGAAGAGAGTGCGCCGCAGAGTGCGGCAACCGAACCGCCACCTGGCGCAGGTGCATCAGTAGAGAGAAGTTCTGTAAAGTCATCTACCTTCATAGAGACCAGATCGTTGCTGTGTTCAAGCATATAGTCGATGATTTTTTTATCGGATTCAAATGGATATAGATCGGAGAGTCCCATGGAAAGATCGGCTATATGAATTAGTTCGGATTCCGGCACGCCTGTAGTGTGAGATTGTTTTTTTAGGTAGTGTAGGCCGGCCATACGAATGCACTCCAGGGGCAGCAGGCCGACAAGTTCCGAACCTGTAACACGTGTTCCTTTGTCTACTGCAAGCTTGCAGCAGGCGTCAAATACCTCTTGAGGAGGGGTGATTTTATAATTAGTCAGGTTCATGGAGATCTGGGCACGACCGAAATCGTCCATATACCAGCCTACAGCCTTGCAATTCTGAAACATGCCGGGTACTCGTAATTTGTTGCCATCGGCGTCTTTCATAATTTTGCTGTTTTCATCCCGTTTTAAACGACCTTTTTCGCGGATTGTAAAGGCAATGTCTTTGGCAATGGCCACATCACGGGTATTAAGATTGATATTATATGCAATGAGAAATTCACGCGCTGAAATAGATGTGGCACCAGCTTTTGCGTTGAACTCTGCAGGGCCGTAATCCGGTTTCCATTCGGGTTTTTTCAGTTTTTCAGGTAGTGCTTCATATTCTCCTGCGCGTACAACGGCCAGGTTTTGGCGCTCCGGGCGAGTTGCCGCATTCTCATACAGATAGACTGGAATACTCAGCTCTTCACCAACACGTTTCCCCAATTTGTGAGCCAGTTCCGCGCACTCTTCCATGGAGATATTGGATACCGGTACAAAGGGACAAACATCTGTTGCTCCATGGCGCGCATGTGCGCCACTGTGATTTCGCATATCAATAACTTCGGATGCTTTTTTTATTGCTCTGAATGCTGCTTCGACCACTTCGTCAGGTGTTCCTATAAATGTTACAACTGTACGATTGGTGTCTTTGCCGGGATCTACATCCAGCAGTTTAATGCCTTTACACTCTTCAATCACATTGGTAATTTGTTTGATTTTGTCCAGATCGCGTCCTTCTGAAAAGTTAGGTACGCATTCTACCAGTTTCAGCATTGTATAAACTCCTATTATAAAAAGATGCTATTAAAAGTACATTCAAATATTCGTAAAGTTACACTTTTAAGAAACTAAAAACAAGGGCCAACTTGAGGCAGTTAATCGAATGTCTTGACAAGATGCTTTGATCATCTTAACTTTAATACAGTTTTAACTATCATTAAATTTCGGGACACTGTATGCAATCTGCAAAACACATAAAAATAATTATAGCCTTAATTGCCTCTGTTCTTATTTGCTGTGCAAAAAATGATAGCAGTCAACGCCTGAGGATTGGTGTATCGCTATATCCAGTATATGATATTGTCACTCGGATAGCCGGACCCGGTGTTGATGTGGTCTGCCTTATGCCGCCGGGGGCTAATCCACATACTTATTCTCCACGTCCATCAGACATGAGACTATTGGAGAATATAGACCTCTTTATTGGTATTTCTCCTTCATTTGATGGCTGGGCAGCCAGGCTTCTGACAGAGAAAACAGTACGCCTCTATCTGGGTAATGCCGAAGAGGCAGACCAACTGCATGATCATACACACAATCACAGCCACACACATGCAGATGATAATCCGCATATATGGCTTTCAATTCATGGTGCGGAGAAGATTGTAAGCCAGGTTGAAGCGGCATTTGTTCGCCTTCAACCAAAAGGTATGGCCTCTATGATTAACAAGCCAGGACGTGACAGATTTTTAGCAGATCTTGACTCTATGAATCATGTATTTAAGGATCAATTCCAACATATTGAGAACAAGGCCTTTTTTCAGTGGCATCCTGCCTGGGATTATCTGGCAGCTGATTATAATCTTGATATTGCCGGAACTCTTGAAGAGGGACATGGTGATACGCCCTCTGTGCGAAGAATGACGGATTTTGTCAAGCTTGCCAAAAAAAGGAGTATCCGTACTATAGTTGTCGGGCTTAATGTTGATGCGAAAGCAGCAGAGGCCCTGGCCCGTGAGATCAAGGGCGAGCTTATCCGTCTGGATACAATGGGTCATCCTGATGTGCCGGAGAGATCAACATATATTAAACTCATGGCTTATAATGCACAAAAATTGGCCCTGGCTTTAATGGCACAATAAAAGAAGGATATGGAATGGAAGATTTACCAGCCATTGTTTTTAAAGATGTAGACATTTGTTATGGCGATTTTGTGGCCCTTGAGAGAATTAATCTGACAATAGCCCGTGGAGAACTGGTTTCTGTAGTAGGGCCTAACGGTGGTGGTAAGACTACATTGCTTCATGCTGTCCTGGGTTTTGTCCTTCCTTCATCAGGCAGCATACAGGTACTTGAAGGATCTCCGCAAGAAGTGCAGCCATCCGGGCGTATTGGTTATCTGCCACAACTCTCTAATTATGATAGAAATTTTCCCGTTTCTGCCCGTGACGTTGTTGCAATGGCCCGTTTTGCACAGAGGCCATTTGGTACGAAGTTATGTGAAGACGATAGAGTCTCCATAAATGAATCTTTGAATGTTGTGGGAATGCTTGATAAACAACATCATCATTTTGGCAGTCTCTCCGGTGGCCAGCGCCAGCGTATATTAATAGCACGTGCTCTGGCAGGAGAACCTGAACTGCTTATATTGGATGAACCTTCTACAGGACTTGATGCTGTGGCACAGGACTCATTTTACCATTTATTGCAGGAAATCCGGCATCAGCGTGATATCACAATTCTGATGGTTTCCCACGATATCGGTACGGTTTCAGGCTTTGTTGATCAAATTGCATGTTTAAATCGTCAACTTCATTATCACGGTAGAGCAAAAGATTGTTTGACGCCTGAAATTGTTCGGCGCACCTTCGGGCCACATATGAATGTATTGGTTCATGATGAGAATTGTACTTCCTGCGAGCATGCCCATGAATGATCTGTTGACTATGTCGTTTTTTCAAAATGCCCTTATTATGGGTGGCATTCTATCAGTGCTTTTTGGGCTGCTCTCCTTTTTTGTTGTTATAAGACGTATGACGTTTTTAGGGGCAGGTATTGCGCATACGGCATTTGGTGGTGTGGCCCTGGGTGTGCTTCTGGGTGTACATCCCTTTTTAACATCGGCTGTGTTCTGTTTGGTCTCTGCATTGCTGATAGGACGGCTGGTGAAACGGGAGACCATGAGCTATGACACGGCCATTGGTATTTTTTTTGCTTTGGCTATGGCACTTGGTGCTTTGTTTATCGCATTGAAGAAGGCATATACATTTGACCTTTCCGGTTATCTCTTTGGCAATATCCTGGGTTTAAATAGTATTGATCTTTTGGTTGGCGCAGGTATATTGGTTCTGTTTATCCCCTTTTATTTCGGATTCTTTCAAAAACTGCTCTTTGCCAGTTTTGATGACGCAGTGGCTTCAACAACCGGCGTAAAGTCAGATACTTTGGAATCTGTATTGCTTATGTTTCTTGCGCTCATTATTGTTGTTTCAATTAAAATGGTTGGAATTATTTTAGTCTCTGCTCTTGTTGTGCTGCCGGCCAGTTTCGGACTGCTGATTTCCAGGGACTATCGAAGAGTGGTGGCAGCGTCTGTTGCTTTCACATTTGTCACAATCACCGGTGGGCTGTTTCTTTCGTACTTTCTTGACTCACCTGCCGGTGCTACTATGGTTGTGGTGGGAGCTATTATTTATTTTATGACAATGTGGATCAGGAAAACTTAAATATAAAAATTAATACAACATAAAGAGTTCAATTCGCAGTTAATAAGCAATAAATATTTGACAGGAACACAGGTTAGCAAAATAATTGAGGACAGAATGAAGGGCATGGTACAGGTTTATACAGGAAATGGTAAGGGTAAAACTACAGCGGCAATGGGACTTGCCCTTAGAGCCAGCGGCGCAGATCTGCGTGTATTTATCGGGCAGTTTGCCAAAGGGCAGGAGTATTCGGAGATTAAGGCTTTACGTAAACTTGGAAATATAGATGTACGTCAATTTGGGCGGCACTGTTTTATTGTTAATGAGCCGGAAGAAGAGGATATTCGTCTGGCTGTTGAGGGGCTGGAGATAGCCCGACAGGCAATGGTGTCAGGCCGTTATGATGTTATTATTTTGGATGAAGCAAACATTGCTCTTTTCTATAATTTGTTTAGCACAGCAGAATTACTGGCGTTTATTGAAGAGAAACCTGAGAATGTTGAAATAATAATCACCGGGCGCTATGCACCTCAGGAGATAATAGACAGGGCTGACCTGGTTACAGAGATGTGTGAGATAAAACATTATTATACGCAAGGTCTTGATGCACGCATAGGTATTGAAAGTTAATACAGTACAAGATCTTTGCACTTGTATAAGCATTAAAATGTGATTAAATTAAGCATCTTATTTTAAAGCATCCGGAGCTATTATGAGCAAAACCGAATCAAAAAACATAAAAAAAGCGCTGTATACCAAAGATGATTTGCCTTACTTTGAAAAGCTGATTATGGATAAGCGCAAAGAAGCGGCCAATGAAATTGAGAGGTTGCGTGGTAGAATTGCCAGTGATAACCATGCTGATCTCGACAATGATTCAGATTATTCTTTCCACCTTGCTGATTCTGCCTCGGTTGCTGCTGACAGGGAACATGTTTATCGCATGATTGATCGTCAGGAACGTTTCATTATGTACCTTGATCGGGCAATGGAGCGAATTAAGAATAAAACTTATGGCATCTGTCGCGTCACGGGTAAGGCCATTGCCAAGGAACGTCTTGAAGCTATTCCGCATACTCAGCTTTCAATGGAAGGCAAGATGCAGGAGAAGCGTGCAGGAAGGATTATTCCCGGGCCAGACGATCTTATTATGTAATACGTCCCCAAAAACCTTCATAATGCACACGGCTTGTGGTACAATGGCTATGTGCCACATGGTGTTAATGCTATTATGTCCGTCCTGATACAATTTATATCAGCCGGTCTGCTTTTAATGACCACGCCTCTTGATACTGTCCGGATTTCTCCGGAAAGTGTGATGTTTCAAACAGACCGTCTTGATCTGCTCATCCCCGATATTGAAGATACCTTTGGTGCGGCTTTCCGTGATATAGACGGAGATCGCTATCCGGATTTATATGTTGTATGTTATCGCAGCCTAAACAGACTTTTAGTGAACCGTGGAGATGATCTGGGCTTTCGCGATGAGACAGTGGTCTCCGGTCTGGGTGGGAATTTAATGCCAATGGCCGAACACAATGTTGAGTTGAATGCAGTTATCCTGGATGTTGATAACGATGGTGATGGTGATGTGATTATTGCCGGTCATGGTTTTACTACCAAATTGTTCATCAATGAAGGTGGCTTGAAATTTATCCCCGATGATTCTGCGCTGGACCTCCCGGATTATCATTATACAAATCAAGTAATTGGTGCAGATGTAAATATGGATGGTTATCTGGATCTATTTTTTGTAGATGAAGAACTGACTAACCGTCTCTTGTTGAATACAGGGTATGGACGCTTCAAGGATGCAACAGCCTCTGTCGGACTGGAGGGTTATGATCGTAGTTTTGGTGCGGCATTTGGTGATTTGGATGGTGATGGAGCACCTGATCTCTATGTTGCTAATGACAATGGCCCGGATTATCTCTACAAAAACAAAGGTGATGGAAGTTTTAAACGCATGTATGTTCCGTTGCGTCATCTGCAAAGCAAGCTTTCTTCAACTGCAGTGTGTATGGGTGATGTAGACAATGATGGTGACCTTGATTTGTTTGTAGCCGGTCCGGATGAAGAGCCGGCATATCTGTTGATAAATCAAATTGTGGCCGGTGATACGGTGTGGCATTTTGATACACAGCCCGTAGGCAGTGCCAGTGCTACATGGGATGGTGTTTTTGCTGATTTTGACAATGATGGCTGGTTAGATATGTTTGTGGCACATCATGGTGCTAATAGATATTATAAAAATTATCATGGAACACTAAGATGCGCATGGACTGAATCATTGTCTTCAGGTCAGAGTGCTTTTTCAACAGGTGTGCTGCCGGGTGACTATGATCGGGATGGAGATCTTGATCTTTTCATAGCTAACCGTGATACATTTAGTCTTTTTTACTCTAATCCTGTAAATAACGACAATTATCTTAAAGTTTCAGTTGAAGGTGTACGCTCTAACAGAGATGGCATTGGCAGTGCAGTTAGAATTTACAGGGCGACAGGATCTTTCAATAAAAGCGATTTTCTTGCAATGAGAGAGATAGGTACCGGTGGTGGATATCTGTCGCTCACTTCATCTGAGGCTCATTTTGGCCTGGCAGGATTTGAGAGAGTAGATGTGGAGGTGCAATATCCGGGTGGTCGCGTTGTACGGCGCATAGATGTTAGTCGTGGGCAGGAGATATTAATCAGCGAATACGTAGGAATAACAAGGCAGTTCTTTTTCTTTATACATCGAATTTCAGTGCTATTAAATCAACGTTCGTTTTGGCGTATACTGATTTTAAGTTTGGTCTATTTAGCTACAATCAGTTTTATAATTTTTCTGGGAATCCGCCGTTACAAATGGAGTGCGCTAACTGCTACGCTGTCCATGGCATTTTTCTTTTTTACAGCATATGGTATTATTCTTACTTCATCGGAATTGGGTGCGGTAAAGTCATTTATACTACTGGATATAGTTACACTATTTGTCGGTACTGCTCTTATTTTGCATTTTGAGCGCATACTGCGCCTGCACAGAGCCGGTGCCAGAGACAGGGCCGTGCTGGTGGCGTTGTCACATCAAATTGTAGAGATACGTAATGAATCTGATCTTGCCAGAATTGTTGTGACTCATCTGGCAGAGCACTCTGATTTCAGTGGAGTTGCTGTTTTTCTGGCGGAACAGGAGAGTGTTGACGCACTTTTGGAGAGTAAAGGATTCGGTACCATTGACAGAAGCTGGCTTGAAGAGTCTCTGGAGAAATGCCGTATAATTGGTGGTGGGCGCATGGCTGCAGATCAATATCGAGAAGTAGAGTGGATGCTTCCCATAGGCCGCGATGAGTACTTTTTCGGTCTCTTGTTATTGGGGCATCGCAGTCAGTCCGAATCTCCTGCAGATGAAGATCGTGATCTATTCAGCTCTATTGTCAGTCAAATGGCAATTGCGTTGGAGAATATTGCCTATATTAATAAGTCTAATGAGATGATTCAAAAACTCACTGAAGCTGAAGTACGCGAGCAGTATCTAGCAGAGCTTGAGTCCAGCAATATGGCTCTTGATGAAAAGAATCGTGAACTTATAAGGCTCTACGATGAATTGAAGCAGGCTGAGACTCAACTCATTCAACGGGAGAAAATGGCTTCTCTGGGACAACTGGTAGCTGGTATTGCTCATGAATTAAATAATCCTGTTGGTTTCATTTATGCAAATATACGTCAATTAAAAACATATTTGAAGCCCATACAGCAAGCAGCGGCTATAGCTGTTGAATCAACAGTAGAATTAAACTATATATTGCCGGATCTGGAAAGTCTTATTGAAGATACAGTGCGCGGCAGTATTGCGGTTAAGGCACTGGTGGAAAATCTGAGAACTTTCAGTCATCTGGATCAGGCGGAAATGACAGAGACAAATGTGCATGAAGGCATTGAAACAAGCTTGATAATTGCCAGTCCGCAGCTGAAAGATCGTATCTCTATCATCAAAGATTATCAGGCAGTTGGCCGGCTTGAGGCGCATCCTGGCCAGCTGAATCAGGTCTTTCTTAATCTGATTATCAATGCAGCACAGGCTATTGATGGTGAAGGTAGTATCACGCTGCGTACCAGGGATGAATCCGATATGCTCATCATCGAAGTTGAGGATACCGGTCCCGGTATTCCCGAAGCTGTACGCGACAAGATTTTTGATCCATTTTTCTCGACAAAGGAGATTGGGCAGGGTATGGGTATGGGTCTGTCTATATCATATGCGATTATTGAAAAACATGGTGGATCTATCTCTGTGGATAGTGAACCTGGCAGAGGGAGCGTGTTCAGGATAAATCTGCCAAGAGATGGTGTAACAGGTTGATTGAAAGAAATCAACTGTTAAAACAATACACTACCAGAAAATTACCAGGAGTATCACTCGCTATGGATAAAGATATTAGATGGATACAGAGATTTGAAAAATACATAAAAGCTCTCGGTAGTTTAACAGGAGATATTGAATTAGCATCAAAACGAGAGCTGTCAGATATAGAGCGGCGGGGTTTAATCCAAGCTTTTGAGTATACATATGAACTTGCATGGAATACTATAAAAGATTTTTATCAATCCATCGGTGAAACGGATATTCAAGGTAGTCGTGATGCTTTTAGGATTGCTTTTAATAGAGGCCTGGTAAAAAATAAAGATCTAATTAAAACTGTTAAAAGTCGTCAGATAACATGTCATACTTATAACGAAGAAACAGCAACGGAAATTTTCCAAGATGTTTTTGATAAATATTATGATGCTTTTAAAGAATTAGAGGCTAGTCTGCAAGGCGAAAAAGAAAAAAGAAAGTAATGAGATATGTTTGGTTTAGAGGAAAAAACAATACTTGAAATTCAAGAGGCTATTGCAAAAAACCCTCTAATTGATAAAGTAATTTTATACGGATCTCGCGCAAAAGGTAATTTCAGAACCGGTTCGGATATTGATATTACTCTAATTGGAAAAGAACTAAACTTAAATAATAGTGTTTACCCTTTGATGGATGCAATTGAAGAACTGTGTCTGCCGTATATGTTTGATATTTCGGTTTTTAACCAAATTGATGATGAAAATTTGATAGATCATATTAATAGAGTCGGGAAAATTTTGTATTTAAAAAGAGGATTATGAACTCACCTTACAAAAATCGTCTACCTGTTCGTGAAATGTCTCCTTCACGGGCAGAGTATACTGCACGGATTAACCGCGTATTAGACTATATTGATGCCCATCTCTCAGAATCTTTGACTCTGGAAAGATTAGCGGCAGTGGCTCATTTTTCTCCCTATCATTTTCATAGGCTTTTTGCTGCGCTTGTTGGCGAGCGGCTCTTTGGTTATATTCAGCGAATCCGTTTGGAGAGAGCGGCTTCATGGCTGGTGGGCCATCCTTATCGTCCTGTTACTGAAATCGCTTTGGATTCGGGTTTCGGTTCATCTGCGGCTTTTGCCAGGGCCTTTAAAGAGACATTTGCATGCACTGCCAGTGAGTGGCGGAGGCGCAAGTTAGGTAATGTTGATAGCAATATGGATCAAACAGAAGGCAATACCGGGATAGAATTGACTGTTGATAATTTCTATTTTGATGGTGAATCTAACATCCATCAAAGGAGGAATATCATGAAAGTTAAAGCGATTGAATTTGGAGTCCGCTCTATTGAAGCTATGGAAGTGGTATATGTAAGGCATATTGGTCCCTATGCCGGAGATGGCGATCTGTTCAAAGGACTATTCGGACGTCTTGCACGATGGGCCGGGCCCAGGGGGCTTATGGGGCCGGATGCACGCTGGTTGACTATTTATCACGATGATCCTCATATTACCGATGAGAATAGTCTGCGAATCAGTGTCTGTCTGACTGTGGCACCTGAGACCAGGGCTGAGGGTGAAATTGGCAGAATGACTATTCGGGGCGGACAGTATGCAGTAGGTCGTTTTGAGATAGCTACAGATAAATTTGCCGGTGCATGGCAGGCCATGTGCGCAGATTATCTGCCGGAGAGCGGGTGGCAACCGAGTGACCAGCCGCCTTTTGAAATCTGTCTTAATGATCCTGAAAAACATCCAGAACATAAACATCTGATTGAGATCTGCGTGCCCGTGAAGCCGCTTTAAGGCGACAAGGTAGAGTAAGAGTGAATTTCAGGTTTGAAATCTAAATATTCATGAAAAGTGTTTTTCGCTGGAGTAATGACTTTATCTATCCTTGCACTGTTCTTTCAGATTCGGTGAATTCTGTAATCCTGTCCAAAAAACAACTGGACGGGATTACAGGATCAACAGGAAAGAGCAAGCAATGAAAAATGAAATAATATCTGTGTTTCATCAGTGTCAATCCGTGGCAGTACTTATAATTTATCCAATAGATTCGACATAGAGTTCTTTTTTAGACAGGCCAATTTTACTCAAATTCGAGGAAACCTTATGAAAATGCCCGCTCCGTTTCTCTTTCTGGCGATAATGCTCGCCTTCACCGGTTGCAGCAAGAAGACCTTTGTCTCTATCGGAACAGGAGGCGTCACTGGCGTTTTTTATCCCACCGGCGGTGCCATATGCCGGATCATCAACAACAAGTCGGCAGAGTATGGTATAAAAGCGACAGTGGAATCAACTGCCGGATCGGTGTACAATGTTAATGCTGTAATCAGCGGTGATCTGGATTTTGGTGTAGTTCAATCGGACAGGCAGTATCAGGCAGTTTACGGGCTGGCCGAATGGGAAGACAGGGGCCCCCGGGAAAGCCTGCGCTCTGTCTTCTCCATACATCCTGAAGCCGTCACCTTGATTGCGTCGTTGAAGAGCGGGATTAAACACATCGAAGATCTGAGAGGAAAACACGTCAACATCGGTAATCCCGGATCCGGTCCTTTGCAGAATTCACGGGATGTGCTGAAGGCATTCGGAATGACGGAGGACGATATCCGGGCCGAGTATGTCAAGGCAATTGAAGCACCGTCTCTTTTGCAGGATGAACGCATTGACGCCTTTTTTTATACTGTGGGCCATCCAAATGGAAATATAAAAGAAGCGACTTCCGGTCGTATCAAGGTTCGCATTGTACCTATACAGGGCCTGGCTCGGGATACGTTGATTCGGGAAATGCCATACTATACACGAACAACCATCTCTCATGATCTTTATCCAAATGCTGAAAATGACCGGGACATAGAGAGCTTAGGAGTGAGGGCTACTTTAGTAACCTCACAATCGGTTGATGAATCCATTGTTTATGCTATAACCAGGGAAGTTTTTGAAAATTTTGAATTTTTCAAGACGCTGCATCCCGCATTTGCAACCCTAACGAAAGCGGATATGTTGTCAGGCCTTTCTGCGCCCATTCATATTGGCGCATTGAGATACTACAAAGAATCTGGCCTTGACAAATTTATAAAGAATTAAGGTTCTATGCTGATTCAATGGGAGTTTTGCACTGTAGTCTTTCAGAATTGGGAAAAGAGCAACTCCAGCATATCTCCACGGAAATTACACGGAAGAAGATATTTGTGAAAATGATGTTTAATCCTGTGCAAAGGCCTTGTAGATCCTTGGAAAAATTTATATTACTGTAGAAGAAAAGGATTGTTATTGCCCACTCTAGACAACATGGAACCAGAATTCGTCAAGGATGTTTATGATAAAAACTGAAAAAACCAACCTGTGGACACGTCGTATTGTAGTGATGCTTGCCGTGGCCTGGGCGATTTTTCAATTCATGCTGCCTCAATTCATATTGCTTGACCGTATTACAATCCGGGCAATTCATTTGATGTTTGCCATATTGCTGGCTTTCACGGCTTTTCCTGCAAGGCGCCGCCATGGAGAAGAACGCTTTTGTGCAGATCGCTCTCAGGGAGAGCTGTTGATTAATGCTCTCATGGCAATAGTGGCCGCTGTGGCCGTTCTCTATATTGTTATCGATTGGGTTGGCATTTCTACACGCGCCGGTTCACCGCTTTTCCGGGACCTGGCTATCGGTGTAGTGGCAGTCGTCTTACTTCTGGAGGCATCACGCCGTGTGATTGGGCCGGCCCTGGCAATTGTGGTATTGCTTTTTACTGTGTATGCATTTCTGGGACCCTATCTTCCCGATGTTTTTGCCTTTAAGGGCGTGTCTCTTAGAAAATATATCACACAGGTCTTTCTTTCATCGGAAGGCATCTATGGAATTCCTCTGGGTGTATCAGCCTCCATCGTTTATCTTTTTGTGCTCTTTGGTGCTTTGCTTGAGAAAGCGGGAGCAGGATCGTTCTTTATCAAATTGGCTCTCTCTTTGCTCGGCCGCTACAAGGGTGGTGCTGCAAAAGCGGCTGTATTTTCCAGTGGCCTAATGGGTTGCATATCAGGATCCAGTGTGGCCAACATTGTTACAACAGGCACATTTACCATTCCGTTAATGAAAAAAGTAGGCTATCCGGCTAAAAAAGCTGCAGCTATCGAAGTTGCGGCCAGTACGGATGGTCAGCTCATGCCGCCAATTATGGGTGCGGCTGCCTTCATCATTGCAGAATATGTTAACCTGCCATATATCGAAGTGATCAAGGCTGCGGCTATTCCGGCTTTTGTCTCCTATGGTGCACTATTTTATATTACTCATCTGGAAGCATGCAAACTTGGCATGACGGGTCTTCCCAGAGATCAGATCCCCTCTTTCAGAAAAACATTGAGAGAAGGATTCACATATATCATTCCACTTTTGGTATTACTTGTGGAACTGTTATATTTTCGTCATTCCCCGGAACTTTCAGTTTTTAAAGCTATCCTTGTATTAGTGGCTGTAATTTTTTATATGGAGTATAAAAAGGGTCGTGCAGAGACTGGTACAAAACGGTCCGGTCTGTGGAAGGTTGTGCAAAATACATTCCGACTTATTGGGAAAGGCTGCATTCAAGGATCCAAAAATATGGTTTCAGTAGCTTTGGCCACGGCTGTGGCCGGTATGGTAGTTGGTGTGGTGAACCTTGGTATTGGAGGAATGATAACACAGATAGTAGAAATACTCTCAGGTGGCAATGTTTTTTTACTTTTAATTATTACTGCTGTTGCAAGTTTAATCCTGGGCATGGGGTTGCCTACAACAGCCACATATATTGTTATGGCTTCATTGACAGCACCAATTATTGTTGAATTAGGCAACAAATTTGGATTCTTCATTCCATTGATCAGTGCTCATTTTTTCTGTTTCTTTTTCGGGATTTTAGCAGATGATACTCCCCCGGTTGGTCTGGCGTCATATGCTGCAGCTGCACTGGCTGAATCCGAACCCATTGCTACAGGGATTCAGGCTTTCTTGTATGATCTTCGCACGGCCATTGTCCCTTTTATGTTTGTCTTTAATTCAGATATTATCCTGTATAATATTAATAATCCTTTTCAGATTCTGCTTGTTTTTATAATGACTTTACTGGCGGCACTTATGTTTACCAGTATGGTACAGGGCTGGTTTATTATTAAAAATAAGTGGTATGAAATCCCTATCCTGGCTTCTGCTGTATTTATTCTCTTTAATCCCAAGAGTGCAACGAGATTGTTGAGTCCCGGGAGCGAAGGCAGTTATTGGATGTATGCCGTAGGTGTGGGATTGATTGCTGTAATATATTTCATGCAGAAATATAGAGTGAAAGCGGTCGCTATTTAAATATTATGGCTCTTCCGACAATTGTGTGGAATTATAAATCCGCAGAGAATGCAGAAGAGTACAGCATGTTGGTCGTAGGTTATTAATCCATAAAATATCCGGAAGAGCCTAAAAGAAAAAGCATTTGACCACGGAATACACAGAATACACGGAGCCTCCCAGCCCAGAGCCCTACATATAAAAAAAGAGCTCTTGCGGATGATGTGTTGTACGCCCTTTCCTCCCATATCGTCCCCCCCGGACAGAACCGGGACTAAGCCTGAAATCTTTTAGCCGCCCTTATAAATGATGAATATCCAATTTCCAATAGGCAATATCGAATGTCGAAGTAAGAACCCCTTGGAAATTTGACATTCGATATTCTGCTGTTCAATATTCACTCCATTAAATTTCAATACTCTATGCCTGCCGAATCATTATCCTTGGGGCATGGCAAGGTGGCTCCGTGTCTTTCGCGGGCAATGAATGAGTCCGTTCCTTCAGGATGACTGTGGCAAATTTCCTCAAAGCTCAGTAGGAACTGCCCATTAATCTAGCAATTAGTTGTTCTGTACCGGCTGGGATAAAAAATGGGGAATAAAGGATTGTTTTTCTGGTTATTCTGCCATAAATGCATCTGCATGACAGGCTCGCTACAGATAAAAGGCATAGTGTTGATGCCATGTCCATAAATGCCGCTGATACCAGGAAATGTACCGTTCATCACAATTTACTTTCAAAATCCATCATTATTGTTGAAAATTGTCGCAGGTTGGATGAGTTGATTGGGATGTCATTTCAATTTACTTGTTTTCCGTTAGCCATAACCGGTGCCGATGGTTCTCCGGTACGTGCTGTTGCAATAATTGACTGAGAGGTTTTAATACCTCTCATTGATAATGGGGGGTGTTGTGAATAAAAATGTTTTTTTCTTGTTCTTTGGATGTATTCTGTTGCAGTCTTGTGCAAATTCGGATAAGGCACGATTTGATCCGTTTGCATTGCCACCGGGTGATCATCCGCAGTTTTTTGCAGAAGGTAAAATTTGTACACGTCACCATGAACACAGTGCGCCCAGTATATCTCCCAACGGTGATGCAATCTACTGGTCTGCTTTTCTGGCACCACTTCAATCCGATGCACCTCCAGTCATACTCTTTACAGAAAAAGTAAATGGACATTGGACCAATCCGGAAGTGGCCTCTTTCTCCGGTCAGTTTCGGGATAATGGCCCGGTATTTACTCCCGATGGTAAGCAGATTTACTTTTACTCCAATCGCCCTAAAGTGCCCGGTGATTCTACGGGTGATTGGGACATCTGGATTGTGGATAAATCCGATGTAGGTTGGAGCGAACCCTATAATTTGGGTGAACCGATAAACGGACCGGGGTTTCAGGGCCATCATTCTTTCGCCAACGATGGGACACTCTATTTTCTGGCTACGGCTGAAGGCTACTTTCGAGATGTAGCTGTATGTCGTTCCCGAAAAGTAAATGGCCAATATCAAACTCCGGAAATCCTGCCCAAGACCATTAATTTTGACGGAGCCTTTAAGTGGTGCCCCTTTATTGCACCCGATGAATCCTACCTGTTGATCTCTGGGTACCAGGATGGCGGTCTGGGTGCCGGTGATATTTATGTGTTTTTCAGAAATAGCGATGATACATGGTCCGCACCCGTCAACCTGGGGTCCACGGTCAATTCAAATGATAATGATCGTTTTCCTGCAATCTCGTATAATGGTAAATATCTTTTTTTTACTAGCAAGCGCACACATCTAAAACGTGAGTTTGATCGACCTCAGAATCATGTTGAACTGATGACTCAATATAATAATCCCGGAAATGGATTAACCGATATATACTGGATGGATTCAGCTCTGATTGATTCACTTAGATTGTCTTATAAATAAGAGGAAATGATGAATAGACTGGTCTATTGTTTTTATGCGTTGATATTGATAGGGGGTTGTTCAGATAAAAGATCAGATTATATTGGACAGCCGCTTCCCGGAACATCGGCCAAAGTTTTTATGCCCGGTTTTATTTCACTGCCCGGTCCAATGGAGTATGCCGGAGTTTTTTCGCCGGATATGAATAGTTTTTACTATAGCCATCGTGATTCTGTCAGAAGTGATCAACGTATCTGGTACTCCGTTAAATCAGATACAGGCTGGACCAACCCCGGTCCTGCACTGTTTGCGGCAGATGCCATGAGTTATGAACCAGTATTTCATCCGGATGGTAAGACGCTTTACTTTGGTTCTCAGCGGTCTTTCCCAGGAAAGCCTGATTCGGCAAGGCTGACATTTTTCTGGAAAATACAGTTCAATGGCGGACAATGGTCTTCACCTGTTGCCATTGACAGCAGCGTAGGCAATGCTCTTCCCAGTTACATCTCAGTAGCATCTGACGGATCCATCTATTTCGGTTCATATATGAAGCATGGTATACAGCGAGCACTCTTCCGAGATGGGTGCTACCAACCTCCTGAACCATTGCCTCCAGTTATAAATGACTTGCCCGGAGCAGGACATCCTTTTATTGCTCCAGATCAGTCATATCTGATTTTTGATGCCCGAGTCGGACCGGACCACCAGGGAGCTTTTGATTTGTATATAAGTTTTTGTTCAAATAATGATGAATGGACACAGCCGATTAACCTGGGAGCAGCCATTAATACTCCCGCTGCAGAACTCTGCGCATCTGTAACGCCTGACGGTAAAGCAATTCTGTTTAACCTGTCAACATATACTGAAGGAGATTTGTATTGGATTAGTGCAGATCTGATAGAGACTCTTCGTAAAAAGGTTCGAAGTGGAGATTAGTACATGATTAAAAAAATATTACTGACAGCATTTGTTCTACTGGCCTGTACAGATGTAAACAATATATGTAGATACCCGTATAAAGTTTTGTGTTTACGTATGTGAAACATATTGTCAAAGGATAAGTTATGGGCATATTTAAATTTTATAAATTATTTAATTTGAGGCAGCAGTAATGAAGTATCTGATAAAAAAATGTATTTACACTTTGTTGATTTTAATATTTGTAGTTCCGTCTTTTAGTGAAGAGGTTCCGGCAAATACCAAATTTATTCTAAATATCAAACATATTGACAGGCCAATCGGGCTCTCTGGCAGGTTAGATGATCCCCGGTGGAGGCAGGCAGTTCCCATAGAAATTAATTATGAGATAACACCGGGTGAGAATACTCAGGCATCTCAGTCAACAGAAGTCTATGCTTTAATTGATGATGAACACATATATTTTGGATTTAATTGTTATGATTCAGAGCCAGGTCAGATCCGGGCGAATCTGAGTGACAGAGATCGCATTTTTCAGGATGACTATGTTATCATCGCCCTGGATACATATGGAGATTATCAGAAAGCCTATGAATTTGCAGTAAATCCCTTTGGCGTGCAAGGGGATTTACTCGCATCAGGCAATAATGAAGATATAAATTTTAATGCTATTTGGGAGTCTGCTGCGGCCATAAATGAATCCGGTTGGACTGCTGAGATGAAAATTCCATTAAAAAGCATACGCTTTCCCAACAAGGAGACGCAGAACTGGGCAATCAATATAATACGCACACTGCCAAGAAGCAGTAGAATTCAGGTCTCATGGATACCGTTTGACAGGAGCATACCCGGTATATTGACCCAGGCAGGTAGAATAGATGGTGTGCGCAATATCCAATCAAGTGGAGGCCTTGAGCTGCTGCCATATGCAATAGGCCAGCAGAATGGATATCTGAGAGATATGGGTAATCCGGAATCCGGTATGAAAAATGATAATATTAAAGGTAGATTTGGTTTGGGTTTTAGATACATGCCCAGCTCAAACTTTTCTTTAGATGCTGTGTTGAATCCTGATTTTAGTCAGATTGAATCCGATGCTGCTCGGATCAGCGTAAATACTACTTTTGCAATTTTTTACCCTGAAAAACGTCCATTCTTCCTTCAGGGACGTGAATTACTACAGACACCTATATATTATTCAAGATCTATTAATGATCCCCTGACAGCAGGAAGAATTATTGGTAAAAACGGGGCATTATCATATATGCTACTAAGTGCTTATGACCGCAATACAGTCTTAATGATTCCGGGGCAGGAAGAGAGTAATACAGTCGCCTCATCATTAAAGTCTATGGCAAATATCGGGCGACTGCGTTATGACCTTGGTGATGGCTCGTATGTAGGTGGTATGATGTTGGCCAGAAATATATCTGATGCACATAATTATGTCCTGGGATTTGACTGGAATTACAAGTTCTGGAAAAATTGGCTTTTTAATGGTGAAGCTTTCCTCTCTGAAACTCGTGAGTTGGATGATCCCGAACTCTTTGGTTCAGAAAGAGAATTTGGTAATAGTGGTAAAACTGCCGCTTTTAACGGAGAAGAATACAGTGGCAGTGGAATACATCTTATCCTTTCGCGTAATGGTCGGAATTATGGTTTCATGGCATTGTATAATGACTTTACACCGACATTTCAATCATATAACGGGTTATTGAGTAATGTTGATTTTCGTGAATATATGATTCATAACACTTATACGTTTTATTTAACAAACTCATTCATCGAACGCGGAACGATTCAATTAACGAATCGCTCCCGATACAGTCGTGAGGGTATGAAAAGAGAAGATATAATGCGACCGGGCCTGTCGCTTATGTTGAAAGGGCAAACCAGAATAAATCTATCATACCTTCTGCGTAATGATGAAAGGTTCCGGAATGTATATTTTAAAGATATATGCCGTGTAAATTTTCGTATCAATTCAAGTCCGATCAGCATGCTTTCCTTTGGTTTTAGCGCTGATTTTGGGAAATTCATTTACCGTATAAACAGTCCTCTAACCGGTAAAGGTTTCAATCTTAATGCCAATATCCAAATAATGCCCAGATCAAATATCAATTTTCAGCTATCATTTTCCAGGGCACGTCTTGTAGACAATGTCTCTGATGATCTATTTTATGACGGCAATATTTATCGTGGTGTAGCCATATATCAGTTCTCGGCCAAAGCGTTTTTCAGAACAATTGTTGAGTATAATTCTTTTGCTCGCTCATGGAATATTTATCCTTTGTTTAATTATAAAGCAAGTGCATTCACAACTTTCTATGCCGGTGTCTCCAATGATATAATGAATTACGGTGATCCGTTCGGGTTGAGGACTACAAACAGGCAATTTTTTGTGAAGATGCAGTATCTGATTCAAAAGTAGTATAATAAAAAATAATCGTCTCTCAGCGGGCTTCATCTAAGTTTGCAAGTTGCGAAACCTTTTGTGATAACGTATATTCTTTTCATTGAGTGTACTATAAATTAAAAGGTTCATATGTCTGCAATAAAAGAGAAGCCCGTCATTCTTATTGTCGATGATCAACCAGAGGTTCTCAACTCGCTGGAGAGGCTCTTTAAAATAAAATTTTGTGTGATGCGTGCATCTCGCGGAGAAGAGGCACTGGCAATTTTAGATACACAAGAAGTTGCAGTAATTCTCACTGATCAGAAGATGCCGCAAATGACCGGTGTTCAGATGTTAGTTCGGTCTATGATTATTCGGCCGCACGCTGTCCGTATTTTAATTACTGCCTATGCAGATATCCATGCCTCGATCTCTGCTGTTAATGAAGGCCAGATTTTCTATTATATCTCCAAGCCCTGGGAGCCTGATCAGCTTATGCTGATAGTGGAGAGGGCGGCTGAGCGATACCGCCTGGAAGTGGAGAACAGAAGTTTGATGCAGGCACTTAAGGACGCTAAAGTCAATCTGGAGAATGAGAATACCGCTCTGCGTCATACGCTGGCAAAAACAATTAATTTTGATGATTTTATCGGAAACAGCCCCAAGATGATGACAGTATTCAAACTGGCATCCAAGGTGCTTCATAGCAATGTGGCGGTGATGATTACCGGTGAGACCGGTACAGGCAAGGAACTGCTTGCCAAGGCCATCCATGCGGGATCTGATCGTAATAAGGCTCTTTTGGTCACTCAAAATTGTGGTGCTTTGCCTGATTCTCTACTGGAGAGTGAACTCTTCGGGCATGTAAAGGGCTCTTTCACCGGGGCCATATCAAATAAAAAGGGGCTCTTTGAGCTTGCAGACGGTGGTACAATTTTTCTCGATGAAGTTGGTGATACATCGCCTGCCATGCAATTGCGTCTTTTACGTGTCTTACAAGAGGGTGAGATAAGGCCGGTTGGAGCAGAAATCAGCCGACGTGTAGATATACGAGTAATTGCAGCAACACATAGAAATTTGGAAGAAGAAGTTAAAGCCGGTCGTTTTAGAGAAGATCTCTTTTACAGGCTGAATGTCTTTCCTATTCATCTGCCCCCGCTTCGTGAACGCAGGGAAGATATTTCTGAACTTGCCATGTTTTTCCTGGACAAGTTTTCAAAGAAGGCAAAAAAGACCCTCAGTTCTATTAGTGATGATGCTATGAAATTACTGTTCCGTGCACCATGGCCTGGCAATATTCGTGAGCTTGAGAATGAAATAGAACGAGCAGTGACCCTTGCAGAGGATGGACAATTGCTGTCTTCTGATTTATTGAGTCAGCGTCTGTTTAATGAGACTGCCGAATCACCGGATGTGGTGGAAGGCCCATTAAAATTACAGGTAGAATCTCTTGAAAAACGTCTTATCGGTGATGCGCTTCTGTCGACCGGGGGCAATATTTTAAAGGCAGCAGAGATATTGGGCCTCAGTCGTCCGGGTCTACATAAAAAGTTAGATCGTTACAAGTTGCACCCGTGATATTGTAAACATCGTTTACAATATACTGTAAACAATGTTTACAATGTGTACGATCCCGATAGGCATCATTATGTTTATACCTTTTATAACTCCTTTAAAAACAATGAAATTTAACGATCTCTCATTTTTGGCACAAGCTTTGTAGTCACTATGATGAGAATAAGTTTAATTTGGAGGTTTATCATGTCTAAAAGAATGGTGTTATTTGTCCTGGTTATTATGGCTTTATCCATAATGGTCAGTGGATGTTATACTAGTTTTGCAACCACGCGGCGCGTAAAGAGAGTGGATATTGTAGAAGATGGTGAGGTGGGTGAAGATAATTTCATAGATGAAGAGTATGTTGATGATGGCGAAGTGGATTTTGAAGAAGCGATTGAAGATCATGATGTCATTTTAGTGTATGGCAATTCTGACCCCTGGTATTGGGATTATGATCCCTGGATGTACGCCACGGTATATACACCAGGGTCATATTATTATAATCGCCTTCGTTGGGGTGCATATTGGGGTTGGGACATGTGCTGGTCTCCATGGACGAGTCACTATTACGGATACTATCGACCCTGGTATCATCATGGATGTTTGTATAATAATTGGTATGTTTATGATTACTATCATCACAATCATCACTATTATAATGATTATTATGGTGGAAATTATACGACATACAGCAATAACAGCAGACGCAGTTTTGGCCGCAGGCGCTCAACACTGGCTTCGGGAAGCATGAGCAGCCGCACCAGACTACCTGGCGACAAGAGCAGTTTCAGCGATGTTTCACGGCGAAGATCATCAATCGCTCGCGGAAACACACGTATCGCCACGCGGCGTTCATCCGATGCACGAGTTACGGAGAGACGCAGCAGTGTTGGTGCTAACAGCAGCAGCCGTAGGCGCAGATCTGCAGTAGATGCATCAGCAGGCAGCACACGGCGCAGTTCTGATTCCAACAGAGCTTCTGTGAGACGCTCAAGCCGTTCTTCATCCGGGAAGAGTGACGGAACAAAGAGCAGATCTTCATCTGTCAGGCGATCTTCAAGAAGTCAAAACAGCAGCAAGGTGCGGTCATCTTCACGCAGTTCCGGTAAATCAAGGAGCAGGTCCAGCGTTAGCAGATCCAGACGATCAACGAGCAAAAGTTCAAGTAAGGTCTCCGGTTCCGGGCGGTCAAAGAGCCGCAAATCGCCCAGTGTCAAAGCAGCAACGCGCAGGAGTTCTTCATCCAGTGCTCGTTCCGGATCCAGCAGATCGTCAGGATCAGTATCCAGATCTTCATCAGGAAGCCGCAGCTCATCCTCGGGCAGGTCAAGTTCAGGAAGCAGATCATCATCCCGATCTTCCGGGCGTTCCTCCTCGAGTTCACGATCCAAACGGTAGATTGAATAGTAGTGCTGAAACTTGCTGCAACAAGTCATTCTAATTAAGACAGAAACAGGATAAAGGAGAATATCATGAAACGGCTAAATTTGATTTGTTTTCTAATGCTGGGATTAGGTCTGGCAGCAGCCCAGACAACGGAGGAAGCCGTCAATATATTGGAAAATAGCGATGGCGCAGGAATCCGGGCTCTGTCTATGGGGCGTGCATTTGTGGGTGTTGCAGATGATTACAGTGCATTGTACTGGAATGCAGCCGGTCTTTCTCAATTAAAGACCAGTGAGATTGGCGGAGGCTTCAGAACAAATAAATTTAATAATGAAGCAATATTTCAGGGCGAGACCGAAAATGAATATGAAAAGTTTTCCCATCTTTCATCTGCGGCATTTGCATATAAATTTCCTACAATACGCGGAGGAATGGGACTGGCCCTGGGCTTCAGGCGTATGAAAGATTTTGATGATTTTCTATACTTTAAAGGATTTAACACACAGAGTAATGATCTCTCTTTTGAATTTGAGGATGAAGCAGGTCTTACAGATACATATTATTACGATGTGAATACAATGCAATCCGAAGAAGTAAAGATGAGTGGCGGGCTTGGTGCCTGGTCTTTGGGAATAGGTGCTGCAATCTCTCCGAATATGTCTGTAGGTGCCACCTTCAGCAGGTATACCGGCAAATCCCAGTATGATTTTGCCTTTTATCAGGATGATGTTGATGGTGAATATTTTATTCATCCGGCAGATTTTGATGCTTATGAGTATTATGAAACGATTTCAGCGGAATATCGAGGCTATGGTGTTCAAATAGGTGCCTTGATGAATATCAATCCTGACATAAAGCTGGGTGCGACAATTGATCTGCCAACAACTATCAACGTGAAAGAAATGCATAGTGCAGATGAGATAGTCTACTTTGATAATGATGAATTTATGGAAGCTGACCTGGGCAATGGCGAGTGGGAATATGATGTTGTATTTCCTGCAAGGTTCTCTGTTGGTGGCGCATTCAATTTACGTTCTTTGATACTCACCGGTTCTGTTCAGTATTGTGATTGGTCTGGAACGAAATTTAAAGAGCCTGAAGGGGCCGCATACTCTGATGATTATCCTTCATTGCTCGCTGACAACAGGCTGTTTTCCCAAGATTTCAGAGCAACATTGGCATGGGGCATTGGCGGTGAGCTTCGTATGCCAGGCACTCAGCTTTTGATTAGAGGCGGTTATCATGTAGCCCCTTCACCATTAAAAGATGCAGATAACTCTCTGGATAAGAAAACCATCAGTGCAGGACTCGGATTCCGGATTGACGGGCAGACAACTCTGGAGGTGGGTATGACACGGACAATGTTTGACCGCTTTACCTCAGACGGCTGGGCACCCGGCGGTGTTGACGAATCAATTGTTTTGGACAAGATCATGGCAGGTGTAACAATAAAGCTGCCTAACTGGTAATAAAATCCCCCTCAATCACTTCATTTTCAAAAATCTGCCCGGCCCCCCCGGTGCCGGGCAGATTGCTTCTCTTCCCCATGAAGAGGTCACATGCAGGTAAACCTGAGCTAGGAGGCTTCATGAGCAAGCGTATTGGTGTGTTGTTTATATTTTTAAGCTGTTTGATGTCGGAGAACGGAGGTGTTCGTGCTCAGTCATCTATCGGATTCACCTCTAATGATATTTCTATAGTGCGCAATTACCGTTTACCCAGTTGGGGATATCAGAGACTGGAACTGCAATTCAACTCGGAAAAACAGAGTGATACGGATAAGCAACAATCTTCAGAGTCTTCTGTAGGACAGTATTCAATCAGCACAAAACCAAATGGCTATTTATATCAGGAGAGTGAGCGTTTAATTTTTCGGGTAGACGCCAGATTTGAAGGAACTTGGTCAGGCACTGACTTCAAGTGGACGGAATCGCCCATTGAGTCAGAGAGAGAGTTTAAACAGCGGAAATCTTTTGTAGAATCATATATCCTTGCCCGGTCGCAAGTTTATATACACTCAGACGCTCATATATCAGCATTAATTATCAATACTAATAACCGCAATAAAGAGAAAAACGGAAGTGAAGTAACACAACAACAAGACTATCATAATTCATATTATCGTGCAGGTCTGGGCTGGGGACGCATGCGAGAGGTCTCCCCGCTGATTAAGGCAATGAGATTGGCTGAACGCTGGAAAGCTCTGGGACACGGGCAGATCGAAGAAACGACTTTGCTCAAGATGGCTCAACATCTTTCCAAACAAGGCGGTTATCGCTCAATTTTTCATCGTCCTGACCGGCGGTTCTGGAAGGATCTATATGCCATTTGGTCGCCGGAAAATATCACGCCGGATGATCATGAGTATCTCAAGGAAGCTTTGCTCGAACAATTTGGGCACCATTGGGAAGGATGGTATATAAGGGCAGGGGTTTTCAAAGAAAAGAGCACACAAAAGAATCATCCATCAAATAATTCCAATAAACGTGATTCGGAAGGTTTGTTTGTAGAGGGGCGGTGGAGCAGGCATGTGTCTATGCGGCGCACATGGATGATTGGATTTGATTGGATAAAAGATGATGGAGATTTAGGCAATTCCTACAGGCATAATACGTCCCGTAGCAGTGGCTATATATCTCATCAATGGCTCCTGGCTGACAGGTTGCTATATAACGCCGGATTACATCTATCACATACAAAAACTGAGATAAAAAATTCACAGACTTATAGTAATAGAGGTTGGCATGGAATAATGCATCATGAAATTGATTATTATCTACAAGATAGATTGATACTGAACGGGCGTATCCATTTAAACTTCTCGGAAAATTCTTCTTCTATGAATTCCACTCGGCGTAGTTATCTGATTTCTGTCGGCCTGACGGCCCTGCTTCACCGGAATATTTAATATAGTTCCATTTTACTCCTCCCCCATAACATCGCCCCTGGTAGATATGCCGGGGGCGATGACAAATTCAGTTCTTTTGAAGAATTTCTGTTGATTGTAGGCAGTTACTTTTTTACATTTTAATATGAAAAAAATAATACGTAAATTTCAACGCTCCGGAACACAGATTGCATTGGCAGTGCTCCTGGTGTTTATCGGACTGATTCTCCAGATCGCGCCAGCCCGGCAGGCCCTGGATAATCTGACATATGATTTGATTGAAAATTTGGGAGGCACATCGGCTATGTCTCCTGATTTTCTTATGATCAGTATAGGCGAAGAGGATATTCAGACCTTGGGCGGTTGGCCTTTGTCGCGTGACTACTACGGCCTCTTGCTTCATGGTCTCACCAGCATGGGTGCCGATGTAGTGGCAATAGATCTATTATTAGACAGCCCTTCTGCAGCTCATCCTGAGAGAGATCGTCAACTGGCTGAGTTTATGGAGACAGGCCCACCTGTTGTACTGTCAATGGTTTTTTCAAAATTTTCAACAGGTGTTGCCGAGATCCCGGTGATGCCTTTGGACATATTCCGCAATGTTTCGAGTCAAGGTTTTTCCAATTTCCATGAGGCTGGTAAATTGCGCCGTGCGCCTGTTTCAACAAGTGCAGAAGATAGCACATATCTCTCTCTCGGTGCTGAGATGGCAAGAATTGCATTAGGGGCGCATATACAAGCCTATGTTGAGAGATCAATTCTTTATTTCTTTGATGGACGTAGGATAATTCGTAAAATTTTTATAGACAGAGATGGATGTATGCTACTTCCAGGTAGTCCGTCTTTAACTTCTTTGAGGCAGATGGGATTGCTTGAGGCTTTGCAATTAATTGCTGATTCAACAAGCGCACTCGATTTGCATGGTGTTAAAGTTATAGTAGCTGCAACAGCTCCCGGACTGCCGGTGCTGTTGCAATCTGCCTCCGGAGAGACGGTTCCGGCGGCATTTATTCATGCGATGGCTGCACAGACTATTCTTGATCAGAAGTGGTTACGCCAGATACCTGCATTTTTCGCTTTGCTTGTGTGGATTTTAATTGTAATGCTGACCTTACAGTTGATGCGTATAAAACAGTTCGGATTTCGTATGCTATCAATGACCGGCCTGGTATTGGTTATATTATTACTGAGCTGGCTTATAAAGATAATCTTCGGAATTGTATTGCCAATGGCAGATGGTGTTGCAGCGGTTATATTGACATTAGTAGCGGCTGTAATAATCGAACAAAAAAAAATACAAAAACACTGGTTTGTCAAAAGTGAAGCTTACCGCCAACGCCTGGCTGGTAGTCGTGATGCATTGGCAATGGCAGAAGCAGAATTTATGGCGATGTCAGCAGGCACAGATGCGCAATCAGATGAACTGGCCAGGTCCCGTCGTCACATTGCCAGACTTGAAAAACAAGTACGGGATATTGAATCTTATACTTCATCGTCAACATTATCAGGTCGTTCCTATGGCGGATTGATACACGCTGCCGGCAGCCCGTTGGAAAAAGTGTTGAAATTAATCGATACAGTAGCAGCGGGTGATCTGCCTATCATCATTCAGGGTGAAACCGGAACCGGCAAGGAACTTGTCGCCAGGGCAATTCACCGCAATAGTGAGCGCATGCATGCTCCTTTTGTAGCTATTAACTGTGGTGCATTATCTGAAAATTTATTGGAGAGTGAGCTTTTCGGTCATGAGAAAGGCGCATTTACCGGTGCGCATATGCGTAGAAAAGGGCGCTTTGAGCTTGCTGACGGCGGCACTCTCTTTCTCGATGAAATCACAGAGACGGCACCGGCTTTTCAGGCGCGATTGTTGAGGGTTCTGCAGGAAGGTGCTTTTGAGCGGGTTGGCGGTGAAAAGACTATTAGATGCAGTGTTCGTATTGTTGCCGCTACAAATCGAGATATCAAGAGAGACGTTGAAGAAAGTAGCTTTCGTGCGGATTTGTATTACAGACTAAATGGAATGACGTTGACATTGCCACCGCTTAGAGACAGGCATGGCGACTTGCCCGTATTAATAGAACATTTTTTGAAGGAACATGCAGGACCATCAGTTGATGGCGTATCCACAGCAGCTATGGAGCAGATGGACTATTATGCATGGCCGGGTAATATCAGAGAGTTGGAAAATGCCATACGCAGGGCGATTATGGTGGCAAAGGGGCATAGTCGGCGATTGATACAGGTTTCAGATCTGCCTCCGGAAATGGCTGAAATATCCGCTGAAGTACATGCTGCATATCAACCTCTGGAAGATCAAGTGTTGAATTCACTTAGAAGTTTTGATTTTTCCCGTTCAGCCATATCTCAAACGGCAAAATTATTGGGGGATCGCGACAGAGGCACAATCACTGAATATTTTAGAGGGCTTTGTTTTGAGTCATTTGTTGATAATGATTTTAATCAGGCAGATGCAGTAAAACAACTGGCTGATTCAACAGATGCAGAAGTTTTACAGAAACTTAATGTCAAATTTGAATCTTATCTTGATAATTTAAAAAAGAGCCTGGAAAATTCTGATAGAGATATGGTTTCAAGAGATCGTCTGCACTCGGCTTTCAAAGGATTGCCTAAAAAATATCATGCGGCCCTGGAGGCTGTAATTATTCATCTGGATAGAGATTGATATTTTATGGTGTTATCAATGCTTTTAATAGGTTTCATATCACTACATTTTTGGATAAGATGAACAGATGTATTCCGCGGAAGATTTCCGCATTCATTGACTAACTAGCTGGAATACATGTAATACAGAGAATTTGAAAAAGTTCGTAACACATGTAAAATCAAGATATTAGCAGATATTTTTTATCATGGCATTCTCCTTGCATGTTCATTGTAAAAGCAATTATGCAATGTATTTGGTACAAGGAGCAGGCATGATAAAATAAATGCTGAAGTTTCAGTAGGATCTGTATTGGTGCCCGGTATTTATTGTGCTGCAGGATTTGATTTTATGATATTAAGCTGGTTGGGGTTAAATATGGATATGCGATACCATATGGTAAATATGGACCCGGATCATCATAATTCAGGAATGGAAATGGGTTGTGGTCTTTTATTCAGGTGGGGACGTTTTTAAAATGAATTTCGGCTCTCAAAACAACAATAAATCTGTATTTGAATCAAGGATTAGAATGAGATTTAAAATAGCAATACTATGCTGTTTTTTCGCTATGAGCTTTACAGGCGCATGGGGGCAGGGGCTCTCGCGCTCACATGGTCTGGGATTTCACGGTGGAATATGGAAGGCTAATCAAGGCGGTGGTTTTAAAACAGAAGTAGCCGGTGTTGCCTCTGTGATGCTTGAAAATATTGGCGGTTCAGGCAGCATGTATTTTTTTACCAGGCTATCGGGTCAATGGTTTCTGGAGACCGCCATTGGCGGTGCCGGTATTAGTGGCACTATTACCGATGCGGTGGGTGGTTCAAGTCAAACTACATCTATGGTAATGTTTTTAACCGGTGGCCGCTATGATTTTCTGCCGCAGAAATTTGGCAGCATAGTTGCCCCTTATCTATCATTGGGTTTAGGTGGTTACTGGGTCTTTGAGACTGAGATGGAGACGGGTGCTCAAACCAGTGTCGTTGTTGGCGGAGATATTAAAACGGGTTATTATGCAGGTATAGGGATGAATCTTGCTGTATGCAGCTGGTTTTTTGTCAATCTGGACTTCAAGACTCATTTTGTAGATTTCACAGACGATAATCATCTAAGTGGAACTGAACTTGGACTGGGGCTCGGTTTTATGTGGGGGAAAAAGAAGAATCTTTTCAGAGTTGTGGATATAAAGGTAATTGTACCGGATATCTACCCAGCATATCTGCCATTTTATAAGAGCTACCCCATAGCCATGGTAGCCATTAAGAATACTGTAGGTTTTCCAATTGAAGTAAATTTGATAAGTCAAATTGTTGGATTTACCGAACGTAGTTCGGAGTCGGGATTCATCCGCATTGCACCGGGAGAGCGAAAGGATATACCGGTAAAGGCAATATTTGGCCAGACACTTGCAGCTCTTCAGACCAGACAGCAGGCAGCATTAGATCTGGAGATAGAGGCACGTGCAGGTGTGACGCACAGGCGTACAATTAGTGCACCCCTGACTGTCCATCATAGAAACAGTTGGGATGGAGAGATAGAGAGACTGCCTTTCTTTGTGACGCCTGAGGCCTCTGTTGTCTTGGATTGGGTTCGGCCAGTCACAGATTCCATATCAGTTGAAGGTTGTGTAAAGAATGTGGAAATCGCAAGAGCTCTTGTAGGTAAATTGCATGCTCATGGCCTGAAATATCGCTCTGATCCAAATTTGACTTTCTATCAGGATGACAGAGTTCAGTTTGCCAAAGAGACACTTGAGTTAAAGGGTGGAGATTGTGACGATCTCTCTGTTTTATTGGCATCTCTTCTTGAAGGTGCTGGCATTCAGACAGCGTTTATCGATGTTGTTGATCCTGAAAAAGCTTTTGCTCATGTGTACCTTTTAATGGATACGGGTTTAACTGCTTCGGAATTGGCACAGTTAACCGGTAATGAAAAAAGAATAGTTTTGCGAGATAATAAAGGTGAACAGCAAGTTTGGTTACCTGTAGAGTGCACTTTATTGTCTGAGGGTTTTGATAAGGCATGGGAATTTGCAGCCATGAATTATCTGGAAGCCGCTGTCTTAAGAAATGGGCTCAGTCAGGGTTGGGTCCGCATTATTGATGTGGAGTAAGGAGCATTATCATGAAATTTAAAGCCATGATATATATATTGTTGCTAAATGCAGTAATCAGCATTCGTGCACAGAGTGTTAATGTCTATTCGGTTCAGGGAGATGTCAAAGTAAGGCGAGGCATGTCTGAATTATGGAACCCGGTAAGGGCGGGAAGCTCTCTAGGTGTTTTTGATACTATTCTTTCCGGAGAAGGTGCATCTGTTGTTCTTGAATTGGAAGATGGAACAACTTTTAAAATGGATCATATGACTATTCTGGATATTGCTGATTTACGGAGAATTACCGAAAGAGAGTTGTTTGTTTATCTTATGTCTGAAAAAGTACGCAATCTGCCGGCAGGTTCCGGTTCCAAGCTGCAAATTACTCGCGTAACAGTGGTTAGAGCAGATGATAAATCTCAAAGTAAAACCCCTGAAATCAGAGATTCGTTTGATAAAGAGATGTTTGAAATAAATGGGGCGATAGCATTACTGGATCAGAATTTTATTACTAATGCAGCTATGAAATTGCACAGGATTATCAAGCACTATGATTCGTCTGAAAGGATATATAAAAGTTACTATTATCTCGGTCAGGCTCATGAGGCAATTAATCAACCAGGACGCGCAATAGAAGCGTACAGACATTCAATCAAAATGTGCGGTAAATATTCATATAGTGCAGAAGTGAAAGCAGCAAAAGAAGCAGTAGAGCGTTTGCAAGTGGATATGTAGCTTGGTATTTGGAATTTTAATGATTGCCATTCGATTTAACATGGCCCCAAAAAAATTACCTATGTGGATATAGATAAATATATCTCCTGTCCGGCTCGTATATATTGTTGATGGCCTGAATAAAAAAATTGGCCAGTCCCCGGAATAGACTATGTTCGTTGACATGGAAAAAAGGTTGATATTACACTTGCATCGCTGTACATTACGTTCATGCTTAAAGAATTTGTAATTACTACATCCGGGCGTTCAGAGATGCACATCATTGACACAGAACTTTGTCAATACATTGATGAGTGCGGTACAAGAAGCGGAATTGCCGTAATCTGGGTACCTCATACAACAGCCGGAATTACTGTAAATGAAAATGCAGATCCGGACGTTGTCAGGGATATGTTGCTTGAAATGGATAAGTTGGTTCCTCTACATGATGGTTACAGGCATGTAGAAGGTAATTCAGACGCTCATATTAAGTCATCTCTTATCAGCCCTTCTTTGACAGTCATTATTAAAGACGGTCGCCCGTTATTGGGAACATGGCAGTCTATATATTTTTGTGAGTTTGACGGTCCCCGTCGAAGAAAATATTATATTAAAATTGTTGAAGGTTAGCGGAATTGGCACTGTCAGAGCAGGGCGAATTTAATATAATTCGGCAAATGCACAGAGTGCTGGGTGCTGCAAGTGCTGATGTGTATTTGGGGATCGGTGATGATGCTGCGGTGTTGAATGTCAAACCTGAGCACCAGATATTGCTCACAGCCGATGCCCTGGTTGAGGGTGTTCATTTTAATCGTTCATATACGCCTCTCGATGCATTGGGCTGGAAATCTCTAGCTGCCAGTATAAGTGATATTGCGGCAATGGGTGGACGTCCTGAAGCTGCAATTGTTTCGCTGGCAGTAGATGATACATGGTCTATTGATGATATTACCATGTTGTATACCGGATTAAAAGAGTGTGCATTAAATTATAATTGTCGTATAGCCGGTGGTGATACAACTCGTTCACTTAGCGGTGCTTTTATCAATATTACATTGATGGGTGTTGTTAAGACGGGATTAGCTGTGACACGTAAAGGAGCCAGATCAGGAGACTTGATAGGCCTATCCGGCCCGATTGGCTCTGCCAGGTGCGGACTGGAAATTTTGGAATCATCATGTATTCATGAATATCCGCTATCGGTTGAAGCTTTCTTAAAGCCTGTTCCTTCTGTTGATCTGGGTTTGTGGCTGGCAAAAGAGTTGAATGTTACTTCGATGATAGACATTTCAGATGGTTTAAGTTCCGAACTTCATCATCTATGCGACGCCTCAAACACGGGGTGTCAAATAGAGCTGGCGAATATACCTGTTACGGATGAGGTCAAAACATGGGCTCTTAGCAATAATTTTGATCCTGTGGATATTGTCATGAATAGCGGCGAAGAATACTGTCTTCTCTTTACATGTAATGCAGACCACGCTCAAATATTTAAAAGTTCAATGCCGCCGAAACCAATACACTTTATCGGAACCATGACCGATGAAGTTGAATGCCGGACAGTTATTACGCCTGCGGGTAAGCAAACATTGGAGCGCAGTGGATGGGACCACTTTACAAATTAGCCTGGAAAGCTGCTGCTCTTGGAATGCGTGCTAATAGTGTTCCTCCCTATGGTGTGCTGGGTGCCGCCTATGATCATATGATGCGGCATGTTGATTATAAGGGATGGGCTGAATATATTGAGTCTTTAATAGCGCATTTCGGGCATGGTCGGAGACTTTTGGATGCTGGTTGTGGTACAGGACAATTAATGCAACATTTATGGCAGCGTGGTTTTAAAGTTGCTGGATTTGATCGTTCTATGTCCATGGTTCGTCAGGTATGGGGCTTAGGTAGAGATGCTGTTGTCGGTGATATTTGCAGCATGCCATTCCGCACTGATTGGGATGCGGTATTGTGTCTTTATGATGTTCTGCTTTATCTGGATGTAGAGTCAGTACGTGTGGCCGCTGAAGAGGCAAAACGAATGTTGAGGCCGGGCGGTTTATTTATCTTTGATACGGTTACAGAGTCGCTGGTATTGGACTACTGGAGATGTTTCAGCGAGCGAGGGGTGGCTGGAAAACTTAAGTATTACCGCCAGAGCTGGTACGATAAACAGCGTAGGATTCAGCATACGCGAATAAGAATAAGACATTTGGATAACGGTCAGACCTGGACAGAGCATCATAAACAGCAAATATATAAGTTGGATGTTCTGACCTCTGCAGTTGAGCTATCGGGATTGAAAATTATTGGTCACTTTCATGAGATGTCCATGATGCCTGGTAGTGAAGAATCCGGTAGAGTACATTTTGTTTTTCGTCGGGAGGACGATTGATACAGTTGAAAGATGCATGGTTTCGCGCAGGTGGTCATACTATTCTGCAAGGGATTAATCTCAATGTTAATCTGGGTGAGTTTATCGGGATTGTCGGTGTTAGTGGTGCCGGTAAATCTACACTACTTCGTTTGGTGCATATGGAAATTAGACCTACGCGTGGTATTGTTCTGGTTGATAATCTCAACAGTGCTACAGCCGAACCTGATGATATTGCAATTCATCGCCGTAAAGTCGGATATATATTTCAGGACTTTAAACTCCTGGAGGATCGTGATGTATATGCGAATGTTGCTTTTGCTCTTTGGGCAACAGGTGTTAAACGAAAGCGTATCAAGAAACGGGTTTTTCAGGTATTGGCAGAAGTTGGATTGTCTCATAAACGGTATGCAATGATTCCCAGGCTTTCAGGCGGAGAGCAACAGCGGGTGGCAATTGCCCGGGCATTGGCGAATGAACCGTTTATATTATTGGCGGATGAGCCTACAGGAAATTTAGACCCCGACAATACAAGAGAAATTATGGGATTGCTTCAACGTATCAACAGAAAGGGTACTGCAGTACTTATGGCCACACATAAAGCCGAACTGGTTAAAGGCCTGGCTTCTCAGATAATGCAGATTCATGATGGGAGAATCAGCGGATGAGTTTGAATCTTGCTTATGCTTTTCGTGAAGGTGTTATTGGACTACAGAGAGCTCGTCTTTCTTCAGTCTTGACTATTGTAACTATTGCCGTAACGCTGACTTTGTTTGGTGTATTTGCATCTGTGACCTATAATTTACGTCGAATGGTCTCGCATGTGAGAGAACAGATTTTATTAGAAGTATTTCTTGATCCCGGGTTGGACGGGGAATCAATTGACAGATTGAGCAATAAAATCACGGTTACGACCGGTGTAGGGGAAGTAGTGTATATCTCCAAGGCAGAGGCACTTGAGCGATTTACACGGGAGTTGGGTGAAGATCCCCTGGAGATATTAGGTGATAATCCATTGCCGGCATCTTTTCAGGTACGGATAGATCAGACACACAGGACAGGTTTGGGTGTAGAAACTGTGGCCAATAGCATAGAAAGTTATATTGGTGTGGATGAGGTAATCTATAGGGGCAAACTTTATGAGCTGATTAATCGATACAGTATTTATGTATATGCAATTGATGGTGCGTTGTTTTTGCTTGTGCTGGTCTCGGCTGTGTTTTTGGTTGCAAATACATTGCGCCTTACTATTTTATCACAACAGAGGACTATTAAAATCATGGAGCTGGTGGGTGCAACCAGAGGTTTCATTCGTCGTCCTTATCTTGTTATGGGTATTTTCCAGGGAGCTTTAGGCGGTATGATTGCAGTATTATGTGTATGGCTCGTGGTGTTTATAATAAATTTACAATTTAATGATTTGATTGATGTGCCTATGATGCTATATATGGGATTATGGGGATTGGGTGTTATACTGGCATTTTGGGGCAGTCGTATTGGAGTACAACGTAATTTACAAGCTACATTAGAGTAAGGATTTTTACCTTGACAGATTCTGGTAAATTATGTACCTTATGTTCGGATTTTTGGGTTAATTAGGCCCTTTTTTTTATTATGAACGAACTGACAAAACGGCAAATAAATATATTACGTTGGCTCATCAGGAGCTACGTTAAGGATGCGATACCGGTTGCTTCCGCGCAGTTGGCCCGTAAAAAAGGGCTCGATTGCTGTGCAGCTACTATTCGTAATGAATTGACTGCGCTTGAAGATCAGGGGTATATTCAGCAGCCGCACACATCTGCAGGGCGTATTCCGACAGATCTGGGTTATCGTTTTTATGTGGATAACCTTGTAAAGCCGGAGCCTGTTGACCTACATAAGCATGCTGAAATTTTTGAGTGCATGGAAGAGGCTCAAGGTGATGTGCGTAAGATATTGGCAGAAGCTTCCAGAGTATTAGGTTTGATCTCTCAGGAGCTGGGTGTAGTACTTACGCCATATCTGTCGTGGAGTCTGTTTGATCGAATGGAGCTTATCTCGCTCTCTTTCAATAAAGTGCTGGCTGTATTACATGTTCGTAGTCGTATGGTAAAAACTGTAATACTTGAATTGGATTCGGAATTAGTTCAAAAGGATCTGGATCGCGCTGCTTCTCTGTTGAATGAGCGTCTAAGTGGGTTGACATTGATTGAGATACAGAGGAGTATAGCCGATCGTGTGAGTGATGTAGGCGGTATATATACACAGCTTGTCCGTCTTATTGCTTTATCAGCTGATGCGTTATTCAATTTTACCGAGCCTCTGGATATTCATACAAGCGGGACTAAAAATATTGTATCACATCCTGAATTTCAACAGGCTGGCCCGCTTCAAGATATTTTCACCATAATAGATGATAGACGGCACTTAATAAAGCTTTTTCATGCTTCCAGGCCGGAAATCACAGTTGCTATTGGTGAAGAAAACAGTGATTTACGGTTGCGTCATTTTTCTGTTGTTACATGTAGTTATAAGCGAGGGCCTGATGTAGGCCGACTTGGAGTGATCGGCCCCAGGCGTATGCCTTACAATCGTATCATTCCACTAGTGGAAACCATGGCAGAAACCATGAGTCAATATTTAAGTTAATGGAATAGGTTGTTTATATTTATGGTAGAAGAGAAGACTGACAAAAAGAAAAAGTCAGGTGTTAAAAAGAAGAAGATTTCAGCGGCAAAGAAGGCACAGCTTGCACATAAGGCAGAAATAGACTCTTTGAAAAAAGAAGTTGATGAGCTGAATGATCGATTATTACGAGCAGTTGCCGAACAGGATAATATGCGCAAGCGTCAGCTAAGAGACAGAGCTTTACTGTTGGATACGGCGTCTGAAACAGTATTAAAAGATATACTTCCTGTTGTCGATGATATTGAACGTTCTTTGAAAATACCGGATGATCCTGAACATGCAGAGGTATTTCGTCAGGGTGTTGAGATGATTTCCCAGAAATTGACCCGTCTGCTTAAGCGGCATCATGTTGAGCCAATGGTATCAGTTGGTCAGCCCTTTGATGTAGACAAGCATGATGCTATGATGCAGGTTGAAGTTGCTGACGTAGAATCAGATATTATTGTGGAAGAGCATGAGAGAGGTTATTTGATTCGTGATAGAGTGCTTCGTCATGCAAAAGTTCTGGTGGCAAAATAGATGTCTAAACAAGATTATTATAAAGTGCTTGGTCTGGAGCGGAATGCCAGTCCCGAAGAAGTAAAAAAAGCCTATAGGCAGATGGCTATCAAGTATCATCCTGATAAAAATCCGGGTGATGAGCAAGCTGAAGAGATGTTCAAAGAAGCTGCAGAAGCATATGAAGTCCTGCGTGATGTTAATAAACGTCAACAGTACGATCGCTTCGGACATGATTCCATGCGTGGTGCCAGTGGATTTGGCGGTGCCGGTGTCGACTTTGATCCCTTTGATGTCTTCCGCAGTTTCATGGATGGCTTTGGTGGTTTTGGTGATATTTTTGGAGGTGGATCAACCAGGCGTTCCGGCCCTCAGCGGGGCAATGATCTACAGATTAGACTTGCCTTGACTCTTGGGGAAGTGGCTACAGGTGTTGAAAAAACTTTGAAAATTCGCAGGCAGGTTCAATGTGATAAATGTGAGGGATCCGGAGCAAAGTCTGACTCTGATGTGAAGACATGTACAGTATGTCATGGCAGTGGTCAGGTAAGACAGGCTACCAGATCTATACTCGGGCAATTTGTAAATGTAACAATATGTACGAACTGCCAGGGAGAGGGTAAAGTAATAACCAAACCATGTCCTTCCTGTTACGGGCAGGGCAGGGTCAAGGGAGAAGCTACAGTCAAGGTTAAGATTCCGGCTGGCGTTGCTTCCGGTAATTATCTGACAGTACGAGGAGAGGGCGATTCCGGCCCCAAGGGCGGGCCTTCGGGCGATGTTATAGTTTTTATTGAAGAAAAATCTGATAGTCGTTTTGAGCGGCATGGCGATGATATTTTATACACATTGCCCATGAGTTTAACCCAGGCTGTTTTGGGTGATGAGGTGGCTATTCCCACCTTGTCCGGCAAGGCAAAACTTAAAATTGAGGCCGGTACTCAATCCGGAAAGATTCTCAGAATGCGTGGTCGTGGAATCCCTCATTTGAACAGTCATGGCAAGGGAGATCAGCTAGTAAAACTTGTAGTCTGGATTCCGACAAAATTACCAAAGAAGTTAAAAAGTATTTTTGAGGATCTGGCTGAACACAAGGAGATTTTTCCGGTCATTAATGACGAGTAAATTAATTATTGATGAATTGCGCTGAGAGAAAATAAGGCAATATTTTAATTTTTATGTAATTTCTCAGCCTGCACATTAATGTTGAATGCAAGTATTGTTTGTTTTGGAGATATCTGGTTTGAAGGGACTGACACCTAAAGAGACCATGGTAGTTGGAGTTCTTGGCGTAGGGTTTCTCTGTGGAGTCAGCATAAAAATTTTACAAGATGATTGGAAGCCTGTAGCAGTTGCCGGGCCGCAGATATCAAGTGATTCTACCGGTACTTTGCTATCCGAGCCTGTTCAATTAATGATGAGGCTCAATCTTAATTCGGCATCAAAGGAGCAATTGGAATCGTTGCCGGGTATCGGACCTGTTACAGCAGAAAAAATTATCAACTACCGCGAGGAGCATGGTCCTTTCGGTACAATCAAATCGTTGGAATCAATTAAAGGGATCGGACCTAAAACTGTCCAAAAATTAATGTCCCTTATTTATATTGAGGATAACCAGAGAGAAGTAACCGGAAACGCTTATACCCAAGTAGGGAGGAGAAGCAATGGCAGAAAGAGCCAAAGGTAATGTCTTATATGAGATCTTAATTGTCTTATTAGTTGTAGGTCTTATTGCGGCAATCCTTTATCCGTCGAAAGTATGGAAGCAAGAAACAGAAATGGAAAAGATATGTCATGCCCGTATGGATGCGTTGTATCAGATGGAGTTGAATTTTCGTTTGTCAGAAGCAGATACTTATACTGATAGTGTCTCCTGGCTTCGCGATTATATCACAACAACTCCAACAGCCTATGCGGCCATGGACAGTCTGGTCAAATGGGAAGATTTGATCTTGGAAGAGCAGTTGGAAACAATGGTAAAGGGTATGGATATGCCCGCAGATTTGCGGAAGCTCATGGCTTCTACATTAGCTGCGCGTAAGCCCTTGAAGCATCTTGGAAAGTGGGATGATCTGGGTGTCAAGTTGATCAAGGCGCTTGATGAAAAATTATTAAATCTTGATGATTCAACCATGAATGCAATGGTCTCCCATATCTCCTGGCCGCTTGTTTTGGGCGAAGATAATTTTTTTAAATTGTTGCGTGCTGATAATATTTCAAAACGTATAGCCGATCGTGTTATCTATGATGTCACACGAAAAGGTGTCAAGTTGCATGAGACCAGATATTGGGATCGTTATTATAAGAAATCTTTCTTTGACGCTATGAGACCGGTGGCAGCAGAAGCTCTGCGTGAAGATGTCTGGGTCAAAGCAGATCAAAAAGAATGGGAAGTACAGCGCCGTGTACAGTGGGAAGAGCAAATAGACCTGCTGTCCGATGTAGAGAAAGACTCTTTATGGGAAGTTGAAAAAAGTCGTTTCTGGGATAAAGAGCGTGAAGTAGTCTGGATGAAAGATCGCAAACAACTTTGGAAAGATGAACGTGATATCTGGGTACTACAGAATGAAGATATGTGGAAGCGCATCATCATGCAGCGTTGGACTGCCGAGAGAAAGCGTAGTTTCTTAAAAGAAGCAAAAACCACATTGCCAGACTCTCTTAGGCAAATCTATCCGGTAATCCGTGATTCCCTGTGGCGCGTTGCAGTTGATAGTCTTCAGGCTAATGAATATCCTGTCTGGTATGCTGAGCGTGAGGAGGATTTAGCAAAAGACGTTATTGAAGGACTGTGGAGCAGTGCACGCCGCGTTACCTGGGAAGAGACCGCATTCCCCACGTGGGTTGAAGGCGAATTGCAGAGTGAAGATTATTGGGTAAATGTTAAAGAACGTTTGTGGAGACATCAGAATCTTGCTTTTTGGATAGATGAAGAGGTGAAACTGGCCGGTAGAACAAACAAGCGTTATCAACTGGACGTTGGCATTACCTGGATTGATATCCTCGGTGAAGAGACAATCGATGCTGTTATAGCTGAACTGGCTCTGCCCGATGCACCAATGCTCTGGGACAAAATTCAAGAGCGTAAAATTGATGATGGAGCCATTCTCTTTGGTTTGGGCGTTCAGAATCTTTTTAAATCAGTGTTAATTGATTCTATCTTTAATTGTCCTACAGCTCATGTGCCTTATCATATTGAAGTGGTTGATACATCCGCTATAAAATATCTGAAAATTTTCTGTCCGATCGAGATTCGTGAAGATGGTGCAGTGGCTATCAGTGTTGATCCTGTTACAAACGATACCACTGAGATAGAGATTGCTCTTCCCGGTAAGGTCAAGATTCTTGGTGGCGGAGTGTTGAAGAATCACGGTAATATTAATGATGAAAGAAAGAGCTGGGCAAAGAATTGATTCCAGCTCAAACATCTTGAAACCAAACAGAAGTAATAATTCATTTATAAGCCTCTCTCTTCATTCGGACCGGTTTTCTATGATTCGGATAGAGAGAGGTACAATAAACGCTATGGCCAGCAGGGAGCTTGTGCAACCTTTTGGCCCTTCGGCGTTTATGCAAGAGGGCGCATCTTTTGCCGGTTATGCCTCAATTATTGATGATCTGTGGCGGCAATGTGGTGGAGCTGCAAGCTTTGGTGTTACACTTTCTCACGAATTTGCCGTTTTAAGAAAAATTCCCTCTGCCTTGGGATTGAGTCAGGACCAGCTGGATAAACATTTAAAATGGGAAGCTGAGCAGGGTTTGATTTCTTCCCTGCAAAATTATTTTATAGATTATCAACGACTTCCCGTTTCGTCTCATCTTGGGCATCCATTGTATTTACTTGTTTTGCTTCGTAAAATAATTATTGAACAATTAAAAGTTTTATCACATGGGTTGAGGGCAAGACTGGTAGATATTGATATCGATGTTTTTGCTTATATCCGTACATTATTGAAGATGGCTGATGTTAATAATGATGACCTGATTGCAATTGTATCAATGGTCAATGCAAAAATTTCTGTCGTTCTTATTCAGCAATGCGATTATATTTTAATGAATCATATTACTGTAAATGAAGCTGGCAGAACCAATAAATCTTCTATGTATACTGATGTGGCTTTAGCACTTATTAAAGAGTTAAAACGAATAATTTTTGGACATCGCCTTGGTAGTGGGCTTGAAGCTCTTAATAGTATTTATTTTATTGGTGAAGAGGTTTCCGGTGATTTGATTAGTGCTGTTTCAGCTCAGATTAAGATTCCGGTAAAACGTCTTGAAATACTTTCCAGAGTCAAGTTGTCTTCAGAAGCTGCGAGGCAAAATAGCTCTGAAGCAATGTCTCTTCAGTATACGGCTGCCATTGGTATGGCATTGAAGCAAAATGCAATTACAATTCCGTAAGCCGCTAACTCAAGTTTTTGTTCCTAAATAGGAGGGGTCGATCCATGGTCGATATCAATCTATTCAAAGACGAAGAGAACGAAGATCAGGATATGTCTCCATTGCCAGAGAATAATGATGAAAATGCATTAGACGGCTTGGATGATTTTGATTTTGATGAACCTCTAACGGATCTGGATGATTCATCTTTAGATGAGGATTCTTTTGATGATGATTCGGATTTGCTTGATGAGGAAACTCTTCAAAATTTTGATGATGAACAGGATATTGCCCCTGAGACAGATTATGACTATGGGGACAGTAGTGTAAAAAGGACGCCTATATGGGTCTGGGGTGTACTTGCCTTTGCTGTTGTTGCTGTTTTTGTGTGGTTTTTTATTTTACAACCTCGTATAAACAGGCCAGCTGAAATAGTATCCGAGCAAGTTGTAACGGACATAGCAGATCGCACTCCAGTTGTACCGGCTGACACAAGTAACAGGGTTTCACAGGTTATTAAGAAAGACTCAATTGCAGCATCGATTAATAAGAAGAGCGTACCTGTAACAGTTCCTGCACATGCTGAAGGTCTGGGCCATGTGGCTGCATATTCTGCCGTTGCTGGCAAAATTGTAAATAATCTCACTAATACTGGTCAGTTTGCAGGTTTGTTTCTTTCCGGAAATAAGTTTTTTGCTGTAGAATATGCCTCCGGAACCAAGGGAGTTGCCAATTCTATGGCTCACCGTATCCGTTCAGTATTGGGAGTAGAATCCGTTAAGATCTCTCCTGAGGAAGGTCATCGTACCGGTGGCAAGACGATCTATTATGCAGTAATTTCAGGTATTATGCCTATCACCAATGTCGGTGCACAAACAGGTAGTGCGGCACCATATAAGACTATAAGTGAAATAGCAGGTTCTGTCCGTAAAGCCTCTTCTCAGGCCGGTTATAAAACAATTGCTGTAGAAGAATTGTCTAAAAGACAGGTAAGTGGCAAGCTTCAGGTTGATTATAGAATAAAACTTACAGGTGGTTTAAATAAGCTTCAGGCTCTTCTCAAAGGTATTGGTGGCCTGGGAAGCAACTTTTATATTACTAAAATGAATGTTGCACCGGCTAATTATAAAGATTTTAAAGCCAGTAAGATTAAAGTGACTTTTGAATATCGTCTTATATTGTAATAAATGCAATGATGGAATGAAATATTTAGTATGAAGGGTGGTTCTGGTTGCAACGTGTGATGGGTGGTTCTGCCAGAGGCCGTAAACTAAAAAGTCCTGATGGCTTGACGTTTAGGCCGACAACTGGACGAGTAAAAGAATTTATTTTTAATATCCTTCAAGGTGAGGTCGAGGGCGCAAATGTTCTCGACCTCTTCTCGGGTACAGGCTCTTTGGGTATTGAAGCATTAAGCCGGGGTGCCAGGCACGTTACATTTGTTGAAAAGGCTGTAGGCAGTCTCAAACTGTTAAATGAAAATTTAAGTCTCTGCTCTTTCATTGACCAATCAACTGTATTGCAAGGTGATGTTTTTAAGAATCTGGATTATCTTGGCAGGCAGCAAAACCAATTCGATTTTATTCTTGCTGATCCACCTTTTAAAGAAAATTATCGTCAGGCAATAGTTAAAAATGTTAATCTAAACAATCTCCTTTTAAAACATGCCCCTTTGATTGTTGAACATGAAAAGCATGATCCGGATGAGGGAGATCACTCACTAATTTTAGAACGTCAAAGAAGATTTGGTGCATGTTATATTTCTGTTTATGGAGTTTAACTTGAATAGAATAGCCATTTATCCCGGAACATTCGACCCTGTTACCAATGGACACCTTGATATTGCTCAGAGGGCGGCACAATTATTTGATACACTTATCATAGCAGTATCTACAAACTTTCAAAAATCACCATTGTTTTCTCTGGAAGAGAGAAAGGCCCTGGCTGAAGCCACAGTCACTCATCTTCCAAATGTAGAAGTGGATATATTTGATGATCTGGCTGTAAGATATGCCAGGAAAAGAGGTGCTTGTGCCTTAATACGTGGACTACGAGCTGTGTCGGATTTTGAATACGAATTTCAAATGGCATTGATGAATAGGAAGTTAATGCCGGATATTGAGACTGTTTATCTAATGCCCAGTGTAGAGTTTAGTTTTATAAATTCTACAATAGTTAAGGAAGTTGCAAGATACAAAGGTGAGGTTTGTAACTTTCTTCCGGCCGTTGTTCATAAAGCGTTGATGGAAAAACTAGCTTAATTTAAATCTTGATCCCCGGGAGCTAATTAATGGACTTGCTTCAACAATTTAGAGATAAAGCTGCAACATTAAAAAAGCATATAGTGCTTCCGGAGGGGGAAGATGAGAGAATGCTTTATGCTGCAGAGAGACTGACTCAGCAGAAAATATGTAAAGTAACATTACTGGATCCACGAGGTAATTTACGGCAGGAGGCAGATCATCTTGGCGTCAGTATTGATGGAATTAACATAATTGATCCAAGTCAAAGTGATTATTTGGAAGATTACATTGAAACATTTATTGAGCTCAGAAAACATAAGGGCATGACTCCCGAATTGGCCAGGAAAACCACGATCAATCATTTGTATTATGGGGCAATGATGGTAAGGCAGAATCATGCTGATGCTTCGTTAGCAGGTGCTTTAAATACAACCGGAGATGTACTGCGTGCAGCAATTCAGTGTATTGGCATGAAAAAAAATATTATAACCGTATCCAGTTCATTTTTAATGCTTATACCGGGATGGGATCAACCTGTATCCTTTGCTGATTGTGCAGTAGTACCGGATCCCGATCCAAAGCAACTTGCCAGTATTGCCATCTCATCTGCCGAAACTCATAAGAGGCTGACCGGTAATGATGCCTATGTGGCAATGTTATCATTTTCTACAAAAGGCAGTGCCAGCCACCCAATGGTTGAAAAAGTGCAGGAGGCTACACGAATTGTAAAAGAACGTGCACCGGAGCTGGCTGTTGATGGAGAGCTTCAGCTGGACGCAGCCTTAATTGAAGTAATAGGTGCAAAAAAGGCACCGGGTTCTGGTGTTGCAGGGAAAGCTAATGTTTTAGTGTTCCCGGATTTAAATGCAGGAAATATTGGTTATAAGCTCACACAGAGACTTGCCGGTGCTGAAGCAATTGGTCCGGTGGTTCAGGGTTTAAAAAAACCTGCCAATGATTTGTCCAGAGGATGTAGTATTGATGATATTGTCAATGTTGCTGCAATTTGTGCGCTGATGGCATAGGCTTTAAGGATTACAATGATACAGCGTGTTAATTTTTCTGATAATATTGATGTAAAAAGCAGACAACTACATCTTCAGACACATCTGTCAGAGGACAGGAAAGAATATGTTCATACACTTTTTGACGGTGGCCGTGTATTAAGGCGTATTTCAAGGACTAGCCCTAAAGGCAGTTTATTAAATGATATAATTGAAGAGTGTAAGAATTTTCATCAACTTCATATTTCTGAAATTGAAATGTTATATCAAATTTCAGTTCGGATAAAAACGGTTCGTCACGCTCCGAGCCTACTGGCTTTGGGGCGTTCTTTTTTAAAGTGGCGTCTTCTCGATGAAGCTTTAAGCGAACTTGAACTGGCCATCATTATTGATCCCAATTCTACGGAAATTCTTTGCAGCCTTTCAGAGGCTTATCGTCTGAGGGGTGGACTCAAAGAGGCTATTGATACAATCTTGCCATCTCTGAAGACAAAACCTGTCAATGCTGATCTTTGGATAAAAAAAGGTGAAATCGCTTTAGATAAAAAAGCATGGAAAACAGCACATACCTCTTTTAAAAAAGCAATAACAAATGATCCGGGGAGGATTGAATGTTATTTGCTGTATTCTGTAAGTTTTATATTGGCAATTGACTCATGCGATGATGAAGAAGGTAAAACCCTTCTGTTTGAAAAGGCCAGAGAATCGCTTAATCGTGGTATGTACAGAGCATCAACCAGAGATGTCATAGCAGAAAAGATTGTGAGGGCACTTCATAAACGTAATAAGGCCATAGCTCTACAGAGCCTTGAACAATGGATAGAGGCTTTACCTGAACGACAATTTGAGATACGACATGATCAATTTTATCTAAATTATCTTTATGGTGAAAATGGTAGAGATTCAAATGTAATAGATAGTTATGTAAAAGATTTGGAAAAATCAATATCAACGAATAAAGACAATGCCCAGTGGCATAATCATCTTGGAATTGCATATTTACTACAATGCCGCCAATTAATTGTCAAGGCTATCAGGCAGTTTGAGATGGCAGTAAAACTGGATGTTAAATTAAAACGTGCTAAACGTAACTTGCAATTGACAAAGAATGATAGTAGAGGTTTCCTAATTCTTATACGAGCGTTACTAAAATAGGTGGTTGATTTTCGTCCACCTCTAATCATATCTAACCTTTTTAATGTAAATATTTAATAAAATCCCCACTGTTAATTCAATGAGTTTCAGTAAGATATAGAATGTTTTGCTCAGATTTCATTTTTTGGTACAACATTTGCTTTTTGCTGTTTTCGCAAATTGATTTTTAAATCTGATATAGACAGATGTTTTTAATAATTCTTTTTAGTTGTATCGAATAGGGCTAAATTAATGGGCAATAAGAAGTTGTATATGGTCATCGTTGGCATAATGATTATGCTGATGTCGTTCAATGCCGCATATGCACAAGGTGCATTAACAGGCGTATCCCTGGCACCTGCTAATGTTGAAGTGGGAGCGACAGGTATTCACACATTGTCCTTTACATTGGCAAATAATCTTCCTTTGGATGCCAAGATCTGGATTGATTATGATATAGGTTTTGATTTTTCACCTCTGGCCCTTGTTTCGAGTAATGATCTGGATGGATCTCTCAGCCTTAGTTCTAATGCCGGACGAATTACGATTACACGTTCAGGAGGCAGCATTGTCAGTGGCGGTACTCCGGTTTCAATACAGTTGATCAATATCGCCAATCATACAACGGCATCCCCATATACAGTAACAGTTACTACTTTAACTAATGCAGACATTACTATTGACACAGGTGTTTCCGCCGCCTTCTCACTGACACCGGCAAGTATGGATTATTTTTCCATATCTACTGTTTCTACTCAGACTGCCGGTGATAATTTTTCCATTACAATAACTGCAATGGATGAATATGATAATCAAGCTATTTCATTTGCTTCAACAGCCACTCTCTTTGATTTAACAGGAACACTTTCTCTCAGCCAGACTACAAATTTTACTGCCGGACAGTGGACGGGTAATGTCAATGTACAAAAAGCGCATGCCTCAAATCACATAACTGTGTCTGAGAGTGGTAAGTCCGGAGATTCCAATGATTTCATAGTCAGTCCCGCTGCTTTGGATTATTTTGCTTTTGGCACTATTAACAGTCCGCAAAGCGCCGGAGCTGATTTTTCAATAACAATTGCAGCATATGATAGATTTGATAATGTGCAGACCAATTTTTCCGGATCAGCCAGTCTGGCTGATGATACAGGGACAATTGTAGTCCCTTCTACATCCGGATCAAACACAGAGGCATTTGTAAACGGTGTCTGGAGCGGAAATGTTCAAATTACACAAAGCTCGTCGGATAATCGTATTGTTGTAACGGGTTCAGGCCAAAGCGGCACTTCAGGATATTTTAATGTAGTTGCAGGCACTGTCGATCATTTTGTTTTTTCATCTATTGGAAGTCAAAATGCCGGTGCACCTTTTCTGGTATCCATATCAGCATTTGATGCATATAATAATACTGTCATTTCATTTACAAATGCTGTATCCTTGACAGATCTTACAGGCACTCTCACTGTGCAGTCTACAGGTACATCAAATACAGATAATTTTAACGCCGGTATATGGACTGGCAATGTCCAGATAATTACTGTTCAGCAAAATAATGTAATCACTGCAGATCAGGGCTCCGTTCCTACGGGTCAGTCAGCACCTTTTAATGTGGTTGCAAACTACAATGCTGTAGACCATTTTGAAATTTCTGCAATTCCTGCTTCTCTAGTGGCCGGAGATGCAATTGCCATAACTATAAGAGCTTTGGATGTAAATGATAATCTTGTCAATGTTGATAATGAAGTACTTAATATAATAGACGTTACAAAGAGTATAGCTCCTTCTCAAGTAACACTGTCAGGTGGTACATGGGCAGGTAATGTTGTCATTGTACAGAGTACGGCGGCTAATCAGCTTACAGTTGCCGGATTAGGAGAAAGCTCTCAATCCAATTCCTTTATTGTCACTCCGGGTAGTCTGCATCATTTTACTTTTCAAAATATACCCAGTCCGCAACTTGCAGGAAATGCATTTACACTTAATGTGCAGGCCGAAGATAATTATAACAATATAGTAGACAGTTATACAGGTGGAGTAGAGATTTCAGTTTCTGCAGGAAATATTTCCCCTGCTGTCAGTAACGCATTTATAAACGGTTTGCTAACTCAGACTGTAACAATACCTCAGGCCAACAATGATATAACTATTTCCGTTAATGACCAACAGCTTCATACTGGGAATTCTAATTTGTTTAATGTTGTCCCGGGAGCACTACATCATTTTACAATTGCAACAATAAGCGACCAGGCCACTGGTGAACCATTTTCAATTACTGTTACGGCCAAAGATAATCAGAATAATACCGTAACAAGTTTTAATGGTTCGGGTAATACTGTAAATATTTCACACAATGGTGGCACTGGTATTACACCAACTAGTAGTGATGGCTTTCTAAACGGTGTGTGGATAGGTAATATCACTATTTCTCAAACACAATCCGATGATTATATAACAGTAATCCGGAATGGCGGCTCCGAGACAGGTAATTCGAATACATTTGATGTTACGCCGCTACAAGTTGATCATTTTGATATATCGGCCATTGCACCTACTCAGGTTGCAGGGCATCCTTTTGGCGTTACATTTACAGCGCAGGACGCTGCTAATAACACTGTAACAAGTTTTAATGGTACGGCTGTCCTATTTGATGAAACGGCTACAAATACTCCCAGGCAGATTAACTTTGTAAATGGTTCTTTTACAGCGCAGGTAACAGTTACCGAGGCATTGGATAATAATTCCCTGACAATTAATGCTCAGGGTAAATCCGGTACTTCAAATGATTTTGATGTAATACCCGACGATGTTGCCGCTTTTACCATTGGATTAATACCGAGTCCTCAGGTAGTTGGTCAATCATTTACGGCTGTAATTACAGCTAGAGATAATTTTGGTAATGTTGCTGTGGGATTTTCCGGTTATGTGAACTTGAGTGAGATAACCGGTGCAGTTGCAATATCTCCATCTACAAGTGGTAATTTTACAGATGGTGTAAGGACAGAACAGCTTGTCATAATCCAGAACCTGAACAATTTACGATTAAGAATTTTGGATGGTTCCGGTAATGAAGGCATATCAAATTATTTTAATGTCCAGGCTGGAAGTCTTCACGAATTTTCTGTTAATATCAGTGGTAATCAAATTGCGGGAGATCCATTTTCTATAAATGTGAGTGCACTGGATAATTATGGAAATATTGCACCATCTTTTTCGGGTACAGTTGATATTAGTGATAATAGTGGAACTGTTCAACCAATTGTAAGTGGTAATTTTGTGAATGGGCAGTGGAGTGGCAATGTGACGGTTTTTCAGGCTGTTTCCGGAGATCGGATAAGAGTGGTTCGCAGTGGTGGCACTGAAAGCGGACAGAGCGCACAATTCAATCTTGCCGAGCCACCGGGTATACGCATTGTCTATACGGAGGTTTCCCAGGCTTCGGTGACTGCCGGGCAGACTCGTAACTGGACCTTAAAGATGGCTTTGTCAAATCTGTCCAGCCATTCAGCAACATTAGAACAAATAGATATTGACTTTATTTTAACCGGTCAATCGCAGTTGGATTATACAGTGTCTGTGCCATCGGCATTTATGAATTCACAAACTGCAGTTCTTGCGGGCAGCAGTGTTGATACTGTACTTGTTACTGTTCAACAGACCGGTAGCGGCACAGGTGATATTCATATTGCAGGAACAGTAACGTGTCGAGACAGTAATACGGGGAAAAGTGTGCCTGCTTCCGCTTCTATGGGTATAGTTGTCCAGACTGCGGCTGTACTTGATATTGCAAAAATTGAAGTATCACAAGATTCCGTTACATCGGGACAGGATGTTCCATGGTATGTAGATGTGATACTTCAAAATACCGGACAGGCTGATATGCTTATAAGTTCAGCTGCCGTTGATAATGTTCTTTCATTTTCAATAGGTAGTCAGTGGACGGTTCTCAGGCCGGATTATATGAATAGTGGAGGATGGTTACTTGCCGGAGGAGCTGTCGATACACTGCATTTTTCGATCTCGCACAGTGGTGAGAATAATACCGGAAATTGTATTATCTCTGCATTGCTAAGCGGTCAGGAACTTAATTCTCTACAATCGATTGCAGATAATACAGCTGACCACGGCACCGGATCAGTCTGGCTTGAGTTGGAACCTGATTTACGGATAGATGGTGTTGTCAGTCTGGCACCTAATGGAAGTTTTGTGAACCAGGGTCAGAGCTTCTGGGTACGTGTTTATGTGCAGAATTTGCTAGGTACTTCTCCAGTAGATGGTATCCATGATGTGCAGGTCTCTTTGTCTTCGGGAGGATTTTCAGCATTTCCACAGGGCCCTTCAGGATTAATATCTCATTTGTCAGGTGGTGAAAGAGACAGTGTAGACATTCTAATTCAAGCAGCGCCTTCTGCTAATCCTATTGAAACATTTACTGCCTCGGCTGGCGGAAAAGAGGATAATACCGGAAGATTAATATCGGACAGGCCGGTTAATCCATCATTAAATAGCACACAGATAAATATCCAGCAGCCGGGAAATTTGATTATCAGTGAAGTTGCTATATCATACACTTCGGTTATTGCCGGTCAGGTTGATCCCTGGTCAATTGATGTAATTATGGTAAATACAGGCGGTGCAGGACTGGATATGGCTGTACCCGGTGTCGATGATATAAGATTTTTTGCATCAGGAGTCCGGCAGCAGGATTATATTGTTGAACTGCCCTCAGAACTTGCCAAGGGGGGTATGTTTCTGGCCGCCGGAGCACAGGATACATTGAAATATCTGGTGACGAGTACTGGACGGCTTGGTGGAAATATTGATGTTCAATGCTTTATTGATGCTGTTGATAAAAATTCTCTACAGCCTGTATCTGCCAGTCAAAGCAGCACAATAGAAGTAGAAGCAGAGACTGAATTCAGAATTATTCAAACTTCAATTAGAGCACCTAACAGAAATGACGCGGGCAATGCAAGTGTGAATACCGCCCAGGCGTTTGAAGTTGTAGTTAAGGTGGAAAACGGTTTGGGTGAGACAATTCGTGATATACAGATCGATCTCTCAGGCAATGGCAATTCATTAATTTCAAATAGTCGGAAAACAATAGCAAGATTAAGACCTCAAGCACAGGACTCCGTTGTTTTTCAGGTAACAGCCACATTAGAAGCAGTAAGTGGAGGCGAGACATTTAATGCTGTTATTTCAGGTGGCACATTAGCATCATCAAATACAGCTGCTCCTATAGGGCCTGCTCTGGATAGCGGTGCTGTAGTATATATTCAGACGCCGGCTTCTCTTGTACTCGGATTAAACCTGGATAATGCTAACGGCCAGTTCTCTACTGACCAGGTATTTACATTGAACGCTACTCTGTCCAATCTGGGACAGGAGTCCGTAGGTGAAACCGGCCAGGTAAAAGTAGTACTGCCAGATGGCTATACACTTGAAGCAGGTGAGAATCAAATAAAGTCAATTCTTATAGGTCAACAGGTCTCCTGGTTAATACATACATCTGTTGTTGCTCATGAATCACCACGTACGATTTATGTGATTCAAGAGGTAATTCCTACAGCAATAAATTCAGAGTTGCAAGCTATGATGGCGCAGCCGACGGTTAGTGTAGATGTGCAGACAGTGGCAACATCTCTTAGCGGTATTCTGTCAATCAAATCACCCGATGGCGCTAAAGACGGTATCTTGTCGACAGGACAAAGTTTTATAGTAAATGCAGTAATCGCCTTTGAAAATATAGATCGCATTGAAGCTTCCTTAACACTGCCACCCGGTTATACTACAGCGGATAATCTTATTAAATCAGTGAATACTGAAAATGTATTCTGGCATATACAAGGACCTGCAACAGCCGCATTAGCCAGAAACATTCAACTGATTGTTTCCGGATATGATGTATTTCAACCAACACGGAATATTGTAGGTCAGGGAGATATACTGGAAGTAACTACTGTTTCCAGGGCTGTATTGAAGATGACTATGGAGACATCGGATAACTCTGTTTCTTTGGGGCAAATTTTCACTGTAACCGCAACACTTTCCAATACAGGTACAGCCAATGTGGTCGGCCAGGCTGCGGCTGAATTGACGTCGCTTCCCGGTGGGTATCAGACTTCTGATCCGTTTACACAGATATTTGTAAACGGAAAAGTACAGTGGCAGGTGAAAGCACCGATTCAGCCCACTCAGGATGCTATCAGTATTGTGGCGCAGCTGTCGACTGTTCCTTTGGATGAGAATACATCTGAAACTGCTTATGTAGCTCAGTTGCAGGATAAGGTTGCAATGACCACTGTCGGGGCATGGTTGTCTGTAAATGTTTTGCCCAGGACAGCTGAAATGGATGGTTTGGTTGCTCCCGGTGAAAAGGATATCTGGCTTGCTGCATATGAATTTGTCAATAGGGGTGAAGCGGGTGCTAACGGAGTGGTTTTTAATGCGCTTAGATTTTATTTAGAAACACCCATGGGTGATGATATAATACCTTCAACACTGTTATCAGGCTGTAGAATCGTCGGTATGAAAAAGCAAGGTGGCATGTGGGTGCCAAATGAGACTGATGTATACGGTGAACTGGGTCAGGGGCAGATTAGTGATGTGAATCCCTTTAGAATTCCATTTACCCGCCAGGCAATTGTTGCAGCCAAAGATACTATAGTGTTTGCAATTTTAGGTGATATCCATCAACGTGATACAGATGAAAAATTTCTGTTAAATTTAAGAGATCGATCTTCTATTGAAGTCAGAGATGAATATTCACCATCTCTTGAGATTCTTGTTTTTGATGTAACGGGGGCTGAATTTGTAGATTTTATCAGTTTTCCTTATCAGATTATGGGTGGTGATCAAATAGTTAATACAAATAATGTTTCGTTAATACCATGTCCAAATCCCTTTGGCATGACAGAAAAAAATGAAACTTATTTGGTATATAATTTGCCGGAATCAACTGATGTAAGTTTTATGATATTTACTTTGACCGGTGCGTTGGTGTGGCAGAAAAAATATGATAAGGGTTCACCTCAGGGTGCTGCCGGTTTACATGGCATGGGGTCTGATGAAGTAACCTGGGATGGCCGCACTGCTAATGGTGAAAGAGTATTGAATGGCGTTTATATTTGTTATTTAAAAACAGGTAGTGGCACTATTGTATCAACAAAGATTGCTGTTGTTTTTTAGGTAAATATTATGAGCTGCTCGAAGGATATAAAAATGAAACACATTATAAAAATAGCGTTGTTATTGAATGTTCAAACAACATTGATCTTTGCACAACTGATCGGTGATGGAACACAGACTCCATTTACATTTGGAGTAGAATCCAGAGCATATTCCTTAGGAAATGCTGCTGTTGCTTTTCCTCAAGATGCTTCGGCAATGTTCTGGAATCCCGCTGGCATGGTTGTTATTGATCAACAACTGTTTGGTGTTTCCATGTCAACATTGTTTGAAGGTACGCAGTATCAGTATGGCGGCTTAATCATTCCTACATTGGCAACAGGGACTTTTGGTATAGGTGTTGTTAGAATAGGTACAGATGATATTCCAAGAACAGAGTGGTCGGATCAGACAATTGATCACCTGGGTAATATGGATTACTGGTGGGGTCAGCTGAATCTTGCATATGGATTGCGTGTATATAAAGGCCTTGCTGTCGGTGTTGCATTTGAAGCAAATCGTATAGTTTTAGGAGATTGGTCTACAAACGGTTTTGGATTAAACAGCGGTATACATTATGCGTTGCCACATCAAAGCGGATTGTTATCAAATTTGCATATTGGAATAGCGGCTCATAGTATAGTGCATCCTCAATTAAGCCTGGGAACACAGACCAGGGCCATTCCAATGACATTACGCGGTGGTATGGCAAAGATATTCAAGCTCGGGCAGAACAACCGTATGTTAATGATAGCAGATATAGAGAAGCCTGAATTGGGAGAAATGCGTTATCACATGGGTGCAGAATTTATGTTTGGTTCGATTTTAGCAGTGCGTGCCGGTCTTAATAATGGTCAGATGACCTTTGGATGTGGTGTGCGTTATGCTGATATATCTTTTGATTATGCTACGGGTCAGTTGAATGGATACGGTTTAATGCCATGGACTCATCGATTTTCATTGAATATACATATGGGGCCGACTCTTTCTGATAAGAGAGCGAAAATAGAAGAAATACGTCAGCATGATATTGAAACAAGATTTCAGGCCAGGTTAGAGTCTGACAGGCAGAGACGGATCCGTGAGGGTTTGCGCGATGCCAGAGAATTTCTTGATAAGGCCGACTATTTTAATGCACGTTTGGAGGTTGGCAGTGTATTGGACCTTGAGCCAGACCATAGAACGGCAAAAAATCTACTAAGTGATATTGAAGGGAAAGAGGCGGAATATCAGGCTGAACGTGAAGCGGCTTTACTGAAAGAAGCAAGGCAG